>CAZAKO010000001.1:0-1494 GCA_964485745.1 uncultured bacterium
TAGGCTGCCACTGCTGGTGGAACCAGTTCTAGAATGGAATGTCCTTCTTTAATTCTCGCCCTAATCAGCGAGGAAGATATGTCCATCAGTGGAGATTCAATAATTTCGACTTTTGACCGAAAATCCGGTCGAACGCGGCTCAAATCAAAATTCGGGCGTGCCGCAACCAAGACCCGGGATTCGGTCAGGATTTTTTCGGGATCTTTCCACAGATGCAACTCTAACAAACTGTCGGCTCCGATCAGAAAATAAAGCTCATCGCGCTTCAGATTGCGGGCTTGCTTGATTGCCCGAATCGTATCAATTGAATAAGAGACGCCTTGGCGCTGAGTTTCCAGCTCCGATATTTCAAAACCGGTTTTTCCTGCGATTGCCAGTTTCAGCATTGCCAGGCGATCGTCCGTTGAACTGAGGGAGCGGCGCTGTTTATGTGGGGGGATAAAAGCCGGAATAAATAGTACCGTGTCAATTTGCAGCTGCTCTCGGACACTTGCGGCAATCCGGATATGTCCGTTGTGCGGCGGATCGAAAGTCCCGCCGAAAAGGCAGATACTCATGGTTGAGCTCTCTTCTTTTCTCGCTCAATCTTGCGCAGCTCACGTTCATACAAACGTTGCAAATAATCCAACCGCTTTTGAATCTCGGGACTGTTCTTTTGTTCCTTGCCCTCAGCTACTAAAGCAAAATATTGATCAAACTGACGCAGCTTAATATAACAATGCGCTTTCTCTAATTTCGCCGGTGTCACCCAATCGGTATCGTAAAATTCTTCCAGCATTTTATCCAAATACAGAATCGCCGGTTCCCACTCCTCCAGCTTGCGGTATAAGCGCCCACTTTCATAGACCTTACGGGCTAATTTATTGCGAATCTCCGTGATTTTACTCTCTGCCTCCGGATACCATTGACTATTCGGGTAGAATTCGATGAACTCCTGAAAACTCTGGAGTGCTTTCAACGAGCTGTTTTGATCCAGCGGATATTTGGGAGACTGTTTAAAATAGGATAGCGCAATCTTAAAATAAGCTTCCTCGACAAACGGGCTATAATTATAGCGTTCGGTTAATTGTTGATACTCGGAAACGGCCAGGAGATACTCCTTGCGGTTGAAATAACACTCGCCAAGATAATACTGGGAATCATCAGCCAGGTCCCCTCCGGGACTGTTAAGAATCACAAGATTGAAGTTATCCAGCGCAACTTCCCACTTCTTCTTCTGGAACGCCACCTCACCTTTTTTAAAATAGACATAAGGATCCAGACCGAGCTTGGGCTTCTTACCCGCACATCCAAACCATAATAAACTGGTTATTAATCCCCAAGCCCAAATTAGCCTCCTCCGCTTCATCAATCCTCTGTAACTATTCCCCCAATTGATAATTATGCAAAATAGATTGGTCAAAATGCCAGCGAGAAGGATATGCCGCGAATTGGATTTTTATAGCGAATATCCGTCAGCAAACCCACATGCCAGGAAACCTCCTGTTTCGGTTC
>CAZAKO010000001.1:1594-33336 GCA_964485745.1 uncultured bacterium
AAATTGGTGGCCATTTTCAAGGCGTCATTGGAATCCTTGCGCTGATGCAAATAATGATTGCGGGCAGGATTCATATAGATGGTAGTATCTACAAAGACTCCATTTTTCGTTTGGGTCCCAATAAAATTATACCAGCCGCAGGCAAACTGGTCATACTTGCCAATATTTTCATAAAAATCGCGGGTTTTAACCGGTTCAATCAGACCGCCATCCTTTAAAAGAGAATCATAAACCCCGTAAAAATCTTTGTCAGTCATAAATTCCTGTTCGCTACCATCCTTCTTATAGGTGATAAAAAGCGGATGAGTATGTTGCGGTCCGCAGAATTGTTCAATCAAGCCGCTATTTTCCATCCAATCATCAAAATCCCAATGTGTATCGGCATATTGCATATATTTATTTTCCAGGTCATTGCCTTTGTTCTTGTTGCTAAAATACATCAACCAGGAAAATATCTCGACACTGCCAAATGCCAGCGCCCGCCATCTTGCATGCGCATAGAATTCACCAGCGCCGGGGAAGATCGCCGAAAGTAAAAAGGCTTTGCCCGGTGACTTCTCGTAACTGAATTCAAACGAATCTTCGGGAACCGCATTAAACTTAAGATTACTTTCCAACAAACTGCGATCCGAATTAAGCAATGCCTCGTTAGCCAGATAGAGCTGACCATAGGCAGCTGCCGGTAAAAGCATTCCGATCAGGATTGACATTAGTAAAATTTTCCTTTTCATGGTGCCTCCTCTATAATCCAAAAAGAATTGTTAAATAACTGCGCCACTCCTTACCATATCGATGGGCTATTTCCTGACTGTCCACCACCGTAAATTCGTCTAATCCGTACACAAAATCCAGACTAATTGCAGTAGGGTAAGCATAAAATGAAAAACCGCTGAGCCGCAACTGGATCCCCACATCCCGCTTGAAATCTTCAGTGATGGCTTTGACAATCCCGCCCGCATTCAGGGTAAATTCAGACCAGTTCATCCCCGGATAACCCCTGACTTTATTCCAGGCATTGCCGGCTTCGACATAAGTCGCCAGGAAAGCATTCTGCAGATCGAAGGACAATAGCCGAATCTCCTTTTCCCGGAATAACGGAAATCTCCAGGTATAGTGCAGGCTAAACCGGTTGCGACCTTCGATACTATAAAATGGATAGCCGCGCAGTCCCGGCAATCCACCGGCAAAAAAATTGAAAAAAGAATCAAGATCATACTTGGATATCCAACCAACCTGCCACCTAAAAGTTCCTACCAGTCGCCTGACCAGTGGATATTTGTGGTAATGTTCGCCTTCATGCTCGATTTTCCAGTAGTAATTGTTACGGAAATTAGTCGCCAGTGTACCGAAATCCTCATTTATTCCAAAATCCTGAATAAATTTATCATAATTCCGATAAATGTTAGTAGTCAAAATAAGTCCGTTATCGGGATTCGTTTCCTGGTTTACGGTTGTCATCATTTTTTTAAATTGCCAGCTCAATTTGAAATCAAATCCGCGATAGTAATCGTAGGTGAAACCATTCGAATAAATTCCGGCTGCCCGAATTCTCTCGTCAGTAGCAGTGCGATATTTTGAATAAATCGCATCCAGCCGAAATTGGTTGACTCCTGTCATTGGTAACGAAACGCCACCAACTGCTTCAGTCAGATAAAAGGTATAATCCATTTCGAGTGGCCAGCCGTTATAGGTCGTCTCAAGATTTAAGACACTGCGGGAGATATTATAAAACTCCAAGTAGATTGTCGGATACCATTGATGATATTCCAACAACGCCACCAAATCCCGGTCTTTCAGCCGATTGATTGATGCCCCGCCAAGAATATTAAATCGCTCTAAAATCTCCGACGAATAAAAATAGAAACCCGGTTTCAGGGTTCCATAATCTAACATGACCCGCGGCAAGAAAAACATCCGCGAAAACTGGTCGCGGTATTTCACCGGCTCGACCGTATCAAGCTGTGCCACGGACATCATCCCGGGAATTGTTTCCTGATAATTTAAATAGTGCGCCAGTTCAGGCTCGATTGGTTTTGGTTCCGCGATCCGGGCAATCGCAAAGGCGCTGTTTTCAAATAAAGCATAAAGCAACTCACCCTTATCATTCAGCGCCGGCATAAAAGCCCCGCCAGTGACATTGGTTATAAGTTCCGTCTCACCGCTTTCCGGTGACATGCGATAGATATTAAAAATTCCAGTCTTATCGCAGGCAAAGTAGAGCCATTGTCCATCGGGACTGAAATAGGGATGGCGGGAATCATACGCTGCATTGTCCAGCTCTTCGATTTGATCGTTATTTAAATGATAAAGAGCAATATTTCTACCGTGATCTATCAGATAATCAAATGCAATCGTTTTACCATCGGGTGACCAATTAGCGGTGAAAATTTCCAAGCCGTTGGTATAATGGGTCAACTGCTGCGATTTTAATGAATCCAGTTCCATAAGGTAAAGGTTCGAGGTGCCATCCCGTCCGGAAATGTAGGCCAGCTGTTTACCATCGGGCGAGATTGCCGGATTATACGCCCGTTCCCATTTGGTAACCTGTTTCTCGCGCCTTTTCTGCAGATCATAACGATAAATATCGTAAAAGGTATGCCCCTGTCGGTCAGGTTTGGAAATCTTGGAATAATAGATAAATTTGCCGTCCGGTGACACCGAAGTCCGCGACGAGACCCGGGGCTGGATCATTTTGCTCTTTTTCGTTCTTAAATCATAAACATACAAGCCAGTCTGGGAAAAATAGTCGCGACCTTTGTTGGACAGCAGATAGACCAGTGAATCACCACTCCATTCCGGATAATATTGAGTTGTTGCTTCGCTGATCAGGACTTCGCCGGTAACTTCATTTTGCCGAATAGTTGCGGTTAATTTTCCATAATCATTTTCCAGTTGCTGCACCCATTCATGATGCAACTGCTTGCTGGAAATTCCGGTTACCTTTTTCAAGGCTGCATTAATCGAAAATTCAAAAGGTTGGGCGAGAGCGGCAGCGAGATTGGGAATGACCTCCGGTCCAAAACGTTCGGCGAGATACCTGACAAAAGCATAGCCCTGGTTATAGACCGACTCGTTGCCGATTCCCCGCTTTCCGAAAGAAGCCATCTGACCAAAGCTAAGAATTTTGCCGTTCAGAGTTCGGTCACGCAGCAGCATATCGCGATGTGAATCCCACAAATCGTTGGTTGTCCCGGGATACATAAATTGCGCCATGCCCTCCGCTAACCACATGGGAATAACCACCCCGGGAACGGGATAGGAGCTGATTACCCGCGGATAGCCGTAGACTACATCTTCGCGCTTCTCATCTTCATAATCAAGCACCTGAAAATAACCACCCGGTACCGACAACCCGAACTTCATGGTTTTCTGGAGTGAGATAATGTGGGTAAATTCATGGGTAATGACATCTAACAACCAATGATGATTGCCGCGTAGGGGGTAATCTAACGGGGTTGCCCAGATTTCAATCTTGTTATCATAATAGTAGGCTGCGCCGTTGGAAATATCACCGATATCCTTGATAATCAAATCGGTCTTTTGCTTAGGTTTAAAATTATAAAACGAAGTGACCGGACTGTAGATCGCTTCGGCAATCTCGGCGCTCTTCCAGGCAGTCCACTCGGCTCCCTTGTGATAATGGACTTCAAAGTGAGCCGTTTCAAAACTCAGCCACTCCAACTCAGGATGATTATAAGTCGCAAACTGAGCGGATAAATTGAGTGGAAGCAAAATCCAGAGAAAAGTTAGAGTGAGAATAACAGTATTTTTAAAACCTGAAAATCTATCAGCCACTAATGAATAACCATAATTTTGATGATTTTGCTTTCGGTTTTGCTGCCGGAGGTGGCTTTAACTATCGCAAAATAAACGCCATTGGCGACACCGCCGACGTTCCACTCAATCTCATTATAATCAGCCACGATGGGGTGTGAATCCTTAAATGACATAATAAAATCTCCGGCGAGATCGTAGATGTTGATCTCAATATTGCAGTCGGCGTTCGGATAATAGCGAATTGCCGTGCGGTCGTTTTTCGTCGGATTGGGCCAATTGAAAGTTTTCTTCTGATTAAGCAAACCTTTTCCGGTTACCACATTGCTCTGCGATTTTTTGGAATAAAAGTAACTTTGGTAAGGATTACCGCTGCTGCAATACCAGGCGTCAGCTGATATTGGTTGATCGGTGAGATACAAACCAATCAGCTGATCGCCGTTCTGATTAGCTGTCAGTAAAAATGTCCCTCTGGTATTCTCCATTAAAACCGACTGATCGCTGCGGCTATTCGGCAGGGCGCGCGGATAACCGGCAATCAGCCGACCGTGATAATTATAAGCTAAAATCCCAACATCTTCCAAAGTAACGACAATATCCAGAATCTGATCGCCGTCAATATCACTGGTGAGCAGATGCGGCGCAAAGGATTTACCAGGATATTGATTAGGAACCGAAATCGGGAAATTGCTCTCCAGAACCAGAGCTTCATTAAAGGCAAAAATCGCATGCTCGTTTTTCGCCAGAACTTCCACTCTTCCATCACCATCTATATCGCCGAACGCCAGCGTCGAATCAAATTGACCAGAATAATAATAACTCACCGGTGCGGCACTCTGAAAATCACGGATAAGATGTAGTTGTTCGGGATAATTAATGACTAAATCCAGCTGATCGTTTTCGTCAAGGTAAGCCAAACCAATTATCACAGAGCCTGTTTTTAAATCGGGAATTAAAGCCTCGGTTTCAAGGGTAGTCGGATCAATCTGGAGGATCGAGCCGGCGCGGGTATCGCCTATTAAAATTGTCCCATCGCTAACGAACTGGTAAATCGGATAATCCAAATCCTGACTCTCAACCTCGTTGGAAGTCGGCAGGTATTTGACCAAGAAATAATTATTTGATTCCTCATCTAACATGCAAAAAAACAACTCATTTTGAAAGGTATAAATGTTCGAAATCAAATATGTCCCGGGAATAGCCTGGCTTCCTGTAAAATTGAGTCTTCCATTTTCATCAATTGAATAAATATGTAAAATATATTCAATTCCCTGTCTAAAGTGGATTCTAGCAATTAGTACCAAATGATAGTAACCGCTAAGGTATGAGAGTGCAAAATACTCTGGCGATCCACCTCCAAGCGATTTCGATTCAATGCTAACACCGGATTCATCGAAACCATGGTAATAACCTCCAAGTTGAGAGATTAGGGTAACGACTAATTCTTTGTCCAGATCCGTTGAATCGAAATTCACCGGAAATACCCTCAAATCCACAATCACCTCAGTAGAGTCAATTCCCTCATTGATTTTAAATCCCTCAAGATAGTAGCTGTCCCTGATTCGAAAGCTCATAACCGAATCTGCCGGCCCGATACTGTCCACGGCAATACCGGTGAATGCTCCAGCATAACTGCGGGCAGAGGGATTGGTATAATCCGTGAAGCCAACCCGCTTGAGATCATCCTGGGGATAATCAGGATTCATATCCCAAAAACCCTCATTGCCGGCAAACCAGGGATCGAAGTACCAGCCGTTATCCACATTGGCGCCGATCAGCTGCGATTCATAGCCTAAGTCCTGCGCGCCATCGCCTTCCTCAAGGTCCACACCCCGGTGAGTGCGGTCAACATTCACCCGATTTTGGACAATGTTGGCATCAATAACCGATTGATCAATATGCCAGATCAACAATCCGGAGCCGGGCAAACCCACATCGTAGCGCGGCACCCCGAGAAATACGCCCACAGCTGAAAACTCAGCCCCAATCGAATCGAAAATCAGCGGCAATAACGCCGGCCAATCCTTCTCGCCATTATCAACGTAAATTTTATATTGAATACTATCAAGATAAACTCCCGGACGGACGTGATTATAACGATTTTCTACCAGGAAATACTCGTTGTCATTGATCGGGATGCGCCAGAGGGTTGTATCGGCACCGGACTCAGTATAGGGCAATTTGATCCTCTGATAACCGGTGGCATAAACGGGTGTATCCCAGCCCATGAATTCGCGCTCCCAGGCAGACGGGAAAGCCGGGACTAATCCGTTCAGATTCGCCGAGCCCTGATCCATCAGCCCAAACTTTCCAATCCCCGTTCTGCCGGTCTCGGTATCGTAGAGTCCGGGCAGCCCTAAAAAGTAGCCCATCATCAGCGCAAAGGTGCCATTGAGCCCGATCTGGTAATCACACGGAATCGCGACCCCGCCGAAGACGTCTTCCCAGTTGGGATAAAAAAGGTGATTCTGTGATTCCGGCAGGATAATTCCGCGATCCACCGGCAGATAATCGGCAGACAATCCAGCTGCGGCGTAATAATTTGCCAAATCGCCGGGATTCAGATACGCGGAGGGAATATCATAAGGAGTCGGATCAAGAAACAAATCGAAATCCTGACCAACCCCGGCATGAAAAACGACCACCAGATGATACTGGCTGAAATCAACATCAGAATCCTCAGTCGCCAGCCGAACTGCTGCGACAAACAGTTCTGTCAGGCGCAGGTCAATCGAATCCTTTTTGAGGAAAGGGTGATAGTATGCCATCTTATGAGGTAATCGGTAGACCGTTGCATCATCAAGTGGAAAAATCGCCGATTGCTGGGTATCAATCACGACTTTATCCCGCGAGGCATGCCGGTAAAAATTAGCTAATGCCTTTAAATGATCTTTGAAGTAGGTATTATTATGCGGAGGTGGATCTACGACCGGAAAATCAGCACACGGTAAACTGGCTGAGGTGAGAAATTGACCATCGCCGGTAGTCACCGGATCATCATCCGGTTGGAAAGCAACCCTTAAGGCGCAGATTCGGATTGGATTGGGGACTGTTAAAGTATTTCTGACTTCTGGATGAATTGGTCGTAATATGGGTGCAACAAACCGCTGGGTTTTACTGAATGCAAAAGCGCAAACTGGGAGTAAAAATAGGATTAAGTGTCGTTTCATGATTGTGCTGGTGGAACAAAGTGCTATTGATCCCGATTTTAGCGAAAGTTCAACAAATCTCCTAAAATTTGATATCCAATGAAAAAATCATCGTATTCGCCCGGGGGTGTCCCGTATTGCCAGCAGTATAGCCGAAATCAAAGCCTAATCCGGCATAGCGTAAGCCAGCCCCAAAGGTCGGCACTGGCCATTTATCATCTACCAGAATCTTACCGGTTTTATCATATAAAAATCCCATTCGAATGGCAAACAGGTCGGAATACCAGTATTCGATCCCTAAGTTGTGTACTAATTTATCGAATTCCTTTTGGAGCGACCCATCCTTTGTATCACCATCTGTATCGGCTTTATTGCCCCACTTGTTCTTGCCACTACCGACATCCTTGCCGATTCCATCCGCATCGGAATCGTGTAACAGCAGCCAGTCATCTACCCAGGAGGTGAAAATGCCAAAATACCAGTCATCAGTATAAGCCGTTTCCCGTTGACCATCCTTATTATATTCACCGGCAGCACCGACGTAATGACCATTTTCATCATAATGACCAATCCGCTCATCGCCATCAATATCACGGTTCGGGTAGGCAGCCACCAATAGCTTATTAACATCATAAGCAATCGTAACCCGGTTGTACTCGCCGCCAAAAGTGTAATTAAAACCCAATTTCAGGTTGGTCGGCATCGGATCCGCCTGAGCCACATCAATGAAAGCAATCTTGGGCCCGATGTTAGCTATGGTCGCCCCAAGGGTCAAATTTTTCAAGAGGAACTGGCGTTTGAGATAACCGACGTCGAAGGCAAAATTGGTCGAGGTACCTTTGCCAAGTTCGGCCCCAGCTCCCTGATCGGTTAGATGCTGATGAACCATTTTCACACTGATACCGATGCTCGAGGTGCGGGTCAAAGCCGTCCCGTAAGACCCGGTAATCGCCATCATATAAGAAGCAAAAGTCCCCAAGTAGTTGGCATATTCATCCATCCGGTCTTGCTCGCCAAGATTCAGCAGGATAATGTGACCACCAACGGTGCCAACATTTTTAATAAAGTGCCGGTAGCCCAGAAAATCGTAATAGAGGTCATTGGCTAAATTGGGCAGCCAATTGACATGATTCAATGCCAATTCACGACCTCGCATGAAACCCAATCCGGCTGGATTCCAGTAGCTGGCAAAGGCATCGTCAGCCAGCGCCGCGCCTGTCTCACCCATACCACAGGCCCGCGCTCCGGGATTAATCAGCAGCCAGATCGCACCAGCTTCACTCTGGGCTAACAGAGATCCGACAGATATGGTTAACATCAATAATATCGCACAGATTTTTTTCATTGATTCCTCCTGAGAACAAAAAACCGAATTAAAAATCGAATCCGGTTTAACGGTAACATACACCTTAGAGATTTGCTGAAGAAATTATTTCCAGGTTTTCTTCGTTCAGATTATACCAATTATTCGATAGGCTCTCCCAGTTCGTCGTGAAAATTAGTAGTAATTCCTTCAATAATCAAGAATAAATAATCAGGCAGGCGGTCAGAACGACTCAGCCTCATCAATCAACATAATGGGAATATCATCCCGAATCTCATATTTCAGGCGACAATTATGACAGATCAGCCGGGAATTCTCTCGATCATACTCGAGCTCGTTTTTACATTGCGGACATACTAATATCTGGAGCAGCTCCGCTGAAATCATAACTGCCTCACCTTATTTTCTCCACATTTGCAAATTAACATCATTCCAACTATTCAGTGCTATTTTTGTTCCTTCAAAATCAGTAAAACTTCCCTTAGCCCTATTCGCCCAATTGGTCAATCTGGCTGCGGAATTCGTTCAAATCCTTGAATTTCTTATAGACCGAAGCAAAGCGGATATAGGCAATCTCATCTAATTCCTTGAGATATTTCATGACCAGCTCACCGATCTGGTTGGAGCGTACCTCACCGCCGGATTTCTCTTCGATCGCTTTCTCGATATCAATCACAATTTCTTCCAATTTTTCGCGGGAAACAGGTCGTTTATTACAGGCGATTTTGATACTATTGAATAATTTCTGGTGATCATACTCCTCACGCCGTCCGTCATTCTTAATTATCATCAAGGGATATTCCACAACATACTCATAAGTTGTGAAACGATGGCTGCAATCTAAGCATTCCCGGCGTCGGCGAATGGCATTATTGCGCTGCGCAGCCCGGGAATCAATGACCTTAGTCTCGGTCGAATTACAAAATGGACATTTCATAAATTGCCTATAAGTTAATTTCTTGGTATAAAGGAAACTGACGGCACAATTCCCTGACCTCTTGTTTGACGGAGGCTTTGACTTC
This sequence comes from uncultured bacterium, assembly GCA_964485745.1. Lineage (GTDB taxonomy): Bacteria > Fidelibacterota > UBA2242 > UBA2242 > UBA2242 > CAZAKO01. The sequence continues at coordinate 10,864 of CAZAKO010000001.1, forward strand.
TGCCTCGTCAGGATGAGAAATGACCTTATCAATTAGTCGGGCAATAGTCCGCATCTCTTGCTCCTGCATTCCACGGGTGGTAACAGCCGACGTTCCTAACCGGATGCCGCTGGTAACAAAGGGGCTTTTAGTATCGAAAGGTACCATATTTTTATTCGTTGTAATGCCCGCTTCTTCAAGTGCAGTCTCCGCTGCCTTACCAGTAATATTCTTATTAGTCAGATCAATTAACATCAAATGAGTATCGGTTCCTCCAGAGATCAATTGATAATCCATTTGCATTAATTCCTCGGCGAGGATTTGCGCATTCCGCATTATCCGCTGGGCATAGGATTTAAAAGTGGGTAGCAACGCTTCGCCAAAGGCAACCGCTTTAGCGGCAATAATGTGCATTAGTGGTCCGCCCTGGATTCCGGGCATGACATTTGAGTCAATAATTTCAGACATCATTTTCAGCCGCCCGCTTTTTGGCGCCACTATCCCCAGAGGATTCTCATAATCATTACCCATCAGGATTAAACCACCCCGCGGACCACGTAGTGTTTTATGGGTCGTCGAGGTAACCACATGACAATGGGGAATTGGACTGGGGTGCAACCCGGCAGCAATTAAACCCGCCGGATGCGCAATATCCGCCATCAGGAACGCACCAACATCATCGGCAATCTCCCGAAACTTGGCAAAGTCAATGAATCGGGGATAGGCGCTTCCGCCAGCGATAATCATCCTAGGATGATGCTCGTGAGCCAATTCTGCCAGACGGTCATAGTCAATCCGACCGGTTTCTCGCTTGACTCCATACGAAACAATCTGAAACAACTTGCCGGAAAAATTCACCGGACTGCCGTGGGTCAGGTGCCCGCCATGTGCCAGGTCCATTCCTAACACCGTATCACCCGTCTGTAAAAAAGAGAAGTAGATTGCCATATTGGCCTGAGAGCCGGAATGCGGCTGAACATTAGCATATTCCGCTGTAAAAAGTTGCTTCGCCCGGTCTCTTGCCAGATTTTCGGCAATATCCACCGCTCCACATCCGCCATAATAACGTTTGCCTGGATAACCCTCGGCGTATTTATTGGTTAGTACCGAACCGGCTGCTTCCAGCACTGCCGGACTAACAAAATTCTCGGAAGCAATTAATTCCAGGGTCTCGCGCTCGCGCTTAAATTCAGCCCTGACCGCCGCCATTATTTCCGGGTCAACTTTACCTAAATAATCAAAGTCCACAATATTTTTCCTCAAGTTGGTGAATTTTATTGACTCGTTGCTGATGGCGACCACCCTCCCAACCGGTTTCCAGCCAAGCAGTCAAAAAGCGCTTGGCTTGCTCGGGACTAAGATGATCGGCACCAAAACAGACAACGTTGGCATGGTTATGTTGGCGGCTTATCCGGGCAACTTCCTCAGAATAGGCTAAAGCCGCCCGAATACCAGGTATTTTATTGGCTGCAATTGACATCCCGATCCCGCTGCGACAGATTAACACTCCGACATCGGCTCGCTGCTGAATAACCTCATCGGCAACCAGTGCGGCATAATCGGGATAATCATCGGCTTGCTCGGTAAAGGCACCACAGTCAATCACCAGATGTCCCTGGGATTTGGCATATTCTACCAACGCCGCTTTGAGGGAAATCCCGCCATGATCAGCACCAAATGCTATTTTCATCAATCAGTACTCACATTTGCATCGATCCAATTATAACAATCCAATCGGGGTCGAAAAACGGTGCGCTCCTTCCCACTTGCATCGTATCTATTCATAAACCAATCTTCACGGGTTGGAATCAGAAACTCTTTGAGCAGGTCAAGCCGCGACTGAACCCCATATTCACCCAAATCCTTGGCTTTACGGTAATCGTCATAGGCTAACTTATATACCAGCTTGTCTTCAAAGCTCTTTGGTTGACGGGAACTGCTATAGTAGTCCGCAGCCATATAAAAGACATCGGCGCGGATTTTATATGCTAAGCCGGAGTTTCCCAACGATACTGCTTTATTCGACCAGGAGTAGGCAGTTGAAAAATTAGTTAGGTTAATATACATTTTAGTAATATCATCCAGTATACTTAAATCCTTCGAATCAATATTTTTGGCGATATGCTCATAAGCCTCTGCCGCCTCCTGGTAGCGTCCTGTTGTCTTATATAAGTCGGCTAATTTTTCCCAGGCATCCTTATTGCGTAAATCCAGGGCAGCAACTTTTTTATAAACCTCAATTGCCTTATCATACTGGAGCTTATCGCTTAAGACTTTGGCATAATCGAGACCATAACGGATATTGGTGGGATTTTTTTCCCACTGTTCCTGGATAATTTTCATGGGATCAATCCCCAGCTTATTAAAAACGACCCGCTGGTCATTGAGCGCCTGTTCATCATTGGGATTGATTTCCAGGATTTTGCCGATGCCCCAGCGCATATCCTCAAAACGATTCTGTTCAAAGCAGAGCTTAACATACTTCCGGTAAAGCTCAATATTATCAGGTTTGACCTCGATCATCTTCTCATATTCCCGGATTTCCAGATCATATTTTTTCTGGATGCGATATATATAAGCGATGTTCTCGAGCAGGAACATATCGTCGGGCAAATACTTTTGACCTTCGATAAAAACATATAGAGCGCTATCATAATAGACATCCGCCGTCTTAGCTAATTGGAGATATGCTCTGCCGAAATAGGGATAAATATCCTGAGCATATTCTTCCTGACAGCCATATTCCAACATCTTGCGATAATTTGAAATTGTGCTGCGCCAATTCTGATTCTGATAGTAACTATAGGCAAAATTTAAATAGAGATCACACTTATCCCGATCAACCGGTTGCTTTTCGGATGGCGGGGCAGCAACTTTTTCGATTTCAGTCATGTCCTGCGGTGGAATACAATTAACTTGAACAAGTATCAAGGCCAGTCCTAATATAAGAAGCCAGCAATACTTCACGATTGGCTTTTTCATCGCAAATCCTTCCTCTTAACGTTAATCCCGTCTATATTTACGAAACCACAATTCCCCGGTCGTCACACTGACATAAAAAGACAGGACCTTTTCTTTGCCAGCAATATTATTCAGAAAACCATCGCGAACTGAACTAACAACCGCCAGGTCAATCCGACTTAAGTTGTGATGAAAGGGTATTCCCATTCCCAGACTGACTCCGGTTTCCGTTAATCCTCCCGCTTGATAGATCGAGCCCGATTGATAGTACACTCCCCCTCTTAAGATTAACTTCCGCCAGATTGGTTCGCCAAATTTTGGTGGTCGGTTACTTTCAATTCCAATTCCTACGAAGGATGAGTTTTGGGCTTTGATTTTATCGAAAACAACAAAATCTTCAAACATTGTTTTCGGAACTATAGAATAGGCAATATCCAAAGAAAAAGCAAGTACATCATGCCACTTTTTACACAGCCCCAATTGCACATGAGAGGGAAAAGGGACCTTGCTTTTCGTCGTCGTGCTGTCCGGTCCGTAATAAAAATCGTAAATGCGATAGGTGCTAAAATTCAGCGGCCAATCAAAATACAAAGCCAACTCTAAATCCCGGCGCTTATTGGCCCAATAACTTCCCAGACCAAGCTGGGTTCCCTCAATATCGGTGTATTTACTGGTATAGCTATTGATACTCCCATCATAATCAATGTCGGTGGCTATTTTAGAGAGAAAACTGCCAAAGTTAACCATGATTTTAAGTCCCAGGCACCATTGCGGATTAATCCGGTAACCACCACCCATGAAAAACTGAGAAATGCCACCCTTAATATTCACATCTGCCGAATAGTAAACCGGTGTTGTTCCAAAATCAGTTGAATCCACAAAAGTTTTTTGAGCAACCATCCGGGTCAACGGGGCAATCCCCATTGCGATGCCGATGTTTTTCTTCACCGGTACCTTAAAAGCAAAACCGAGGAACTGAGTCAAAAATTGGTTCGTAGTGCCTTGTTCATCGGTTAGGCTTGATGAGCTGAGCTGCCCCTGGATCGAGGTTGTGACAAAACCATTCCAGAGGGCTGGATTCAGCAGATTCAGACTGATTGAATCCGGCATAGCTAAACCAGTATTGCCGAGAGCAATACTGCGAACCGCGAAGCTTGGTGACGGCATCCCAAAGCCATATTGAGCATAATTGGAATTCTGTCCCCACAAAATTCCGATCAATCCAATCCACAAGAGAAAGCGCTTACCCATAGAGCTATTGTTCTTTCATGGTTAGGATCTCAATATAGGGACGGCTTTCAGCCGGATTTAGTGCACTGGCATTATAGAAACCCAAGGTGGCAATATTCAAATCACCCGTCGTTGCCCAGAGAACCAGTCCGTAGTTCTCAACATAATCACTGGTAATCCCTTGAATGATACTCTTTATATCAATCATAACATGGGTACTGGTATCGGAGATTGAGTGATAAAGATTGTAGGAATATTTTTGGGGATCGTAATCTGGGTCTCCGAACTTAGCCGAATCAAGCGCGGTAATGTAGAGATAATAAAGCTGTCCATAGAGCTGGTTTGCTTGAGAATTGATCGTCAGATGGAGATTTGCCTTGGCAATCAAGGCATTCTTATCTGGAATTATGTCCCGCAGATTGAATTTTAGAAAAGCATGAGCTGACCTGCCGGAGCTGACGAAAAACGTCGTTTCCGACTCAAAACTTTGCTTATATTGAATAATCGAGAGATCACCACTGGGATAAATCTTGACGGTAGCAGTGGCACCATTCTCAATATAACTCACCTGCAGCCAGGGATCATACGAGGTCTCCCTGGAATAAAAAGCCTGGATGCAGGCGAGGTCACTGGATGCCGGTTGAAGTACCAGCGTATAATCGCTATTTGTCTCGTCGTACCAATTGTAGACTAATTGAGTATCCAGCGCCAGTGAAAAGGTGTCTTCATTCTCACAAACCAGGGTTGCCAAAAATGTCAGGCTATAATTATCAAGATTAAAATCAAGAACGGTACTGCTGTCTTCAGTCCAGGGATCCACTCCTCCATTAAGTAATTGGAAAACGGAAATTTCTACCGTGGGTGTGTCATCCCCTAACAGATAGAATTTGTGAAAAGCTTGCAGATTCAGAGTCACCTCGACCAAACTATCCAGCGTATCAGGTAATACCGCGAGATTAGCGAATTTCAGCAAAGTATAAGTTTGGACATTCTCGTCATTACCAACAAAAAGAATATTGGAGCTACCCAGATAGGGTATCAATGTTTGCTGGTTAAAATTGATTGAATCAGAGGAGATGGAAATTATGTTAAATTCCAGCGGGGCAATATCGGATTGCAGAATGGGTACCTTTTCTTCACAATGAATCATCCATAATATCAGGCCGAGAATCCCCAGCTGCTTAAGATAATCTAAAACCGGGATACTTTGTTGACAAATTAAACGCCTCAAATGACGTTTCGGTTGACTAAATTCGTTCCACAATCCTGACAATTTCATTTGCTAATCGTTGCCACTCTTCCGGAGTGTCGTTCTTGATTTTAAAGGTCGAAACCCGTTTTTTGTTCTCTTCTAGCAACTTCTTGAAAATCGGATCACTCTGGTATTTTTTGGGTAAATCCTCACGATTACTAATAAACAGGGTATGATGGCTGAATTGATAGGCAGCCGCAACACAATCCACTCGTTTCCCCTTCTCCACCAGCTCTCGATTAAGATCGGTAATCCCAACACTCTGATAATCGCTCAAGAGATATTTGGCGAGCGGATTTTTGGAATGCAAAACCTGCAGAATTTTAACACCCTCAAAATAGGTTCGATCTAAAATATTGGCATGAATCATGAGCGGAATCATACTCATCTGCCAGTCATTGCAAATAATCACATCCGGTCGCCATCTTAAATAATTCAGGGTGGTTAGCGCCGCAGCGGCAAAATAACCAAATCGGATGGCGTTCCGACTAGCATCGGCGGCGGGCTCTTCCTGATACAAATCGGGAATAGTATTGGAATAATATCCATCATGCTCCAGAAAATAGACCTGGACCTTGGTATTTGGAATAAATGCCGATTTGACACTGGCTTTCAAACTCTCGTTACGGTACTGTAAATCCATTTCGCGCAGACGAATAACTTCCCGCAAAATATAGCGGCGTTCGCTGATAAAAGAGTATTTCGGCATCATTAGGCGAAAATCGAATTTTCGTTCATTAAAAATAATCGGAATCTCCTTGGAAAAATCAGCCAATGGATAGCTTTCGGCAAAAGGAATAATCTCGGATGTTAAAAAATAGATACGCTTAATCATAATTTCATTTCACAAACTGTTTGGCGTTTTTAACATATTCACTCTGCGGATAATAATCAATTAGCCGCTGAAACTCCGCGATGGCATTTTCGCGTTCTCCTAAAGCGGCATAGCATAACCCTAATTTAAACTGGGCATCATCATCCTTATTGGTACTTTTAAAATCAAAAACCTTCTCGAATTCGATAATGGCGCGCTGATATTGTTTCATTGAATAATAACACTCCCCAATCCAGTATTGCGCATTATCGGCAAGTTCATGGCTCCGATCCTCTTGCAGCAGCTGCGTAAACAGGGCAAGAGCCTGTTCATTCTGACCGTTCTGATGATAAGAAAGTGCCTGGAGATAGCGATCGCGGTAATTTCCACCGGCGGCATTAACCGATGTACTCGTCTCCGTTCCGCTTAAAGACTTCGTCTCACTCAGACTGGCAGACAGCGAAACGATGCGATTTTCCAGAATCACGAGCTGTGAAAGGATTTCAAAATTCAGACTATCGGTATAAGCAGTACGCCTTTTATAAAGCTCTAACTGACGACCTAGCTTCAGTAATTCCTGACTCAGGCTGGCGGTTGACTTCTCCAGAACTTTAATTGAGCTATCCAGCTGGGCAAGTTCACGATCATAGTGAATTACTTGTGGTTTCTCCTGAGATTCCAGCGCCCGAATCCTCGGCGAGAGCGCATTGACAGACTTAATCGTCTGATTCAGTTGATCCTCAAGAGTCGCGACCTTTTTAGACAGTTCAGTATCAGTCGTGGGTTGAACTTTATCCTTTGCGCTTAGTTCCTGATTCCCGAATGAAATACCCCAAATAGCAATAAAAACAACGCTTAACACTCTTGCATTTAAAAACGGATTAATTCTTCTCATTACCTTAACAATGTTAAAATTGGACCTGCTATTCAATTGAAAAGCTACGAAACTCCCTTTAAAAAACCAATTTAAATTTTAATTGTTCAACCAGTTTAGCGAGGACGTTCACTGCTGAAATTTAAAACCAGTCCAATCAGAAGGAAACAAGTAATGACAAATGAGCCCCCATAGCTCAGGAAGGGTATTGGTAAACCGGTAACCGGCAACAAGCCGATCGTCATGCTAATATTGACCGCGGTATGAAAAAAGAGGATACTCGCCACTCCAATAATAATCAACGAGCTAAAGCGGTCACGCTGATGATAAGCCTGATTGATTAAAATCAAAAATAAGATTAAAAAAAGACAGCTGACGAAAATAACTCCAGCAAAGCCGTACTCCTCACCAATAACCGAGAAGATAAAATCGTTGTGCTGCTCGGGTAAAAACTTTAAGTGCGTCTGGGTACCATGTCCGATGCCCTTACCAAATATTCCTCCGGAACCAATTGCGGTCTGCGATTGGATTACCTGATATCCGGAACCTTGCGGATCAGCATCAACATGAAACAGCGTCATAATTCGGTTCTGCTGATAGGGTTTCAGATTATTCCAGATTACCGGCGTAACAAAACCCAGTGAGAGATTGAAAACAAACAATCCAATTGCCAGCCAGAGTTTCTCTTTACTGAAGTACAGAACCACTGACAGCAATACAACCCAAATAAAAAAACTGTAAAAACTGAAGGCGGTAACGATGCTGATAATCGGTGCACAGATTATGAATAAATGGTATACCCGTGCCCCCGCCCAAAATAACATGGGGAAAACCAGCATCAAATAAATTATCGAGGTTCCTAAATCCGGTTGGCGCAGGACAATTGCCAAGGGGAAAATCACTAAAAATAACGGAATAATCAAAGACCTGAAATCTGAGATTACCAGCTCCGTTTTTGACAAATAACGAGCAATTGCAAAGATAATCCAAATTTTCATCAACTCCGAAGGCTGAAATCGGAACGGTCCCAGGTGCAGCCAGCGTTTTGCCACGGCCTCCGAAACACCAACAAAATAAGGTGCAACGATCAAGACAATTCCAATCCAGTATCCAATATAAGCAACATCAAATAGAGTTTTCCGCTGCAGGAACATGACCGAAATCATGCAGGCTGCGCCAAGAATCATCCAGATGAGCTGTTTGCCGACGACCTTTTTAAAAAAGGGAGCCGGAATGTTAAGCGAGGCACTGTATAGGGCAAGGAATCCAACCAGGCAGAGTAATCCCACCGTAACTACCACTGCAACATTGAGATTAGATACCGATGGATTAGGTAGCTTTATTCTCCTCACCTTTGCTATTGCTCCTCCATAACGACCTGAACTGAGTTGATCCGATTTTGGATTAATCTGAATAAGTTACCTGATATTTTAGCCGCCTCGCCACCACCCGCACCACCATGCTCAACTAACACGCTCAGAGCTATTGTCCGGCTCTCACTCTTTAAAAATCCTACGAACCAGGAATGGTCTTCACCGTGCGGATTCTGCGCGGTTCCAGTCTTGCCGTAAATGTCCAATCCTCGGCTTTTTGCCGCCCGCCCGGTACCCGTAACAGAATTTACGACATCGTATAAAGCACTCTGGATCATATCCCAGGTAGATTCATGAATATCGCTGATCGAATCAGGTTTAGATTGATTGAGCGGGAAAAATTGAACTTTATTCCGATCAAAATACCTCAGACCAAGGTGCGGGGTAACCAATTTACCCCGTGTCCCGACGGCTGCAATCAGACGCAGCATCTGGATTGGAGTAACGATTAAATCCCCCTGCCCAATTACCAGATTTAATTTATTACCCTCAGTCCAGCCGCGTGGCCCATATTTATGATCCAAAAAAGCCTTATTCGGAATAACCCCCTGTGATTCACCATACAAATCAATGCCAGTACACTCACCAAATTTAAATTTCCTGGCATACTCGGCCCAAACATCAATATCCATTCTTTGGATCAGATTATAAAAATAGACATTACAGGAATTAATAACCGCATTGTTTAGATCCATGCGCCCATGACCGCTCTCTTTCCAGCATTTGAATTCCCGCCGTCCTAACCTTAAACCACCGCGGCAATAAAAGGTCGCTTTCGGATCAACGATTTTGCGCTCGAATGCCGCAATAGCCGCTACGATTTTAAAAGTCGAACCGGCAGGATAAGTCCCCTGAATAGCTCGATTGTAGAGCGGCTTCTCCGGATCATTCCGCAATTTATCCCAAACGTCTGCTGCCACAATGCCCGAAAACAGGTTCGGTAAATAATCCGGCTTGCTGACTAAGGCATAGATTTCACCATTATCGGCATCCATGACGATTATTGCACCTTTCTGACCATCCAAGAGGCTTTCGGCATATTGCTGCAGCTCCAGATCAATCGTCAGAAAGAGGTCATTCCCGATCCGGGATTGGATCCGGCGTTTATCCTGAATCCTGCCTACCTCCTGTCCATAAACATTTACCTGAACATAACTGATACCCCGGATACCCCGCAGGATATTTTCATACTCGCGTTCGACCCCATTCCAGCCAATTAAATCCCCCGCCCGATATCCATAATCCTTCACCACCTTCAGGTCATTCTTGTCAACTTCTCGCAAATACCCAAGCACCTGACTCAGGTTGGTACCCGAGGGGAAGGCCCGGATGGGCTGCAAGGAATAAGTCACACCGGGTAGCTCCAGGCGTCTTTCTTCTAATTCGGTCAACGTTATAAAATCAACGTCTTCGACAATTCGAGCCGGTAACCATTGACCACGCCAATTCTTCTTGACCCGGTTGCGCAGTTCCTCCTCAGGAATTTGCAAAATCTTGCTCAACTCAGCGTAAATCTCACGATTCCTTTGTAATTCATAGGGAATAACACTGATATTGTACTGAGATTTATTATCAACAATGATAGCGCCATTGCGATCATAGATAATCCCCCGGGGTGCTTCCTGGGATACTACTCTGATCCGATTCGCTTCCGCCATCCCCATAAAAAGATTATATTGAACAATCTGAAGTTGATAAAGGCGAGCGGCTAAGATTAGAAACACCGCCGCGATCAGGATATAAAATACGTTGCGTTGCCCACTCGTTACATTATTTTGAGAATAGAACATTTTTTAAAAAGACTCAAAAGCAAAAATGTAATCAAGTAAAATAAAGATTAGCCCTGTATAGATGGTCTCCGGAAGGATATAACGCAGGAACAGATATTGGGTGCTAATTTCGACCGATTTGAAGTTGATCAAATAGACAATAGTAAACTGAATCAATATGATTAAAAGACTCAATGCATAATACATCAAGCGATTAAACCGATTGCGGCGATTTTTGAAATATCCTGCCAGGAATCCCGCCACGGTCTTGGATAATGCCGAAAGTCCCAAAAAAGAACCCATCCCAATGATGTCAACTAGTAATCCTATCCCAAAACCAAATAACTGACCGAGCACCCGACCATTCAGGATAGCTACAAATAAAACCAGGATCAAAACAAAGTCGGGCTTGATTCCACCGACTGTCAGCCAGGGTCCAAACACGACTTGGAGCACGATACTGAGCAGACCGAATCCCGCAACTATCAAGATTTTTTTCATCATCAATAATTTAAAATAATAAAAACCTCCTCAATTGTATCGGTATCAACGCGGGAGTGAACAATCACGGATTGGAATAATTCGTTCACCGGACGATTCACCTCAATTACCTCACCAACAACAATGTTGGGCGGATAAATTTTACTATAACCCGAGGTAACGACCAGTTCGCCGGGATCAATGGTAACCGTGATGGGAATCTCTTTCACCTCGGCGCGACCATCGGGATACCACTTCATGATCCCTGCCACCCGCGAATTCTGAAATTTCACACTCAGTCTGAAATTAGCATCCAAAAATAATTGAACCTGGGTTGTCCGATCCCCAACGGCAATGGTTTTCCCCACTATACCCCTGGTCGAAAGCACCGCCATGTTGGGTTTCACTCCCTGGCGTGATCCAACATTCAGCAGGATCGAGTTGACAATTGGCGTAGTACCCTTATTGATTACCTTGGCTGGCAACAAATCATACTTGGTACTATCTAACATATTCAACATGGCTTTCAAGCGTTGATTTTCAATCAAGGCTTCTTTGAATTCCACGTTCTGAAGTCTTAACTGCAGATTTTCCCGACGTAAATTTTCATTTTCCTCGATCAGACCCGATAGCTGATCAATCCAGATCCGCGGATAATGAACAAAGGTAAACACATCGGTAATCTCGCCCTGCAGCGCCCGTGTCTGGGGTACTTCATTCACAAATAAGATTAATAGTGAGATTATAATTAAGAATATGAAGAGCAAATACTCGTAAAAATCAAGTAGGATAAAGATGATCTTTTTCCACATTATCGCTACAGAAGCACTTCTTTATACTTCTCTAGATCCTCGATGATTATGCCCGTTCCTTTGACCACCGATAAGAGCGGCTCTTCGGCAACATTAACGGGCAGGTCAGTCTCAACCCGAAAGCGTTGATCAAGACCTTTTAGTAATGCGCCACCACCGGTAAGGATGATGCCTCTGTCCAAAATATCCGATGACAATTCCGGCGGGGTCATTTCTAAGGCTTGTTTAATCGCCTGGGTAATCATATCAATCGTATTTTTCAGACACTCCCTGATCTCCACTGAGGAAACCTCGATGGTTTTCGGAATACCAGCAGCCAGACTGCGACCTTTTACCGAGATCGTCGTATCATTAATTGGCATAGCCGAGCCGACGGTACACTTGATCCACTCTGCGGTTCTTTCACCAACAAGTAAATTGTGCTCAGATTTAAAATATTGAATAATAGCCTCATCCATTTCATCGCCAGCCACCCGAATAGCTTGCTTGGTAACAATCCCGTTAAGGGCAATCACCGCGATTTCGGTTGTCCCACCGCCAATATCAACAATGATATTGCCAATCGGTTTGGAAATATCAATCCCAATACCAATTGCCGCTGCCACCGGTTCTTCGACCAGATGTACCTCGCGCGCACTGGCTCGATCGGCCGAATCGCGTACGGCGCGCTTCTCCACCTCGGTAATTCCCGAAGGAATACAGATCACAAAGCGGGGACGGGCAATCCGGCTCAGGTTAATTTTGCGGATGAAACCCCGAATCATGGCATCGGTCATCTCAAAATCCGCGATCACGCCGTCTTTCAACGGACGAATCGTCACAATATCGTGGTGGGTCTTGCCCAGCATTTCCTTGGCATCATTTCCGACAGCAATCACCTCGCCATCATGAGCGGAGCGCGCAACAATGCTGGGTTCATTTAAAATTATTCCTTTTCCCTTCATGTATATCAAAGAATTCGAGGTTCCCAAATCAATTGCAATGTCCCCGGCAAAAATATTAAATAACGAAAATCCCATAGATACTCCAAATATTAGTGTTTAAAAACTCGCTTATGTGTCAGTAACATGAACATGCCCTGCTCATCACACGCTTCAATAACTTCATTATCACGCACACTACCACCCGGTTGAATTACTCCCTCAATCCCGGCTTGAGCCGCCAGATCAATAGAATCCCGAAAAGGGAAAAAAGCATCCGAAGCCATGATGCAGTCCCTGGTTTCCAAACCAGCCTCGTGCGCTTTGCGCAGCGCAATCTTGAGTGCGTCAACCCGAGCCATCTGCCCGGCACCAATCCCGACCGATCCGGTTTCATCCGTTAATACAATCGCATTGGACTTAACCTGTCTTACCAAATGCCAACCCAGACGCAAGGCTTCGTGATGTTTATCGTTCGGCTTCTCCCTGGTCACGACCTGCCAGTCTGACTCGGATTCCTCGCAAGACTGGATTGTCTGCACCAGCAGCCCTTTTCCGTAACTTTTCAGATCATATCGGCCGTTAAGATAATCGCTATTAGGTATTAGCAGACGCAGGTTCTTTTTCTTAGCCAGGATTTCTAACGCTTCCGGGCTAAAACCAGGTGCCACAATACATTCCAGAAAACTCTTGGTGAACTCCTCTGCCAGAGTTTGATCTACAATCCGATTGATCCCGACAATGCCACCAAAATAGCTGACCGGATCGGCTTTTACCGCCCGCAGGTATGCCGCCAAGGGCGAAGCAGCTACCCCACATCCGCAGGGATTAGTGTGTTTGACATTAACACAGATCACCGTATCGGTTCGATACCCGAATGCCAGCCGGTAGGCTGCCAGACAGTCTACATAATTATTATAGGAAATTTCCTTACCCTGGAGCTGCTCAAATGGCAGCACATTAAAATTCATGACGGAACTATAAAGAGCAGCTGCCTGATCGGGATTCTCACCATAGCGCAGATTCACCGCTTTTTGATAGGGAGTCAGGATAAATTCCGGCAGGTTCACTTGAGTTTCGGACTTGGAATCAGCGCTCCCGGAAAAGTAGGCTGCGATTTCAGTATCATAGATTGCTGTCTTGATAAAAACCGCTTTAGCCAGCTGGCGCAGATAAGCCTCATCCATGTCTTGATTTTCAAAGCGCTGAATAAACTCAGCATACTGAGCGGGATCGGAGAGTACGGCAACGTTAGTGTAATTCTTCGCTGCTGCCCGGAGCATTGACGGCCCGCCGACATCAATCATCTCAATTATCTCATCATCGCTGTTATCACCCGCCCGATAGGTCTGCGAAAAAGGGTACAGATTGACGACGATCAATTGAAACGGGATCCCGTTGACTCTGGCTAAATCCCGCCGATGATCAGCCTGGCGATTATCCGCCAGCAGACCGGCAAAAATCAGCGGATGAAGTGTTTTTACCCGACCATGCAAAATTTCCGGAAAACCAGTGAAGTCTTCAATTTTCTCAACCGGAATGCCCTCTTCCATCAACTTCCGGTAAGTGCCGCCGGTGGCAAATAAACGTACGCCGCCTTTCTGTAAGACCTGAGCTAATGGAATCAGATTGCTCTTATCCCAGACGCTGATAATCGCTTGTTTAATTTCAATACCCTTCATCTCTGCCAGATCACTTTACCATTTTTGTTCAAAATTTCCTCATTACAAATTGCCCGAACCACTTCGGGATACAATCTATGTTCCACCTCAAGAACCCGCCGGGCGAGGGTCTCAGGTGTATCATTGGCTAAAACGGCTACCTGCTCCTGCACAATTACCTGACCTTGATCATAATGTTCATCCACAAAGTGCACGGTTACCCCGGTGATTTTCACGCCCGAGCGAATCACCGCTTCGTGAACTTTCAAACCATAATAACCTTTGCCACCAAAATTCGGTAGAAGAGCCGGGTGGATATTTACAATTGCATTGCGAAACCGAGCCACCACGGGTGCGGGAATAAGTTTCAAATAACCCGCCAGGATAATCAGCTCCACGCCATAAGACTCTAACAGATCAATCAAAAACTGGGCATAATCGGCAGCGTCTGAAAATTGCTTGCGGTTGACCCAATGAGTTGGAATCTGGTGTGTCTGAGCAATATCAAAAACCGGCGGATGGACCTGATCGCTCAGAACACACATCACCTGAGCCTGAATGCTTCCCAGTTTGACCTGTTCCCATATTGCTGCAAAATTCGAGCCCCGTCCGGATGCAAAAACCGCAATTTTCTTCAATCTGAAGGTGTCCTTGCTATTAATAAAAAACGCCTAAATTTATTCAAAACCTTCACTAAAAACAATTAAGACTGGTGGGAAAATTGATAAATACAATTACTCACTCTCCGGACATGTTTTACGGATGTCACCCAGCAGCTTTTCCAGTTGCTCCGCATCTTCAAATACATTAAAGTGGTCAGTCTCGACAATTTTAACCAGATACCGGTCGGCAGCCCTCTTAATCCAGCGTTCATAGGCAATGTTCAACATATAAATATATTCCGGCGAGATAGTGCTTTCAAAGGAACGCGAACGTTTCTTGATCCGGGTCAGCAAGGTGTCCACGCTGGCTCGCAGGTAGATAATTAGATCGGGTTTTTTCAGATAAGCGGTCATCTCCTCGAAAAGCGCTTGATAGCTCTCCCAGTCGCGCTGACTCATATTGCCCATTTCAAAGAGATTCCGGGCGAAGATTTCTACATCCTCATAGATTGTCCGGTCCTGAACCGCGGAAAAGCCTGATTCGGTCATCTGTTTATGAGTCTTGAAGCGGTGGGATAGGAAATAAATTTGCAGGTTAAAGCTCCAGCGCTTCATATCCTCATAAAAATCTTCCAGGTAGGGATTGTTGATCACCGATTCATAGTAAGCTCGCCAGCCAAACCGATTGGCGATGACATCGGTCATGGTGGTTTTGCCGACGCCAACATTGCCTGCGATCCCGATAAAGTAAGTTTTCCTATTCATCAACAACCTCTCCCAGAGCGATTACTCCGCTGACACCATTGATCCGAATCTGTCTCATCTGATTAATCAATAACTGGCTGGAGCTGACTCTAACCGTAATATAATTATCCGAGAGCCCTTCGAAAAGCCCCAATTCATTTTTCTTTTCAAATAAAACGATCAATTCCCGGCCAATAAAACTTTTTAGAAAACACTTTTTTAATGATTTACCAAGATCACGGAGCTGGGTGACACGCTCTTTCTTAAGATATTCGGGAACGGGATTACTCAGGTTAGCTGCAGCCGTCCCGGGTCGGGCTGAAAAGCGAAACACATGCAAATAAGTTAGCGGCAAGCGCTTAATCAAACGGAGCATTGTTTGAAAATGCGACTCAGTCTCACCCGGAAAACCCACCATCACATCCGTACCGATACAGACATCCGGAACACTATCGGCAATTCTAGCAACTAACTCATGATACATTTTGGTAGTATAGCGGCGCTGCATCCGTTTTAAAATCGGCTCGGCACCATGCTGCAGGGGAATGTGGAAATGGCGGCAGAACCGCGACTCATGCGCCATCAAGTCAATCAGCCGATCAGTTATCAGGTCAGGCTCAATCGAACTAAGGCGAATCCGTTTGATGCTGGTCTTGGCCAACAGTGATTCGACCAGAGTCGCTAAATCTTTACATACGTCGGTCGAATAAGTCCCGATATTGACACCGGTCAGAACAATCTCTTGAAAACCCAGCTCACTGAGCATTCGGGCTTCATTCAGAATTTGTACAAAATTACGACTGCGGGCCCGACCTCGTAATAATGGGATAATGCAATAAGCACAATGATAATCACAGCCATCCTGGATTTTTAAATGCGCTCGCAGCCGATCTCCCCGGGCAATAATTCCATCCAGCGGAAAAGTATAACCTTGATCCCCATTCGTCATAAAAATTCCACTTTTGCCCTGTTCCAGCTCTTTTAAATATTCCGGGATATGGTATTTCTCTTTATTGCCCAATACCAGCGTAACTCCGGCCTGGTTCAAGAGTTCTTGCGCAGCCAGCTGCGCATAACACCCAACAACCATTATCTTTCCCTGCGGCGAGATGCGCCGGGCAGCCGCAATGGCGCCGCGGGTTTTGGCTTCAGCCTGATGGGTTACCGCACAGGAATTGATAACGGTTACGTCGGCGGGAATATTCTGACTGACGATCTGCCAGCCAAATTTTTGCAGCTCGTCTTGAACCGCATCGGACTCTGAATGATTTAAGCGACAACCGAGGGTTCGCAAACTGACGGTTTTGATCAACGCTAACGAATTTCTATAATGCTTTGATCACCGACGATGAATCGGTTAGTAAACGGTTGGGATTTAGCCTCACTGATAACGACATTTTTACCTAACAGACTGGATTCAATGCGGATCTTCTGGTTGATAATTTTACAATTCTCGGAGATGATACTGAATTCCACTTCGGAGTTCTGGATTAGACAATTACGCTCGATGGAGGTATAAGGTCCAATATAGGCATGGACAATCCGCGTCCCGGCTCCAATGATTGCCGGACCACGAATATTGCTATTCTGGATTTCAGCTCCTTCACCAATCACAACCCGCCCGGAAATTACACTATGACTATCCACTTTCCCCTTGACATTGGCAGTAATATTATCCAGTACCAGACGATTGGCTTCCAGTAAGTCATAGGGTTTACCTGTATCCTTCCACCAGCCGGTTATCTCCGAATAGGTGACTTTCAAACCTTTATTGATCAGATACTGATGGGCATCGGAAATTTCCAACTCGCCACGGCGGCTGGGCTGGATACTATTCACGGCCTCAAAAATTGTTCGATCATAAAGATAAATACCGGTAACCGCATAATCGCTTTTGGGTAGTTTGGGCTTTTCCTCGACTTTGACAATTTTTCCATTCCGAATTTCCGGAACTCCAAAACGCTCGGGATCAGGTACCTTTGCCAGTACCAAATGGCAATTAGATTGGCAGCTTTGAAATTCCGCGATAAATCTTTTAATCCCCCCAACAATGATATTATCCCCCAGATAAAAAACAAACGGCTCGTCGCCGATAAACGATTGGGCGATTTTGACACAATCGGCTAACCCGGCTGGTTTCTCCTGGGGAATATAAGTGATGGACAATCCCATTTTGCGCCCATTTCCATAAGCCTCTTTGACTTCTGCGCCCGCTTTGTTGGTAATGATACCAACCTGCTTTATTCCGGCATCGCGGACATATTCCAGTGCATAGCTCAAAATCGGCTTATTAGCGATGGGAATTAAATGTTTATTCTGAGTGTGAGTAATCGGCCGCAGGCGAGTTCCATGGCCGCCAGCCGTAATCAGCGCTTTCATCATCTGCCTTCCATTTTTTCCTTGATATCCAGAACTAATTTACCTATCCGAATGACAGTTGAAATTATCGAAGGGTTGGACTAAAGTCAAGGGTACTCCTCAATCCTGCACTTCTCCAACCAGATCAAAGTCATCTGCCTTCAATATTTTAACTGAATAAATTGTTCCAATTTCAAGCTGCTGGCGGGCATGAACTAAGACACTATGATCAATTTCAGGCGCGTCCCAGACCGTTCGCCCCTGGTAACCATTTGCCACGGCTTCCTCGATAATCACTGGCACGACCCGACCGATCTTCGACTTGGCAAACTCATCGGCAATCGGCCATTGAATCTGCATTACCAGTTCCTTACGGCGCTCTTTCTCAGCCGGTGACACATCATCACTCAAGCCGGCTGCCCAGGTACCCTCTTCCACTGAATAAGTAAATATTCCCAATCGTTCAAATCGGAGATTTTCAACCAAATCCAGCAGAAGCTCAAAATCCGCTTCCGTTTCACCCGGAAATCCAACCATTAATGAGGTTCGCAAAGCAATCCCGGGAACATCCCGGCGCAGCTGCAGCAGTTTCTGCCGCATCCGGGTAACCGCAAATGATCTTTTCATTTTGCGTAAAATCCGGGGAGAAGCATGCTGAATTGGAATATCTAAATAAGGACACAGCTCCGGATATTTCCCAAAGAGCCGGTTCAAATTATTCGACCAGAAATCCGGATTGCAATACAGCAGTCGCACCCAGGGGAACAGGTGCAGCGCTAATAATTGATCCAATAAATCATCCAGATTTATTCGCGGCGCCAAATCCGAACCGTAGCGGGTCAAATCCTGAGCTATCAGAATCAGTTCCTTGACCCCCTTCTGGTGGAGGTATTCTGCCTCCTTTAATAAACTCTTGATCGAGCGGCTCCTCTGATGACCACGCATTAGGGGAATAGAACAGAAACTGCAGCGATTGTCACACCCTTCAGCGATTTTCAGATACGCTAAATAAGGCGGCGTCAATAGTGACCGCACCCGCTCAATTTTGCCACAAGTAACTGGGTGACCCATCAGGTCTTTTACAATCCGGTCAACCTCATCCACCCCATAAATCCCGTCAACTTCTGGTAATTCACACCGCAGCTGCTCAGGATAACGCTGCGAAAGGCAACCGCTGATGATTATCTTTTTAACCGGATCTTTTTTCTTGAGCTCGATATTTTCCAGAATCGTCTCGACAGACTCTTCCCGGGCAAAATCAATAAAGCCACAAGTATTAATAATAATGACGGCAGCGCCTGCCGGATCTGGTGTATAACGATAGCCAACCTTTTCTAAGTTGCCCCTTAAAATTTCGGAATCTACCGTATTTTTGGGACATCCCAGGGTCACGATTGAGAAAGTCTTGGGTAACATTTTTGCGGATTATTCTCTATCCTGAAACCGAGAGGAGGGCGTCAATAAACTCGGCTGGTTCAAACTCAACCAGATCGCCGAGCTGCTCACCGACTCCAAGATAGCGAATGGGAATATTCAGTTTTTGGTGAATTGCCAGCACCACGCCACCTTTGGCGGTGCCATCCAGCTTGGTCAAGATGATTCCGGTTAAGCCAATCGAATTCATAAACTCCTGCGCTTGGGCGATGCCATTCTGACCGGTATTGCCATCTAACACCAGCCAGATTTCGTGCGGTGCTGTGGGAATCAGCTGGCCAATTACTCGCTTGATTTTAGCTAACTCTGCCATCAGATTCGACTTGGTGTGCAGGCGACCGGCGGTATCAATCAAAA
The DNA here is from genome assembly GCA_964485745.1 of uncultured bacterium. Classification (GTDB taxonomy): domain Bacteria; phylum Fidelibacterota; class UBA2242; order UBA2242; family UBA2242; genus CAZAKO01. The sequence continues at coordinate 30,484 of CAZAKO010000001.1, forward strand.
CAATCTCATGTCCCTTTGCTTGCGCCGATTTAATGGCATCGTATACCACCGAAGATGGATCCTTGCCTTGCGGATTGCCCACAAAATCGGCCCCGGTTCGTTCCGCCCAGATTTTCAACTGATCATACGCCGCCGCCCGGAAAGTGTCCGCGGCGACCATCAAAACCCGTTTTCCCACAGCAATATAATAATGAGCCAATTTGGCGATACTGGTCGTCTTGCCGGTACCATTGACCCCAACAACCAAAATAATCTGTGGTTTGGAGTAACCTGCCGAAATTGGAGCATCTTGACGAACCAACGTTTTAATCTCAGCTTTCAAAATCTCGTTGAGATTCCCAGCCTCTTGGCGATTCAATTGCCGCAGCCGATCAACAATATTCTCGGTCAGTTCCACCCCCATATCCGCCGCGAGGAGGGTCTCCTCGATTGTCGTCAACAGCTCCGGCTTAATGCGAAAATACCTGCCGACCAGGGGCAACTGCGTGGCAATGCTTTTCCCGGTTTTCTGCAAGCCTCGAGCAAGCCTGGTCTTTTTACCGGGAACTGCAACTTTCCTTTTGACTTTAATAACCTGTTTGGTAAAAGTAACAATGTATTGCACCCAGGATATAAATAGCAGAGCCACGGAAGACCACATGATCAGATTAATCCAGCGCCCCAGAGTATTAGAATAGATAAATGCCAGCAGTGTCGCCGTGGTGAAATAGATTGAAACCTTACTTGTAAAATTCGCATAGGGGGTAACCTTGCAGTTATTCAACAGATAAATACCAAACAGCGCGATTGTCAAGTCTCTGACAGCCAAAACAACAAAATAGAAGATCGGCATCTGATCGGTAAAAATGAGAAATAACATTACACTAAAAATTACGACCTTATCCGCAAAAGGATCTAAAACCTTGCCCAGCTCGGTGATCTCATGACTGACCCGCGCCAGCCAACCATCCAACATATCAGAAGCGATCGCAATGATGATGAAAATCAACGCGGTCTTGCTCTGGCCGGCACGTAGAAAGTACAGAATCGGTAGGGTCAAGAAAACCCGCACAATTGAGATCATATTCGAAAGCGTCACGACCCGAGCGGGCTGCATTGCCTCATACTTGCGCCGGACTATATTCTGCTTCACTATTCCCATACTTCTTTAATCCTCAATACAATAGTTATCAAATAGATGAATCCCGACTATTTTCTTAACTTCTGTACTAGTTTTTAACTCGCTCAATTTACCCTTAAAAATAATACTTCCATGGTGCAAAATCCAGCATTCCCGGCAAATTTTTTGAATCAAATCAAAATCATGTGAAACCACAATTACACAGCGGTCTACTAAATATTCATGTAGAACAGTCATTAACTGTGCTTTCCCAATTGGTCCCAGCGCAATCGTGGGTTCATCCAGAATCAACAGCTCCGGCCCGAGCGACAGGCTCAAGCACAGCGCCAGCCGCCGTACTTCGCCTCCACTTAATTCAAATCCGCATCTCGATTCAATCGCATGATAATCAATCCCAAATCTTTTGAGGAAGTCTATCAGGCGGTCTTTAAGCATAATGCCATCGGTCCGGTGGGCAACAATCCGCTCGACCGTATCGTGCACCCTGACACCGAGGAAAATTCTTTCCGGAAACTGGGGAGAGTAGACAATTCGGGGAATCTCAGTTGCAGATCCTCTGCAATGAAATTTAAAATCACCAACCTGAGGAGCAATAATCCCCGCCAGGATCTTACTCAGGGTCGTTTTGCCTGAGCCAGACAATCCATATAACCCTAATATACCCTGAAATTTGTGCGTTATTTTCTCCACTAAAAGCCGAAAAACCATTTCAGGTTGAAAACAATGGCGAATCTGATTTATTTCCAATCGCAATTCAGGCTGCATCGGTCAGCTTCCCGAATCGTTCAATATATCCCTGAACCTCTCCCGTAAAAATCACCTGCCCTTGCTTTAAACAGATAACATAATCCGCCAAGCGAATTTCGTGATCTTCCTGGCTGATCCAGAGAATGCTTAGCCGCTCTTGCCGGAGTTTTTTAATCTTTGCCCGCAAATCCATTTGGGCGAAAATATCAAGGAACGAACAAGGCTCATCTAAGATTAAAATCTGCGGCTGACTGATCAGCATTCCCGCCAGGGCCAGCCGCTGTTTCTCCCCACCAGAAAGATTATTAGGCGATTCGGCCCGCCTTTCAAATAGTTCGATATCTCTTAGTCCATTTTCAACTTTTTCCCGCATGGTCTGTGGCTCGATACCACGGTTTTCAAGATTAAATGCGAGCTCCCGCTCAAGATTGAAATGAATCAGCTGATCATCGGGATTCTGAAACAGATAACCAAAATGAAAATCCGCATGATTAATTTCATTACTGGGAAATATGATTCTGCCTTGATCCGGTTTCAATAATCCGGCAATGAGCTTGACTAACGTAGTTTTACCTGAACCACTGCCGCCAGTAATAACCACCCAGTGCTGGAGGGGAATTGATAAGTTTAGATGCTCGAAAATCGGCTGGTTGTTTTTATAGTGAAAAGTCAGGTCGAATAATTCAATATTCAATCACTCTCCAGGATTTCTTTCACGATCCGGGCTGAAGCACCCATATTGTCCAGAATCACTTGACGCGCAGCATGAGACGCCCGTTCGTAGACTGTCGAATCAGAGAGAAAAACGCACAGGTTACGGTAAAGACTAACTTCGTCTTCACAGACCAATCCACCCCCGGTTTGCACCAATAATTCCGCCTCCCGCGAATTGTGATATTCAGGACCAAAAAGTACCGGCAGCCCGGCAACTGCCGGCTCCATTACGTTATGGACCGAACCACGAAAACCACCGCCAATGAAAGCCA
>CAZAKO010000001.1:33436-55368 GCA_964485745.1 uncultured bacterium
GCCGGCTCCATTACGTTATGGACCGAACCACGAAAACCACCGCCAATGAAAGCCAACTGAGCCTGATGATAGAGCTCCGCCAGAATCCCAATTCGATCTACCAAAACAACTCGCTCAATCACCGGATAGGCTTTTATTTTACCCAGACGGATACTAACAATCTGTTCACGACTAAAATAATCTTCGAGCATTTCAAGGGCATAATCATTGGGCTCATGGGGTGCCAGGATACACCGAAACTGCGGGAATTCCCTGAAAACTCGAATCAGTGCAGGCAACAGATTCCGCGCATCCTGGGGCCAAATACTCCCACCAATCAGCACAAAACCGCTGCTAAAAAGACGGTTCAGATTAGCCTTCAAATTGTTACGGGCACGATCGAGAACCTGATCATAGCGGGTATCACCTAAAGTCAATAATTTGATCTGCAGGCTGCCGGTCAGGTTTTTAACCGATTCACAATCCCGTTCCGAAACTGCGTAGACATGCCCCAGCAAGCGGTACAATTCACGAAAGAAATGTTTCAACACCGGATAAAATTTAGAGCTTTTTTCCCGAATGCGTGCCGATATCAGATAGGTTGTAACATGATGCCGCCGAGCATTGGTAATCAAGTTTGGCCAGAGCTCATAAGCGACAAAAATGATTTTCTGGGGTCTGAGCAGTTTGATAAAGCGTCTGGTCCGAAAAAAGCTATCAAAGGGTAGATAGATCATTAAACTTACTTCCGCGAGTCGTTGGGCATGAATAAATCCGCTGGGAGAGGTAAAGCTGACAACAATTAAAACGTCCGGTCGGATGACTTTCAGACTCCGAATAACCGGCTTTGCCTGCTCGAATTCACCCAACGACGCCGAATGAACTAAATATACGGTTTTGTGGGGATACTGCTCCCGAAACCGTTTGAGATTACGCCAACTAAGTTTTCTGCCCGAAATCCCTTTCTGGATCTTGGGATCAAACAGAGCAAATATCTGGAGGTAGAGAAATCCAGCCGGAACTGCCAGTAAATTATATAGAATAATCCAGAAAACCGTCATTCCTCGATCCTGTTTAATATGGAGCTGACAGCTTGAAATATCTCATCTGCACTGATGCCCTCCATGCAATACCGACGCCGGCGATAGCAGCGCCGATCTCCCTTTTGCGAACAGGGTCGGCACCAAAGCTGTTTTTCAATAGTATAGCTTCCCGGGCAATTATGTCCGGCGCCAGTCTCACGCGAAGTCGGTCCTAAAATTAAAATCAAAGGAATCCCCAGCGCCTCAGCCGCATAGCTCAAACCGGTATCATTCCCAATAACCAGTGTGCTGCGCGCCAAAATTGCCAGGGATTCTGCTAAAGATGTTTCGCCAATCAACAAAATATTACTGGCATTATTTGGAATACCGGCTGCTCGAAGATAGCGATCCTTTTTCCCACCTAACCAGACAGCCGGCAGCTGATAGGCTACCCAAATTCGATCGGCTAACTCTTTATATCGCTCAACCGGATACCGTTTATTGATCCAGGTCGCAATTGGTAATAATACCACAAATGGTTCGTTGATTTGATGGTCTCTCAGGATTATGTCAGCACTGTTAATCACTGCTTCGCTTAAAAAAATCTCGGGCAAGAGCCCATCCGTCACTAAATCCAAGGGGGTCAATACTTTGAAATATTCGCTCAGCAGACAAAAATCCTGAGGAAACAGATTAAGATACAGATAAAATAAAAAAAAACGCTTTAATCTGGGCTTATGCCAGCGCAGTAACCGCGACTGGCGTAAATAATAACCAAGTATCCGGCTGCGAAGATTGGCATGCATGTCAAGGTAAAGATCGTAACTCGCGGTTTGCAACTGCTGACAAAGGTTAATCCAACCCGCTAATCCGGTTGAAGTATCGAAAGTCAATATCCGGGATAGATATGGATTATCGTGTAAGAGCGGCTGGAATTCTATTTTGGTGAGACAATCAATTTGAGCGGTGGGGAAGCGACTCCGGAGAGCCCTGAAAATCGGCGTCAACACCACAATATCTCCTAAGGAACTTAAGCGAATGACCAGAATCTTCTGCGCTTCTTCGACCGGATTCAACTTGTCCTGTCCTGGTTGAAATCAATAAAACCAAGCAGCGCTTGTTTCACGGTGGAATCCGGGAAAATATCCAGTGCTCGGTGAGCTTTTTCCGAATATTCATTTAATTTGGAACGGGCATAGTCAACTCCACCGAACTCTAAAATCAAATCATTAATTTCCTTGACATCTCCCGGCTCCAGACCCCGGCTGATCAGCTCCCTGATTTTCCGACTGCGGGCTGGTGGTAACCTATTCAGCAGAAATAACAATGGCAGGGTTACTAAATTCGATTTCAGGTCACGCCCGATTGGTTTACCTAAATTAATTTCCTTGCCGGTATAATCGAAAAGGTCATCCTTGATCTGAAAAGCAATCCCTAAATATTTACCAAATTCATACAAAGCTGCGGCTTTGGACGAATCGGTACCAACAGTCAATGCACCCGCCTTACAACTGGTCGCAAACAGCGAGGCTGTTTTCAGCCAGATCATCCGAAAATAACTTTCCTCTTCCATGCCATTAGTTGAGCTCTTTTCCAGTTGGAGAATCTCGCCCGCACTCAGTGCTTCGGAAGTTCGCGATAAGAGATCCAAGAGCTCAAAATTCTGAATTCGTAGCATATTCGTCAGCGCCCGACTGAATAGAAAATCACCCATCAGCACGGCTACCTTATTCTTCCATACCGCATTCACCGAGGGCATCCCGCGCCGCATGGCAGCCTCATCGATGATATCATCATGAATCAGCGTCGCCGTATGTAAAATTTCGACCAAGCAGGAAGCAATAATACTACTCGGATTTGACTCGCCGCAGAGTTTGGCTGACAACAGTACCAGAATCGGGCGAATACGTTTACTCTTTTGTTTCAGGATATAACGGGAAATTTCATTAATCAGGGCAACCTCAGACGATAAAGCAATTTCAAACTCCCGCCGAAATAGCTGCAATTCCGGATCAACCGGCTGTGCGAGTAATTCGACTGAATTGGCCATACTAACTTTCTGAGGCATTACTATTTGAATCGGGTTCAGCTTTTTTCATCGCTATTTTGGATACCAAGATACTGAATTCATAAAGTAAAAACAACGGAATACCCATCATGATCATACTGACCGGATCCGGTGGGGTGATCAACGCCGCAAAGATTAGAATAATGATCACGGCGTAGCGCCAGCTCTTGCGCAGAAATTTAGGAGTAACTAATCCCATCTTAGTCAGAATAAATGCAACTACCGGCATCTGGAAGATAACTCCGCTGGCAACTAAAAGCTGCAGCACAAACTTGGCATAGTAGTCAATCGAAATATTTTTCTCGACTTCGGTAGTGCCAATCCCAACCAGAAACTTGATCGCAAAAGGAATTAACACAAAATAGGCAAAAGTTACCCCAGTCAGAAAAAAGCTGGTCACGCTGATTACCAACCAGGGTCCCCAGCGCTTTTCGCTGGGATATAAACCGGGAGCAACAAAAGCCCAAAACTGATAAGCAATAACCGGAATGGAAAATACAATTCCTATGACTAATGCAATGCTAAATTTCAACATTAACATTCCCTGTACCTTGAGAACCTGAATCTTCATATCCGGTTGAAGCAGACGCGCCGGTCTCAGCAGAAACTGGATGAATATATCGGAAATCATAAAAGCCATAAAAGTAAAAATAAGGATACTAAACAAGGCTTTTAGCAAGCGCCAGCGCAGCTCCTCGAGATGATCGAGAAAGCCCATTTCGGCCATATCGTTTACGCTACCCTTCCCTAGCTTCATTCTCTTTGATACATCATTAATAACATCTCAAAAATATATTCTAAATATAAAAATCCCATTTCACAAAAACAGCCATTATTGAGAGTATTCAAGATTGCAGCCTACTTTTTTTCACGGTGTGGATCCGGATCCGATCCCAATTAAAAAGGGATTGCCGGCGATGCAATCCCTTTGACTTGCTTGATTTAATCGGGAATTGATTAACCGAATTCTTTCACAAATTCATCATAATTCATAATAATCAACTTCCGCCCCTTGCGCTGAATCCAATTTTTCCGCTCCAATAATTTTAACATGCGGGAGACGGTTTCGCGCGAGGTTCCCGCCATATTGGCAATATCCTGCTGAAATGGAAGACTTTCAACAATTACTTGTCCCATCTTGATCACTCCGAGGTCTTCAGCTAGTCGGATAATAGTCATGGCAATCCGACTTTCGGCATCGCTTAGTGAAAGTCCCTCAATCTGCTGATCGGATTTGCGCAATCGAACTGCCATTTCTTGCAGCAGGGCGATGGCGATTTTCGGGTGTTTTTCGAGCAAATCTAAAAAGTCACCGCGCTTTAAGATAAATACTTCCGTATCTTCCAGCGCAATGACATTAGCCGAACGGCTCTCTCCATCGAAAATTGACATCTCTCCAAAAAAGTCACCCTCTCCCATGATTGACAGAATAACTTCACGACCTTCATCACTCATCCGCGTTATTTTCACGCTCCCCTTGTTCAAAATAAACAGCGTATCGCCGGTATCCTCCTCCATGAGAATCATGTTATTCTTTTTGTAGATCCGCTTCTGTAATAACTCATAAATCTTGTCCAGGATTTCGTCCCGCAAATCGGCAAATAACGGGATATTTTTTAATACTGTTTCATCCATTTTTACTACCCTCATCAAAAAATAGTTGGCAAGATAAAAAAATCCAAGAAAAAGTTTTTAACCAATCATGAAAATTACTCGGATTTACCTTTCTTTTTGCCTTTCGATTGCGTCAGTTTTCTTAGGATTCCGGGAACCATTTCAAAAACCTTTCCCAGACTACCATCCTTCATACTATGGACCTTGACTTCGCCCTTTTCCACGGTTATGACCGCAATTGGTTCAATAAAAGCGCCGCCGCCACTGCCTGAGCTCTTATCCTTCTCATCCTTGCCCAAATTACCTCCGGCGGCAAATCCGAAGGAAATTTTAGTGACCGGGATAATGGTAGTCTCGCCTACCTCTATCGGTTTACCCACGACCGTTTCGGAATCTACCAAAGATTTTAATTTCCCTAACAGAGTATCAATCAGGTGTTCAACCATTTCTATTTCTCCTTCACTTTACGAATACGTTTACGATAATTTAGATATGCAAAGATAAGGATTGGAAAGTATCGAATCAAATGAATTGAAGCGCGCAGCTCAAAATTCCCCACTAATCCTGAGTGTTTAAAATCCGGTTTAACGGTTACATTTTTGAGAAAATTCAGGGTGAACCGGAACAAGTAATAGCCCGAAAAAAATAAGCCGGTAACTGCCGGATTGGCGAACCCAACTGTCAAATCACCATTAACGCCCCTGAAGCGAATCGGTCGCAATACCCGCGGCAGCATTTCTTTGGCAAAGCCGAACCAACCGGTGAGTGGCAATTTCGATTTGCGCCTTTTCTCTTTTTGGGTTTTCGGTAGCTGCTTCTTTACCGCTTTCTTACCTGCCCCTTTGGCAGGAGTATGCCGATATACCGCCAACCAAAAACCCGGTAATCCGATAAATATCCGCAGCAAATCCGGCTCATATGTCGCCCGGATCCGCACAATTTTTAAAATGAAATAGGCACTGAGAACGGCTGCCTTACGTCGCCTTTCAAACTTACCATGAGTTTCAATATAAATCGGCAAAGCCAGTATCAGAATTAAAAACCCTACCAAGATGCCGATGATAATCAAGGCCAGTTTAAGTATCGCCAATAAGATATAAATTGTTTTTTCCTTTGTTATTCAGAGTTGCGATAAATAAATTTGCATCCGGTTTGGAAGCTTACGAAAGGAGTTTAATGAGCAAAAAAGGTTCAGTTGCAAAACGGTTACGTCAAGCAGAAAAAGCCAGAGTTCGCAATAAGCATTATAAATCCCTGATGAAAACCATGATAAAAAAGGTAAAGGCCGCGCCCAGTAAGGCTGAAGCCGAACCACTTTTCCAAAAAACAGTGTCAACTATTGACTCGATTGCGGGCAAGGGCATAATTCATAAAAATAGTGCTGCGAATAAGAAATCCAGACTCGCCGCCCATATCGCTAAATTATCCTGAAAAATTCTCTAATCTAATAAACATCAGTCCGATAGTTCGGGGCTTCTTTACTGATTCTAATATCGTGAGGATGACCCTCTTGAATCGCAGCTGAAGTAACTTTGATAAATTCCGCTTTTTGCTGCAGCTCACTAATCGTGTGCGCGCCACAATAACCCATCGCGGCTCGTAAACCACCAACCAACTGGTAAACCGTATCGTGCAGTGCACCCTTGTAGGGAACAATTCCTTCAATCCCTTCGGGGACCAACTTCTTGACATCTTCCGATTCCTGAAAGTAGCGGTCTTTACTGCCCCGAGCCATCGCCGCCAGTGAACCCATTCCCCGATAAGTCTTGTAAACCCGACCTTCATAGAGGACCGTCTCACCCGGGCTTTCATCCATCCCTGCCAATAAAGAGCCTAACATTACCGTACTGGCACCGCCTGCTAATGCTTTGGCAATATCTCCTGAATACCGAATGCCCCCATCAGCAATTATCGGAATCCCGGCTTTCAAAGCCGCTTCGGTACATTCCACAACTGCCGTCAATTGTGGAACTCCCACTCCGGTTATTACCCGGGTTGTACAAATTGCACCCGGACCGATGCCAACCTTGACCGCATCTGCTCCGGCATCAATCAGCGCCTTGGTCGCTCCCGGAGTGGCGACATTGCCAGCAATCACCGCGGTATTCGGGAACAAGCGCTTTAATTCCCTGACCGCTTTAATGACCCCCAGCGAATGTCCGTGCGCCGTATCCACGACAAGGACGTCCACCGACTCGGTGACTAACTGCTTAGCTCGCTCAAGGAAATCACCCGCAACGCCAACCGCCGCACCAACCCGCAGCCGACCGAGACTATCCTTCGCAGCATTGGGAAACTTCTTCTTCTTTAAAATATCCTTTACCGTAATCAAGCCCTTCAACCGACCCTGGGAATCTATAACTAATAACTTTTCGACCCGATGCTGCTGCAGGATTTTTTCGGCTTCCTCTAAGGTTGTCCCGACTGGAGCTGTTACCAGATTTTCTCTTGTCATGCGCTGCGCGATGGTTTGATCCAAATTAGTTTCGAAACGAATATCACGGTTGGTCAGGATCCCGACGAGATGACCGTTATCCACAACCGGGATACCCGAGATTGAGTATTTAGCCATGATGTCAAGCGCTTCCCTAATCGTATTCGTCGAAGCAAGGGTTACCGGATTGACAATCATCCCACTTTCGGAACGTTTTACCCGGTTTACTTCGGCAATCTGCGCCTCGATCGTCATATTCTTATGCAGAATGCCAATTCCTCCTTCACGGGCAATGGCAATCGCCATATCCCCTTCGGTTACGGTGTCCATTGCCGCGCTGACAAGCGGAATATTTAACCGAATCTCTTTGGTCAGTTGAGTGGTAACATCTACCTGCTTGGGTAACACCTCAGATTTCGCGGGAATCAGTAAGACATCATCGAATGTCAGTCCCTGACGCTTTATTTTTTTGGTCATATCAATCCCTGTTAGTTTATGATTTTATTGGTTAGCAATTTCCCTTATTTGGTTGATAAAATTTAAGTCATCAAAAAATTCCGTGGCTTTACGTAAATCTAAGAAAAGTTGGCGGTCTTTACTAAGATGTTCTACCAATGAACGGATTTTTTGATAAGCTCTCCTGGTTCCCGCGCCGCTCAGCAAATTTTGTCGGTAATCAATTCCCTGGGCAGCAGCTAAAAATTCAATCCACACAATCTGGCTAAAATTTTCGATGATCTGCAATAATTTCAAGCCGGCATTAGGCGCCATGCTGACGTGGTCCTCCTGATTCGCCGAGGTTGGAATATTCTGGGTGGAAGCCGGATGAGAGAGAGTTCGATTTTCGGCACAAAGGGCTGCCGCCGTCACATGTACCATCATAAATCCCGAGTTCACCCCGCTATTGTCAACTAAGAAAGCCGGTAAGCTGCTCAGGGTGGGATCGGCTAATGTCGCAATTCGCCGTTCGCTGATATTGCCTAACTCCGTCAAGGCAATGGCTAAATAATCAGCCGCCAAAGCAATTGGCTCAGCATGAAAATTTCCACCTGAAATTATTTGATTATCCGCACTCAAGACAAGCGGATTATCCGTAACCGCATTAATCTCATTCTCGACGACTCCTTCAACAAACTGAATCGTATCATATACAGCTCCCATTACTTGGGGCACACAGCGAAAGGAGTAGGGATCCTGGACCTTGCTGCAATTGCGGTGGGATTTAACAATCTGACTATTCTTTAAAAAATTGCGCAGGTGTCGGGCAACGATTTGCTGACCCTTCTGGCAGCGAACCTTTTGGATTGCAGCGCTGAACGGCTTGTCGGTTGCCAGGACTGCCTCAGTACTCATTGCTGCTGCCAGCTCGGCTAATAAAAATAAAGTCTTCGACTGCGCCAGAGCATAAATTAAGAGAGCCGTGGAATACTGCGTGCCATTGATCAGCGATAAACCATCCTTTGGTCCCAAAACCACCGGCTGGTAAATTCCGTCCTTAACCAGCCTGTCGGCCGGAACGGTTTGCCCCTGATATACGACTTCGCCCTCCCCGATTAAGGGTAAACTGAGATGAGCTAAAGGCGCTAAATCACCCGAAGCTCCCACCGACCCACGCGCAGGGACGACCGGATAGATTCGCTTATTCAACAGTTTAACCAGCTTTTCAATAATTTCTAACGAACAACCACTATAGCCTGCCGCAAGGTTATGGATTTTTAAAAACAGCATCAGCGCTACAATCTCAGATGGAATTGGTTGACCAACGCCACAGGCATGACTACGCAGCAGGTTAACTTGCAAAGCCGCCAGTTCTGCCTTAGGAATTTTAACCGTACTCAATCGGCCAAAACCGGTGTTGATACCATAAACGGTTTTGCCCCGCGCAATGAAATCCAACACGACTGCCCGCGATGCTAAAATTCGGGTCACCGCGGATCGGGACAATTTGACTACTGACGGTCTCTGTAAAAACTCGATAACCTGCGCTAATTTCATCCGTTTCACTTAAACTCTCAGCAATCTAACTCACGGTTAAAAGTTAGGCATCCGCAATCATCCAATCAAGGAAAAGCCGTGACTTGCATCTAATCTATACAGATGATATATTTCAGCGGACTAATTGAGGCAATTATGAAACAATTATCCTTTGGGGCATTGATATTTTTATTTATAACATTTCTTTCGGCACAAGGGACAGTCCAGGTCTCAAGTGTTGTAGTCCGGCAATTGGATAACAATTTAATCCGCATTACGGTTGAGATTGCTAACCAAACCAAACAGGAAGTCAGCGAAATCGCCGGCTATCTTGATATTTACGATAATACGGAGCGGGTTATAGAAAAGAAATTTCTGCAGATTCTCCATGACTATGAGATCCCTCTGCGTTTCTCTGAATCAAAATCGCGAAGTGTAGTCCTAACCCAGCGGCCAAATATGTCCGGTACGGCGCGCTTTAGGATTACTCGCCTACGCTTTTTTGGTGAAAAGGAGCTCTATCTGGTCTGCCCCGAATGTGGGGAAATTATTCCGAAAGACGAGTAGCTAATTCTTCATCAAGGTTTTAACCAGCTCATTAATCCACTTCTGACTATCTCGAATATATCGGTTTATTTCATCCGGTGGGCGATTCTTTTGAATCATAATCGTAGCAATTAACGCACTGGGAAGTGGCAGATATTTGATCGTATTATCCTGATAAAAACTATCAAGTCCGGTAATCAGTGAACGCATTTCAGCCGGCTCGATCAAATCAGTAAATACCGAATCCGGACAGGATTTAGCAATATTCATGGCTTTGACGCGATAGAACAATTTTGCATCGAATAAACCACTGAGATAAGCACTCTTAATCCAGTAGCGGTACTCCGGATATTCCCGGGTGACATAATCAATCTTTTGCCAATCGTAGCCATCCCAAAATAACTTCCGTTCCTGCGCTTTTAGCTGGACTAACACGAGCATCATTATTAATCCAATAACTGCCTTCTTCATATTCTTTCCTCATAGGTTCGGTTTTGGTAAAATTTCATTCTGCCAACAGCTTTTTTGTTAGAGCCAGAAACTGGTTGTACAACTTGCTTAATTCCGGCGACTGCCGCAATAATTGACGATGTTTCTGAATCGTCTTACGATCACCTCTGATCGCCGGGCCGCTCAGAGAATCGGCAATGGGTTGATGCCAGGCTTTGGCGAGCGCCTGCTGCGGCAGCCTCGCTAATAAAACATGGAATGTTTCCGAGTCAATATCCCGTTGACCGGCCAATTTTTTCAAGGCCTGAACCAACACCGTCAGATAGTTATTGAGAAATACTGCGGCGACATGAACCAGCTCCTTTTGATCGGGACGCAGAGGAATTCCCCGCCCGCCAAGCTCCCCGGCAAGCCGAATCAGGTCTTTCTGTATTTGTCCTTCGCAACTAAAAACCGCATCTGGAATTATCTCAATCCCGGTAGCTATGTCAGGGATACTGATTAAGGGATGAAAAGAGCCCGTTCTAAATCCTGCCTCGTGAAGTGGTTTCAAGATTGCCGAATCCCAAGCGCCGGAAGTATGAAATACTTTGATCCCTTCCGCCGATTGCATCAAATCGGCTAAGCGGTTGGCAAGCTTACCAATGGCGTCATCCCGAACAGCGATGACAAGCCACTGACAATCCCCGGGAATCGCCGATAAACGGATAGAACTTTTGGCAAACTTAACATAGCTCAGAGCCTTATGGACCGAAGCACTGCTCCGACTCCAGACAAAGGCCGGTTGGTAGCCAGCTTGCACCAGATGCCAGGCAAGTGCGATACCCGTGCGACTGGCCCCAATTAAACTAAAGGAAGGTCCTGGTTTTTGCATACCAGCTCCCGTTTTAAAACTTGCTGCAGCCAGTTCCAGACCCGCTGGTAGCAGAGAAAATCCAGCTGTACCGAACCATCATCATAACTCTCTTTTAATACCCGGCTATTATCGCGAATCAGGGCAATGGGCTTGACCTGATCCAAGGATAATTTCAAACTAATCTGCCGTTCCTCTGCCAGCAGTTTAGCCAATATTCGGGTGCGCAGATCGTCAATCTTCAGCTGTTTTAGCGCCGATAAATAGATGGCTTCCGGATATTCCCGGATTACCTGCTGATAAAGGTCACGATCCATCTGGTCAATTTTGTTAAAGACTGTCAAACTTGGCTTGGGATGTAAATTTAACTGGATCAGGATCTCATCAACCGTTTTTAAATGTTCTAAACAAAACGGATTACTGATATCAATAATCTTGATGATCAGGTCAGCCTGCTGCGCCTCTTGCAGGGTACTCCGAAATGAAGCTACCAGATGGGGTGGTAGTTTCCGAATAAATCCCACGGTATCGCTCAGCAGGATTTGATGATGTTGATCAATCTTCCAGATTCTGATAGTGGTATCCAGCGTCGCAAAAAGTTTATCTGCCACCAAGATCGAAGAATTGGTAAAAAGATTCATCAGCGTTGACTTCCCGGCATTGGTATAACCGACTAACGCAACCCGGTAAAATCCCTCGCGCCCCTTGCGCTGAACATCCCGTTCCCGGTCAATCCGCAGCAGCTCTTGCTTGAGACGACCTATCCGCTGGCGAATCAGACGCCGATCAATTTCGATCTGTTTTTCACCCGCACCACTGCGCATTCGCGTCCCACCAGCCTGACGTTCGAGATGCCGCCAGCGTCGGGCTAAACGCGGTAGTTGATATTCCAAAGTCGCCAGGTCAACCTGGGTTTTGGCTTCTCGGGTGCGCGCATGCCGGGCAAAAATAGCGAGGATTACTTCACTCCGACTGCCGACCTCAATATGCAGCAGCTTCTCCAAATTTCGCGACTGAGTCGGTGATAAATCATCGTCAAAAATTACCTTATCCGGATTAAGCTCCCCAATCTGATTTTTTAACTCTGCTAATTTCCCTTTACCCAAATAAGTAGCCGCTTCAATCCGGGGCAGATTTGCATTAAATTCACCAACTACTTCATATCCCAAGGTCCGGACTAAATCATTTAATTCCGAAAGATGATCCATCACCAGCTGATGAGATTGTCCGGGATGAATTAAGCCTACCAATAAAACCCGTTCAGCCATTCAGAATTTTACCTCTCAATTGGCGCTTTGCCCGACCTAAATAACTTTCGAACAGAACCAGCCCGAATACTATTAGAATCAACCAGTCACTGTACTCACGAGCTTGATGCAATGGTGTTCCGGATTCTGAATCACCAACCAAATAAAAATCCATCCGACCCGGATGCTGGGAGAGCAGCTCCTTAAAATCAGGCTCCTCCAAAAAGAGTGGACTGCTCTCCTCCACCGGATTATTGACCACAATCCCTTTTACTACCTGATCCTTAGAAGTGATCGCATATATTCCCGGTTTCTCGGTTTCATAAAAAGAGAGCCACCCGGTCTGTTTATCGTTAATCACCTTGATGGAGCGTCCATCGGGAGTGAGAATATTCAGGGCTTCCGCCTCACCCTGTACCAGGGCAACCCGGACAGTGTCTCCGACATTATATTCTGTCTCTTGCAAACCCTGGCGGGAGAGATACAAAACCAACCGGTTCATCAAGGTCGGAAACAGACCGGTCAAGGGCAGGTTGGTCCACTCTTGAATCGGCGCGGTAGCCATTAACAGACCGATTCCTTTTGCGGTCTGCAGTTCAATTAGAAAAGGGGTGTTGTCCTCAAAACTAACAATCGCTGTCTGTCCTTTGCCCAGACTAAAGCCGGGAATTAAATAAAAGTTGGGGGAATAGAGCAGTGACCGGTTTTCTCGCCAGACACTCCTGAAAATCGGGTGCTCTTGTTTGATTTTTCCAATTCTTAAGGATTGTCCTGGTTCCGCCTCCCGGGTCGTGTGCCAGCGCGGAAATCCAAATTGATCACCCCATAGCGCATTAAAATTGGCCGGAGTACAATCCTTGCCAGGAAAAATCAGTAGCCCTTTACCCGTATTCCAGAAGTCACGAATCCTTAGGCAAATATGCTCCGGCAACTGATCAACATTGGTAAATATTAGTAAATCCCGGACAGAAAGATCCTCCACGCCAAATAATTCCATGGGCACAACTTGCGTGTCAATCTTAGACATCCCCTTAAGACTGAGACTGCGCTGAATATATTCAGCATCCTCACTAAAGCGGGTTACGACCAATACCCGAATCAGGGGAGGAATATTCAGTAGAAAAAAGCGCCGATTATCAGCCCGGAGATTATCATCATTAATCTGCACGTAACCGGTTAGAAATCCGGTTTTACCGGGAATAAATTCAAATTGAACTTCTGCCTGACCTTTGCCAGAAATACTCAGCAGAGATTGACCCAGTTTCTGATCATTTAAGAAAAGGGCAATCGGTGTTTCCAGGATTGATTCCCCCCAGTTTACCACTTTAGCCTGGACGGTAGCAACGCGTTCACTCTCCAGAATCTGACGGGGAATTTCGGTGTGTGCCAAAGCCGCATTTAGTCTGTCTCCCAACACAGGGAAAAAGATGACCCTGGCATTGGTTTGATTGAAAAGAGACTGAATTGCTGAAACTGCCAAGTTGGCGCTTTGCCATGAGGATTTCTGGAAATCAGTGACGACCCAGACTGCCGGATTTATTTCATGCTGAAGGCGAATATCCTGTTGAATGTTTTGCAGGGCATAATCTAATCTGCCCCACCGATTAGTTAGTTCGATGGATTGGATTAACTTCGTTAAAGATGACAAGTCGGTTACTAAGCCGCAATCCTGAAGCTTACTGCCGGCAACCGATTCGATCAGCTTAACATAAATTGGAAAATCAATATTTTCTGCGGCTGACAGGAGGGCTGCGACTCCCTTGCCGAGCAGCTTGGCACCCCGGGTTTCACTTTGCATCGAGAGCGAGTTATCGATCAGTAAATAGAGCGTTTCGCCCCGGCTAACATAGATGCCCGCCGATTCGATTGTACGGTAAGGTCTGGCAAATACCAGAATAATTAATAACACTAAGAGCATTCGTAAAATCAACAGGATGAGCTGGCGAATCTTGAGCTGCCGAATCAGGTTTGGTTCGAGCTGCTGCAGAAAGCGCAGCGTGCTAAATTCCTGCCGATAAAACCTTTGCCGACCAATCAGATGGATTAGCAGGGGAATTAAAACTAACGGCAATAGATAAAGAAAGAATGAATTGATAAAAGACATACTTAAGCGAGGGCTTAGATCAGAAAATACATTACTAACGCCGACAAGGAAGGAATTGTCAGATTATCGTCGAGGCGCCAGGGAATCAATTCTAAGATACTAGCCGCACCGGCACCGATCAATTTTACCCAAAAAGGAATCTGCGGAACCCAACAGGTGACTAACAAGCTGGACAGCAGGAAAGCCAGAGTACCTTCTAAAGTTTTCTGCCCCCAAATTCTAATCCGTCCAAAGGACATTCCAATTAAGCAGGCAGTCGAGTCGCCGATCGTTAGAAATAACAGGGCTACGACGGCAATCGGTTTGGGAAACAACCAGATAACCATAAACGAACCCAAAAAAACATAAGAAGCCCCGGTTAGGTTATTCTGATGCTCATGGGGACGGGTCAAATCACCAAAAATCCGTAAATATAATTTGCGCAAACTCGGAATAATCATTCTTGACAATTCCGCTAGTATAATGCTACCGGTCAAGATACTCAGAATAATAATCGCAATCCGCCGGTCAACTAAGAAATGGTAGATTAGAGGAATCAAAGTCGCGGTATAGTGAATTACCTTACGACCTCGTTCTCCTCTGGGAATCTCACGCATTAATCAACTTCTCCGATAATAACCTATAGGAAGCACCGGGATCCTTGGCTGCAAAGATTGCCGAACCAGCTACAAATAAATCGGTTCCGGCAGCCTTGACAACAGCCAGAGTACGCAGGTGAATACCACCATCCACCTCAATCAGAAAGTTATACTTTTGTTGATAAGACTTGGCGAGAGTAACCTTAGTCAGCGCTTCTTTAACCATCACCTGCCCACCAAATCCGGGATTAACCGTCATCACTAATAGGTGATCAATATATCCCAAATATTTTTCAATGGCGGTAAAAGGTGTAGCGGGATTCAAAACCAATCCGGCTTTAGCCTTCAGCTTGCGAATATACCGTAGATTTTCAATAATATTCGCATTATTCTCTACATGGATAATCACCGTATTGCTACCGGCTTTGATGAACTTACCAATGTATCTTTCGGGATTGTTAATCATTAAATGCGATTCCAAGTGAAGTTTAGTAATTTTCCGGATTGCTGCAACAATGAATGGACCAAACGTAATATTCGGCACAAAATGACCATCCATAATATCCAGATGCAGCCGTCGGGCACCGGCTCGTTCAACCGCCTGAATCTCCTCTTTGAGACGGGTAAAGTCAGCCGATAACAATGAGGGTACAATTTCCATAAAATATTACTCCGGATGAGATGCGATGGTTACTTCAAGATTGATGGGAACTGGGTTGTCAAAGAGTGTGCCCCATTCCGGATGTTGGCGAATAACCGTATAAGCTACCAATTCGTCATTCGGAATATAACGAATCGTCCCAACTTTGAATCCGGCTTTACGGATGGCGGCTTGGGCTTCATTAAGATTCATTCCAAACAGATCGGGAATTTCCAGCTGGCTCGGTGGTGGTCCCTTACTAATCACTAACTCAAGAGCATCTTTGGAGGAAACCATCAAACCCGGGCGAATGGATTGACGGGTCACGACACCAGGCGGTTTGTCAGAGGAAAATTCGTCGGTAATTGAACTGACATTCAAATGCTGGCGATTCAGCTCTAATTGAGCTGCTTTGAGTACCTTACCAACTAAGTTCGGCATTGAAAAAAAACGCTCTCCGCTGGTAATCACTAAACGAACCATTCGTCCTTGCTTTACTGCTGCTCCCGGTAAGGGCTGTTGATCAATAACGGTCTCGGGCGGCAGCTCGGCGTTTTCAAGGGTATCAACTGCGATTGCACGAAACCCCAATTCCAACAAAATATTCTTTGCCTCGGTATAGGAGCTATTCCGAACCTCAACCATGGTTAGCTCCTTGCCGCGAGATACATAGCGCGGCAATACAAACTGGTCCATCGTTACGACAAAAATCAGGGTAACAATAAAAAAGACCGTTAGAATTCTGAACCAGTTGCGCGTTCTGACTGTCATTTATAATCCTTAATCTCTGCTACTTGGACTCTCATTAACCAACCGAACCGCAAAACTACCCGTCTGTTGATGAATAAACGGAAAGACCTGCACTGCTCCCTGCTGGGAGCACCAATCATGCTCGACAAACTGATCTGCCGGCTCAACTCTAAACCTTGAGTGAGTACTTAAAAACCAATCCAGATTCTCCCAATTCTCCTCTTTTTCCAGGGAACAGGTGCTATACACTAAAATCCCACCGGGTCTCACATAATTCGCCATATTTGCTAAAATCTGCCGCTGCTTAATTGCCAAACTCTTAATTTCTCCCAACTTCCTGTTCCAACGCAAATCCGCCCGGCGTGCCAACACCCCCGTTCCTGAACAGGGTACATCCATCAGTATCTTATCGGCTTGAGGAAAACGATCTTTCCGGGCATCGGCGATACCGTAATTTACAAAATCAATTCCTAAACGGAAGGCTTCATTTTGCAACAGCTTGATTTTCGTTGCCGCAATATCAAAGGCATAAATCTTAGCCGAAGGTCCTACCAATTGGGCAATAAATCCTGTCTTGCCCCCCAGCCCGGCACAGGCATCAATGATCACTTCACCGGGCTGTGGGTTCAACAGCCTGACCGCCAGTGCTTGACTAATATCCTGAACCGAAAAATAGCCCGCCGACCACAATTCACTTTTCAAAAGCAAACCGGGCTGTTCCACCGTAAAAAATGCAATTGGTTCCGCCATTGCTACTTCTGGAGTAAATCCGGCCTCTCTCAGCTGGACTGCTAATGACTCCCAGGTAATCTTGAGTCGGTTGTGTCGAAAATATATCTGCTGATACGAATTATTAAAACTGGCCAGCTGGCGGGTATTTTCGATACCAAATTGTCCGATCCAGCGATCAATTAGCCACTGAGGGTGAGAAGTCTGGATTGCCAGAGCTTCATTTGCCGGTAGCGTGGAAAATTGCTTATTTAATGCCTCCTTGTTAGGCAGCCGTCGTAAAACCGCATTGATTAGACTCGCCGCAGCAGCCTTTCGCAGCTGTTTAGCAGCAGCTACCGATTCGTTGGTAACGGCATACAGCGGCGTTCCCAGAATTAGGTATTGATAAGCCCCTGAGCGTAGAATATTCGCAATTTCTGGCTCCAACTTCTCCAGCGCACGATCGAGAATCGTCTGCAGCACATAATCCAGAAATTTACGATATTGAATCACTCCCTTGACGATGAGGTATAGGAAATCCTGATCGGCCTGGGTTAAGTGCAGACGCTTAGCTGTGAGTGCAATTTTACTTTCGTAGTTAAAATCCCGCCCTGCAAAAGAGCTGAGGATTTGTGCGGCGGCGGCCCGAATATTCACGAGGGAAACCGAGCTCCTCTGCCGGCTTTGAAACCCTTGAGGAACTCAGCCACCGGCAGAATTTTTTTCCCTTCCCACTGCAATTCTCGCGGATACAGAATCCCCTGACCAGTCTGAATTCCCAAACGCTGCTTATCCCAAACTGTAACTGTCCCAGGGAATTGTTTAAAAATCTCATCACTCCATTCAGCCGACAGAATCTTGATGCGCTTACCTTCGAAAAAGGTGTAAGCTCCGGGATTCGGCGACAGCCCATGAATTAAACCCTTAATCGAGTGGGCTGAATTAGCCCAGTTAATTTCACCCAGCTGCGGATATATTTTGGGTGCCAGCGTGGCAGCGGAGTGGTTTTGGAGCACGGGATAAATCTCACCCCGCTCGATTTGATCCAAAACCTTAACCAATGCCGTCGCACCGATTTTAGCTAATCTGTCATGTAAAGAGCCGAATGTATCTTCAACTGCAATCGGCACTTTTTCTTGCCAGAGAATCTCACCGGTATCAACCTGCGGTCTGATTTGAAATATGGTAACACCGGTTTCCGATTCACCATTGATCAACGCCCAATTAATCGGCGCCGCACCACGATACTTGGGCAGCAGCGAAGCATGTAAATTGATTGCGCCTTTAGGCGGGATAGTAAGAACTTCATCGGGCAAAATTCGGAAAGCCACGACAATCATAATAGCAGCTTTCAAATTCCTGAGCTGATTTAAAAATTCTGGCTGCTTTAATGACTCCGGTTGAAAAATCGGAATGCTCAATTCTCTGGCAAAGGACTTTACTGGGGTCGCGTGAATAATCTGTCCTCGTCCCGCAGGCTTGTCGGGACTAGTGACAATCCCGACAATTTCATGACGGGATGCGGTGATTGCCTTCAGACTGGGAACTGCAAAATCCGGCGTTCCCATAAAGATAATTTTCATGTTGGATCAGATGACGACTGGTGTAATTTGGGTTTTACCCTTTTCGGCAATCTTCTTCAGCGCCGACTTAAGGAAACTCCGCTTCAACGGGCTAATCCTTTCAATGAATAAAATCCCGTTCAAATGATCAATTTCATGCTGAATCACGCGGGCGGCAAAGCCCTCATATTCTTTTTCAAGCAACAAGCCTTCAAGATTTTCAAAACGAACTTTGATTTTCAACGCCCGGGGTACCTTTTCCCGGATTTCCGGAAGGCTCAGACACCCCTCTTCGAGAATATCTTCGCCCTCCTGGGCAATAATCTCCGGATTGATAAATATCTCCTTGCCGAGGTTTTTGTCATGTAAGGAAAAATCTGCAATAAAAAATCGCAATTCCACGCCAACCTGATTAGCCGATAGCCCGACACCGTCATCTTCATACATCGTCAGATACATCCGTTCCAGAAATTCGGCGAAGTTGGGCGGCAATTGCTCAACTCTCCGGGTTTTTCTTTTTAATAAAGGACTGCCGTAGAGATATGTTTCCAATAACTCCATGCTATTTTACCACTGATTGATTAACTACCTTTTCAGCCACGGCAGAGCGGGAAATATTAATCTTGACATCTTTACTAATTTTGACAATCAGGATATTTTCTTCTTTTTTAATGCCTTCGATCCGACCATAAATCCCACCAATTGTGAGAATTTCATCACCGGGCTGGAGATCCTGCAGCATGCGCTGCTTCTCTTTTTGCTTTTTTGCCTGGGGACGAATCATCAGGAAATACATCACTAAGATAATTGCCAAAAAGGGCAATAAGGTCATAATTGGATTGCCTTGCTGAGTACCACCTCCGCCAGCTGCTCCGGCATAAAGTATATCAATCACAAATTACCTCCTATCTAAAATTAACTTAAGTTTAATCAATCCTCACGGTAATGGCAACCACGACTTTCCTTGTTCAAGCGGGCCGCATGCAGCACTAACAGCGAGGTAGTGGCGGCATTGCGCAAACCGATCAAGTCGTCGCTCAACTGACTATGGGCATAAAAATGCTGAATATCCTCATTCAGCTGCCGCAGAATTCCATAAGCGCGTTCCAATTTCTTTTGGGTACGAATAATCCCAATATAATTCCACATCGTCTGCCGAATTAAGGAGCGATCCTGACGCAGCAGATCGGGATCCAGCGGTTCAAGTTCCTGCTTCCAATCGGGCACCCGCGGCATGACTATTTTCCCGTGCTTCACCATTTCAACACTATCACGTCCGGCAATTGTCCCAAACACCAGACACTCTAACAGCGAACTGCTGGCTAAGCGATTAGCCCCGTGTAAGCCGGTACAGGCGACCTCCCCGACCGCCTTAAGCCGCTGAATTGTGGTATTGCCCCACATATCGGTGACCACTCCGCCGCACTCATAATGGGCAGCAGGAACTACCGGAATGTAATCAGTGGTAATGTCCACTTTAAATTCTAAACATTTCTGATAGATTGATGGAAAACGCGCCTTGATCCAATCGGATTTTTTATGGGTAATATCGAGGTAAACATGCTGACTGCTGGTCTCGTTCATCTCGGCAATAATGCAGCGAGAAACCACATCGCGGGGTGCCAGCGAGCCCAGCTCGTGGTAGCGCGGCATGAAATCTTCGCCGTATCTATTCCGCAGGACGGCACCCTCTCCCCGCAGGGTCTCGCTAATTAAAAAGCGCTCCTCCCCAGTCGAAAAAAGGGTCGTCGGATGAAACTGGATATATTCCATATTCATTAATCGGGCGCCAGCCCGGTATGCCATGGCATAGCCGTCACCCCGAATCCGGGGCGGATTAGAAGTATGCAGAAAAAGATTGCCCAGCCCGCCACTGGCTAAAATCGTCTGCTTCGCCAGGATTGGATAAACCGCATTTTCCGCTTGCATCAACACATAGGCACCGGCACAGGTGCTGGGCTCATAAAGATGCAGTGGATTTAAAGAATGGTGGGCAAGAGTGACTAAATCTACACAGGTTGCCTGGGTCATTATCCGGATATTCGCGGTAGCTTCAATCTCCCGCTGAAATCGTTCCAGAATTGACTGACCGGTATGATCCTCGACAAAGGCAATGCGCGGCTTGGCGTGGACGCCTTCCTGGGTTAGCGCCAGTTCTCCATCTTGGCGTAGATTGAAGGGCACCTTCAATTGGTCCCAAAGAATCTCCTGAATTAACTCGACCCCATGGCGGTAGATAGTCCGCACCGCAGCGGCATTGACCATCCCCGCACCCGCCTCTTGAAAGTCATCCAGAAAATCCCTTACCGTATCGTCTTGGGCTCGATAAATGATCCCGCCCTGAGCATAATAAGAAGATGATTCGGTGAATTGCTTTTCAGAAGTTATCATGATCACCTGTAATCCCTGCCGGGCAGCTGCATACGCGGCGGCGCAACCAGCCAGCCCGGTTCCGATAACCAGCACATCCGTTTCGATTATCACCTCAGCCGATTTCATTGTTTTAAACTCAACATCCTTGTGACTGCTAGTAAGGCATTTTCCCGATATTGTTCCTCAACCAGCACCTGATTGACCAGATTACCGGCAACCAGCTGTTCCAGTTGATAACATAAATTGAGCGGATTTATTTTAGCCATGGTTCCGCAATCAGGCTCATTTGATTGGAGCATTTCAAGCTGCTGTTCCGGATGCTCTTTAATTAATCGGTTGACCAGATTCTTTTCGGTCGCAATCGCCCAGTGGCTGCCAGCCGGACTGGATTCAATCATTCGAATGATGTAAGCCGTACTGCCCATGTAATCGGCAATCTGAGCCAGCTCAAAATTACACTCCGGATGGATCAGCAATTTGAGATCAGGATGCTGACGGCGCAATTTTCCCGCATATTCTGCATCGAATTCTTGATGAACCGAGCAGTAGCCATGCCATAGAATAATGCTTGCCTGGTGAACTGCGGCAATGAACTCCGGATCGCCCTCCGCAAATCTAACTTGATCCCAAACCACAATTTGCTCCAAAGGTATCCCCATGCGGAAAGCCGTATTGCGCCCCAAATGCTGATCCGGGAAAAAGAATAACTTATCCCCGCGTTCCAGAGCCCACCGAATCGCCGCCTGGGCGTTAGACGAAGTGCAGACTAAACCAGTATTCCGCCCACAAAATGCTTTCAAACCAACTTCCGAATTGACATAGGCAATCGGGATTACCTTAAAAGAACCCAGCCGGTGGATTTCTTGCCAGGCTGTTTCAACCTGCTCATGCGGTGCAAATTCAGCCAGCGAACATCCCGCGGAAACATCGGGAATGAATACTTTTTGCTCCGAGGAAGTCAAAATATCGGCAGTTTCCGCCATGAAGTGCACCCCGCAAAAAACGATCAATTCGGCGGTACTCTTGG
>CAZAKO010000001.1:55468-62998 GCA_964485745.1 uncultured bacterium
GTTTCCGCCATGAAGTGCACCCCGCAAAAAACGATCAATTCGGCGGTACTCTTGGCGGCTATTTTTGCCAGCGCAAACGAATCCCCGCGGTAATCCACATGCCGCAATACCTCATCGGTCATATAGTGATGCCCGAGAATCACCAGCCGCTGATCTAACTTACGTCTGGCGGACTCGATTCTTAATTCCAGCTCCGGCATTGGTAATCGCTGCATCGCCGCCGGCGGAGTGGCAATATTCAGGTTCATCAGGTTACTCAATCCATCTCTTTAAAAGCTTGGTTTTCAGCCAGATGCTTGCGACGACGTTCCTCCCGCCGCAAATTGTTCTCTTCCCAGTGATCAGGCTCGACCGGATAAGATTGCAAAAACTCACGCTTCCATTGGGAAAAATTACCAGCCACAATTGCCGCTCGGGCACGTGCAACCAGCTCGAGAAAAAAGTGAACATTATGCAAGGTATTCAAGCGTAATCCGGTCATCTCGCCATTTAGAAACAGATGCCGCAGATAAGCCCGTGAAAAATTGCGGCAGGTATAACATTGACAGTTTTCATCTGGTGGTGCAAAATCCAGCCGATAGTCAGCCTGTTTAAGTACGATCCGACCCTGCCAGGTGTAGAGTACGCCATTGCGTCCATTCCGCGAAGGCAACACACAGTCAAACATATCCATCCCCAGCTCAATTGCCCGAATAAGATCTTCAGGTTTACCCACCCCCATCAGATAATGCGGCTTATCTTCGGGCAACTGGGGACTGATGCCGGTTAGAAGGTCAAACATCTGCTCTTTAGGTTCACCCACCGCTAGCCCACCAACGGCATAACCATCGAAATCAAGCCCTTTTAAAAATTCAATGCTCTTAGTCCGCAGGTCGGAGTAAACACTCCCCTGAACAATCCCAAATAGCGCCTGTGTGTTCCCATATTTTGGCTTTAGTGAGGCAAAACGGTCACGTGAGCGCTCCTCCCAATGATGGGTCCGCTCCAGCGACTTACTTGCCGATTTATAACTACAGGGAAAGGATGTGCATTCATCTAACACCATTAAAATATCAGAGCCGAGCCTGTTCTGGATTTCGATTGAGACCTCGGGTGAAAGGGTATGCTGTGAGCCATCAATATGGGAACGAAAGGTGATCCCCTGATCACTTATTTTTCCGAGATGAGCCAGGCTAAAAACCTGAAATCCGCCGCTATCAGTCAGAATCGGCTTTTCCCAGGCAATCAAGCGATGTAATCCACCTGCAGCTTCGATGACCTCCAGACCCGGGCGCAAATAGAGATGATAAGTGTTGCCTAAAATTAATTGAGCCCGGCATTCCTCCAATTCAGCCGGAGTGAGAGTCTTAACTACCCCGTGGGTTCCGACAGGCATAAAAACCGGAGTTTCGATTTGACCGTGATCAGTAGTAAAGCAACCGGCACGGGCGAGTGACTCCGGATCCTTTGCCAAAATTGTATATTTATGCGTATCTGATATTTGAAGGGTAGCCGTCATGATAATTTGAAACTTCTAAAAGATCATCTCAAATAGCTGGTTAATTGACTCTACTCCAATGATTTCCGTCCCGGCAACTTTTTTCAGTTGTTTCAAATTAGATTTAGGAATATAGACCGGCTTGAATCCAAATTTGAGAGCCTCCTTGACCCGCTGCTCAATCTGGGGCACCGAACGAATTTCCCCAACTAAACCCACCTCCCCAATAAAAACAGCTGCGGGAGATAATGGAGTATCCTTATAACTGGAGGCAATAGCTACCAGTACCCCCAGATTAATTGCCGTCTCTTCAATTCGCAATCCCCCGACTATGTTCACAAAGACATCCTGCAGACGCAGCGGTAATCCGGACCTTTTTTCAAGCACCGCAATCAGCATCGCTAAGCGCCGGTAATCAATCCCATTAGCCGTCCGTTGCGGATTGCCAAAGGAGGTCTGAGTCACCAGTGCCTGAACCTCAATTAAAAATGGACGGGTGCCTTCCATACTAACCGCAATAGCCGAGCCGGCAACGTGTTTCCGACGCTCCGCGAGAAAGAATTCGGAGGGATTTTCAACCGGTATCAGACCGTTATCCTTCATCGTAAATAGTCCAACTTCATAGGTCGAACCGAAGCGATTTTTTATCGAACGCAACGTCCGATAAAAGTTGGTTTTGCCACCTTCGAGGTACAAGACGGTATCCACCAGATGCTCCAGGACTTTGGGACCAGCGATCATCCCGTCTTTGGTAATATGCCCAACCAGCAGGGCAATAAATTGTTCTTCCTTAGCCTTTTTTAACAGCGCTCCGGCACATTCCCGTACCTGAGTCACGCTACCCGGCACATTATCATAAGCATCTGAGAACACCGTCTGGATTGAATCTACGACTATCATTGCCGGCTTTTGCTGAACAGTATGGTGAATGATATTCTCGAGATTATTTTCACAGGCGACCAGAATCCGGGCGTCATTGATATTCATGCGAGTCGCTCTGAGTGCCAATTGCTCCTCCGATTCTTCCCCGGAAAAATAGAGTCGCCGATCACCACCAACCTGCGCCAGTATCTGCAATACCAGAGTAGACTTACCAATGCCCGGTTCGCCTGCTAAAAGGACTACCATCCCCGGCACAAATCCACCACCTAAGACTCGATCTAACTCATCAACTCCGGTGGCAATTCTATTAGCCGCCAAAGAGGCTGTCCGGTTCAGCGGTTGCAGTTTCCGTTCCCCGACCGGAACGGAACGAGTCTGCTTTTTAGGTACTGTCTCCTCAACCAGTGAACTCCAAGCACCACATTCAGGACAGCGTCCGGCCCATTTCGGTTGAGTAGAACCACACTCATTACAGATAAAAACGGTTTTTGTTTTATTAGCAGTCATAGATTAATTCAGGCTGTTCGACCAAATTTTAAAAAAGCCGCATATTTCCGATAATCATATAAAAACAATCCGCCAAATATCAATCCCACACCGATTATCTCATTCAAGGTAACCGTCTCTTTCAAAACAATCAATCCCACCAGGACCGCGACAATCGGGCTGATAAAGGTCACAAAGGAAAGTTTGACCACTGCGATTTTCTGAAGCAGCGAATAATAAATAATAAAGGCAACCGCCGAACCAAAAGCTCCTAAATAAGCTGCCGAACCAATATTAACCAACGACCAGGTCATCCTCTGAAATTGTCCGGTCAGCAGGGCACCGATAGTATGAATCACGGCTCCGATCAGGATTGCCATAGCCGTCAGCACTAATGAATCGTAGCCATTATCGCGAGCTTTCAAGTAGACATTCGGATAAGCCGCCAGCACAACTCCGGCTAGGACTACCAGACAACCAAGTAAAACCTGCATGTTCAGAACCAGCTGCCAGTCAGAGATGATCCGGGTTACCCCCAAGATTGCTAAAATTATTGAGAACAGATGGCGGGCATTTAATTTCTCGGCAGGTACCATAAAATT
The DNA here is from genome assembly GCA_964485745.1 of uncultured bacterium. Taxonomy (GTDB): domain Bacteria; phylum Fidelibacterota; class UBA2242; order UBA2242; family UBA2242; genus CAZAKO01. The sequence goes on from CAZAKO010000001.1 coordinate 58,916, forward strand.
GGCAAAAATCCCAATACAGAGGGGAAAGGTCGCCCAAAGGAGAGAAGAAAGACTGCTCGGGATATATTGCATTCCCCAGTACGTACAAAGATAACTAAAGCCCATACTATAAATGCCCAGCACGGCATAGATTTTCAGAGAGGATTTATCCATCGGGATTTTACGTTTTGTGATGAGAATAGCCGCAAAAAGGATCACCAGCGCAAAACCATAGCGCAATGCCAAGCCAAGCATCGGCGGGGTACTTTCAGCGCCAATTTTGATTGCCGCATAGGTCGTTCCCCAAATCAGGCATAGCAGCAGAAACTTGAGGTATGTAATCATTAGTAACTCACAATAACTCTTCTCTCTGACCGGAAGTCAGCATTCTTAAGTTAGCAAAATAGACCTTTTATCGGAATTGAAATATTAATGATAAAATCAGCAGTGAATTGAGCCGACTAAAAATCAAGTCCCAAAGAAAAATACCATTGCGGTTTTGCCACCTTGATCAGATCATAGCGCCAGGCACAGTCAATCTTCAACATAAAATAACCGAGAAAGATGCGCGTTCCCACGCCGAACCCGGAAACCAGATCATCCATGTAGGTCCCATTGAAATTACTATAAGCGAAGGGGTGCAACTGATTCGGATACCAGGCCGCCCCGAGATCCAGAAAAGTAATCCCTTGAATACCCCCTATAATCATCGGAACCGGCCAGCCTAACGCGAGGTATTTGATGAAGGGATAACGGAATTCAAGATTAGTCAGGAAGTAGCGGGTACCAGCTCGCTCATAATAGCGGGCACCCCGTAAAGGCGTGACAAACTCCGAAAAATAAATATCTTCTAAGAGAGTATTGTTGTCATTAGCTAAAATATCGGTGCGCCATTTTTGATTAATCCAGTTCGATTCCCCTCCCAGGAAAAAGCGCTGGGCATTTTTCCCCTCACTCAGTCCAGTAGTTAACCGCAAGGCAAAGGAATATTCATTATTCACTCGGAAATAGCGGCGCAGGTCTACTTGATAGGTTTGAAAATCCAGACTGCTCTTATTATAATGGGGACTGACCATCACATCCAGCCGTCCGCGCCACCCATCAATCGGATAGAAATAGCTCCAGAGAGTATTGTCATAAACCAAACCTATGCGGGGCAAAAGCGTCTGTATGGTATTTCGATATAGCGTCTGCCCGTAGACCAAATCGATCAACTGCTGCTCAACATTGTAGGAGGTAACGGCGGTTTCGATCCGCGAAAATTTTGAAAATGGTCGGGAGACAGCCAGGTCTACCCCGTAGTTGCGTAACCGCCACAGCGTAAAAATATCATACTGCCAGAAGTTCGCCGAATGAAAGCCGGTAAGTCCGTAATTTGTGCGCCGTGCTAAATATTCATAGGCGAGATAGTAGTCACTGTTTTCGAGGTCAATATACATTTCGGTACCAAAGACAAACTGATGATTGCCTAAAATATCACTGAAGGCAAAGACGGTCGTGCCCTGAAAACCCCAGAAGGTACTATAACCCGCCTGGCTTTCAATCAGATCCAGTGTAAACTTCGTTTTATAGGGGTTGACAATATAATCACCACGTGCATTTTTATAACTGATCGAATCCAACTGAACTTCAACCGAGTCTTCCGGTTTGGGCTTTCCTTCGCTGTAACCCGGCGCAAAGATATAGTTGGAATATGATCGTTCACCCTCGACCTTATGAGTATACGATAGTTGGACATCCTCCGGCGAGGGGCTTTCAAAGCGCGTGTCCTCTTCGGGATTCTCCCAGATTTCAGCCAGCCTGTTAGCAAAAATCGTGGGCTTAACGGTTTTGGGTTGGCTGATCAGCTCCAGCGGATTACTGATCGTATACACATCCCACCCATATTCCGCATAACCGGCAAAGACCAGACGGGAATCGTCTTTGGCAATATTCGGTTGAAAAACCCCGGTCAAAACATTCGTGACGGCAACCTGTTGGTCAGTATCCAAATCGTAGATGTACAGATTGGAAACACCCTCGGCATCGGAGGTGTAGATTAATTTATTTTGAGTATTGGCATAGAGCGGATAATTCTCATTCCAGGGGGTGTCGGTCAGCTGACTGATTGCGCCGGTTTTCAGGTCATAAACAAACAGGTCGGTTTGGTTATATGGTGAGGTAGACCAGTTGGATAGGCTGATTTGGTAATTGTCAGCATTTTTCAAGTCCCGCAATGAAGCAAAAACAATTTTATTCCCTTCCGGCGACCAGCTTGGTTCAAAATCAGAAGCCCAGTCGTCGGTCAGCTGCGTCAGCTGCTTGTTTTTCAAATTGAATAAATATAGATCGGTGCGGTCATTCCCGAGTCCAATAAATGCAATTCTGTCGCCATCGGGTGACCAGGCTGCTGAGAAAACCTCTCTTAAATTGTCAAAGGCATATTTCTCCCGCTTCTTGGTTTTGACATTAATAATGACTAAAGCGTCTTTTGCCCCACTTTTAACGGCTAAAACGATTTTATCCCCCTTAGGTGACCAGCTCAAGCGCGGATTTAACCATTTCAATTCCTCAAGATCCGGGTTACGTTGTCCGCTCACTATTTTGCTTTGCACTTTGCCATCAGTGGCGGAGATTAAATAAATATCAGCATAGCCCTTACGATCTGACATCATGGCGATTTTAGTGCCATCCGGATTGATTGCCGGACCAGTATTAAAGTAGTTTTTCAGTTCGGTATGGTCAGTCAGGGCTAAAGCGATGTCACTCAATTGCTCCCGATCGGCAACGTCCGGCCAATATTCAGTCCGGACCCACTTTTGCCAGGCTTTCGAGAGTTCCTTGGTCTTCATTCCGATGGCAATCTCAAATCCCTTCTCAGCGCTACCCCGACCCTTCATATGCGACCAGATTTCCCCGATTTTTTGAGGACCGTATTTTTCGGCAATAAAGCGGTATACCGACTGACCACCCTTATAGGCTAAATAATAATCAAGTTCATCAACATTGGGAATATCATTACTCGTGGCGATATCCCGCATAATCATATCCGCATTTGTGTCCCAACCCATGGAGATATATTCAGCCAACCCCTCACTCATCCACAATGGAATACGTAACCGGACTCTCCCTGATATTACGCTCTGGATGTTGCCACCGTAAATCATGTCGTTGACCACGACATGCACCAGCTCATGACGCAGAACATGCCAGTATTCATTAACGTTGCCATCAAACGGTGTGACTGCCCGATTTTTAAATAATTCGGTGAAGCCCTGAATCCCCTCGCCTAGGTATTCTAAGGTTACATTCGTTTGTTGAAAATCACTATGGGAGTTATAAACAATTAGGGATACCCGTTTGCGCATGCGCCAGTTCAGGACACCGGAAATTTCTTTCAGTGCCTGTTCGACTACCGGGGCGGCAAACTCGGCCAATTCTTTGCCCTGATCATGAAAATAAATATCAAAATGATCAGTCTGGATAAAGGACCACTGATAATTCTTATATTGTACCTTATTCTTGCCAAATTGAGCTCTAAGAGCCCCCGGCAAAAGCATCCAAAACGCCGTGATAGTCAGAAGATACCAGTAGGTTGTCCGGAGTCGTTTAGAAATTCTCATGGTTCTCTTAAAAGCCTTGCATAATCAATTCAATTAGATGGTTCAACACGACAAAAGCTACAGCAACTTACTTTAAATATACAATTTTTTTCGATAAAGAAACCCATTCATTTTGCAATCTGACAAAATATATCCCGCTGGAAATGTTCTGTGGCTGCCACACATCTTTGTGATAGCCCGCAATCAATTTCCCCTGCTCCACGACACTTACGACCCGCCCGGCGATATCAAGGATTTCAATGGCTCCCTGGGAATCAAAGGGCAAATATAGTTCAAAATAAACCAAATTGTTGAAAGGATTCGGGTAGGGAGCCGATAATTTAAAAGTCATCGGTTGGGAATCATCGTCTGGATCAATTGTCGCATAATGCACCGATTTCAGTAACCAGCCGTCGGGATCAATTCTGACATTTTCCGGCTTTTCTTTTAATTCAAAGACAAAATGCTGAGTCAAAGCCGTGTCCAGCACGGTAACTAATGTATCACCCTGATCAAATTCAAT
>CAZAKO010000001.1:63098-65715 GCA_964485745.1 uncultured bacterium
AAAAATATCCCAAAATTTTGCCTCACCAACTAAATGGCGTAACATATGCAGCACCCAGGCGCCCTTATCATAGACCAGACGATCAAAAATCGAACTGATATTCAAGGTATCCAGGCAGTAGACTGGAGCAGCACGCCAGGTTTCCGGCCGATTAAGGTAATCCATGTAACCCTGCAATCCCTCAAAACCCGATTTGTGCTCTTGCCACAGTGCCTCAGAATAACGGGCAAAACCTTCATTTAACCAGATGTTTTTCCAGTCGGCACAGGTGACCATATCGCCCCACCATTGATGGGCAAGCTCATGGCAAATTAGTAATTCACCAAAACTACCAACACTGGTACAGGTCTGGTGCTCCATTCCACCGGAATAGGAAAATTGGGCATGACCATATTTCTCCCGGATGAACGGGTATTCACCCCACAAACTGCTAAAAAAGGAGAGCATTTCGGTGGTAAGCGACAAACAAGTCGTGCGACTCTCATCTTCCGGATAGTACCAGTGGATAACCGGCATGGTCGTACCATTCAAGCCGGCGTAAACCTGTTCCAGCTTGCGATAGTTTGAGATCGCGACCGAAATTAAATAAACCGCGATTGGATAACGCTCCTGCCAGCAATAGGTTGCGGTACCATCCTGATTGTCCACAACCCTGACCAGCATCCCGTTTGAGACCGCCGTTAAGGTGTCCGGAACGGTGATGTCAACATCCACCGAGTCGGCTTTGTCTGCCGGCAAATCTTTGCAGGGAAACCAGCCGGAGGCATAGTAAGGCTCGTTAAAACTAGAGACAATTGGCACATTTCCATGATAATCAAAGGTAAAACCTTTAAAACCAACTATTTTTGGTTGACCACGATACTCAATCCGAACTTCAAAAATCCCACCACTGTCTACTCCGGAACTAAAATTAACTACCAGATAGTCCCGATTGTTACGCTTGAGCCACTGAAATGACTGACCATCGGACCCAACTCCATCCACTACCATCGAGGAAGTAAAATCGAGCGTAATTGACGCAAGACCATCCTTACATGATTTACCTTTAATCGTAACAAAACCGGAGAGCTCTTGGTGATCAATATCTATTTTAAGATTCAAACCGTAATAACCGACATCATAATCTGCCTGAGAGATAGTAATTGCCGGTTTCTCCAATCTCCTTTGATTAGCCCAAAATTGACGTTTGCTGGCGATCTCCTGCTCAATCCAATCCGGATCGGGTTGCGCCACCAGATTAATTGCCAACATCCAAATTATGATACAAATTACTCGAACCATTTTTCCTTATAAATTAATGAAAGCAGGGGTATTTATCACCTTAAAATTCCTATCAAATTTAGTTGGTGAATGAATAATGAATGATTTCTGTTTTGATAAAAAAACCTCGGTTGCCGAGGTTTCTATCATAGCTGATTTTGTCCGTAACTTCTAAGTTAAAATGGTGGTTGTTCCGGCGGCGGCGGACTCGGTGGCGCATGGTGATGTCCATGACCATGAGCCGTCCACTCGGTGGGCCCATGCCCCTGAGCCAACAGTTTAAAACTCTGGATTGTGGGCACGGCAAAAACCGTTGTCATTGCAATCTTCTTCAGGAAGTTACGCCGATTGATATTTTTATCTTCCTTCATCCTCGCTTCAGTCAACTTGCTGCCTCCCTTGTTCACGATTGAATATACGCTGTTTTTCTCTTAAAATCAACCTTCAACTTCCAATCTGGGTAGCTCAGAAAAGAAAATAACCAAAATGGGAAATCCAGCTCTCTTGAATCTCCCGTGATCCCAATTATTCCAAATTACTAGATTACTTTATAAACCAGCAGCCCGACCATCAGGATCAGCGCGACAATAATCAGGGCAACTCCGATGTTGCCTTTTCTAATCTCTTCCCACTCATCAATCGAGGATGACAGCCAGTCGAAGACTTTAATCGCCAGACCAACGCCAAAAGAAAATCCAAGCGAGGCGACAATCGCCCAGCCGATACCCCTCAAATACATCATTAATGTGTAAGACCATGAAAAAGGATCCATGAACTCCTCCTAATTATTACTTTAAAGATTAATCAAATTTTACCCGTCTGATGAATTCCGAAGTTGATAGTTCACCATTGACAAATTTGACAATATTATCACGGGTGGCACTAGCCACGATATTCTCAGTACTCTTATAGGCGACATTGATGATAACGGTCACTTTCTGGATTGGTTCCTGGTGATAGGTCATGGCTTTCCCGGCGGCATAAAATCCGATGATTAAAATCCGGTCAAACTGATTCCGCTCACTCTTCATTGTCATCGAGAATTCTTCCTGCCCCTCACCGATTTCTACGAGATTCATGCGGTCGTAATCAACCGTCACCTGATAAGCATTACAGATCTGCTGGACTGAAGAACAAAAATCCGACTTGGCGAATATCATCCCTGAAAGTAACAGCATGCCAATGATCAATGGAAACAGGCGATCAACTCCCTTCTTATTTCTCAAACTTAACCTCCCCATAATTTATCCTCGTGCGAATTTAATGCTGGATATTAGATATTTAAAGATTCTTTGTCAATTGATTTTTTGGGATTTATCAGTGTCAAATAAAAACTTAATCAGTCTCTGGGTAGACG
>CAZAKO010000002.1:0-57888 GCA_964485745.1 uncultured bacterium
CAACTTTGATCTCCTTCATCACCGGGTTATACTGCTCCTGCTTGTCAAATGTAAATGGTTCATCCAGTGAAGCAAGATTTATCAATTGGATTTCGGCTTTCCCTTTAAACATACCTGAGGTGCTAAATATGTCGGCGGTTATGGTTTTGTCCTTGTGGCGATTCACAACATTGATAAAAACTGTATTTGTTGCTTCATTGTACACGGTGGTAACATCCAGGTAGGGGATGCCTTTATACTTCTCCGTATTAAAAGTATCGCATTGAACATATGTGTCAACTGCATTGCCGCGACAGTTAACTGAGAACAATTTGAACGTCTGAAACAGCGGCGATTTAAAACTTCCTTTTTCCCGGTCGGTACTCAGCAGGGAAGTCGCCATTGTAAAGTTGGTCATCTTAACAACATCGGCATGTCGAATAAAGGAATTCAGACATTGGGCAACTGGCAGAACGGATCGAAAATTTCTGCCGAAAGTTCCCCACTCATCAAATGAAATGTAAATGGGATTGGTAAAGCCTTTCATGGCTCTTATGGCTTCGATTTGGGCGGCTGGGATTCTGATCTTTTCTTCGAAATCCATCGCGCTTTGCCCCATGAAAGTATAATAGTCAGGTGAGTTTTCCCAGTAGCGATGAATGGAAATATAATCGATCACATCGCCCAGTACCGTCAACACTTTCCGGTTCCATTCAACCCACTGACCGGTAGGTTCATAGTATGATGAGCCGGAAGCGACTAATTTAATGGTGTTGTCTACCGATCGCATCGCCTTGGCGGCTTCCCGGGCAATCTTGACGTAATCCTCGGCGCATTTATAACCCAGTTCCCAGGGCGCGCCGTCAACTTCATTACCGAGATCCCAGATTTTTATGCCATACGGTTTTGGATGACCATTCTTAGCGCGTAGATCAGAATAGTAAGTTCCTTTCTTATAGTTGCAGTATTCAACCCAATAACAAGCATCCTGGATTGTAGCCAGTCCCAAATTCACACAGATGACATTTTCACTCCCGATGGTGTTATTTAACGCAATCCATTCATCCGTACCGACATGATTGTTCTCGATTCCACCCCAGGCGAGGTTGATCCGCGTCGGGCGTTGCGCCTTCGGTCCGATGCCGTCCTGCCAGTTATAGCCCATTACGAAATTGCCGCCCGGCCAGCGCATGTTGGTTATTTTTAATTCCTGCATTGCCTCAATATAATCTTTCCTAAAGCCGTTTTCATCGGCAAGCGGCGAGGACGGATCATATAAATTTCCATATAGGGTATTGAATTCTGCTGTATCCGGTAAACCCATTCTCCTTCCGCTAAAGTGGATCGGCTCCATAAATACGCCATAGATTTTCGGATCAATCGCCCCGATTGTTCGCTCAATATCAATTTTGATTGTTGCGGTTTGAGAGGATAAGATCGTAGAAAGTGCAACCAGTAAGGTAACAAGCAATTTTTTCATGGTTACTCCCGATTAATTGATATTTTTGATTTAATAATCAATTATATATTTTTCAGTCCTATAATCAGTTGTTTAATCGGTGACCTCAATTCTTATTCTATTTGGGGATTATATCCACGATTACCCGTTTGTATCGTGACAGTTGAGGAGTGCCTTTGTCGGTAACTTTCAATATGAAGTGGGCAGTCTCCTTTTTAGCTACTTCAGGAGCTATCACCCAAACTCCCCGTGCATTCTCGGCTGAATTAATTTTGATCAATTCTTTATATGATCCGGCTTCGGGATAATGAAACCACAGGTAACTGAGATTGTCTCCATCAGGATCGGTCGTACCGCTGGCATCCAGACCAAAGCCCTCTCCTGATTTGACCGTTATCTGCTCAGGATGTCCCAATGCTGGCACGGGTGGATGGTTGGCTTCCTTGTAGGCTTTTATGCACCAGTCCATCCGGGCGGCAAAATCATTCTGAAAGTCATCCCGCCACCGCCACAAAGTCACTTTATTATTGCTGAAGGTAATGGTGTCCTTGCGAACTGTTCGTCCGTATTCATTATAAATATATGGAGTATAACTATCCACTGCATTTGTCCAGATAGCCCTTGTCTCGGGTTCAAACGGCACCCCCGATCCGCCTTTTGTGAGCGTCGCAAAATCTGGTTGGTACAGTTCATAACGACCACCCCAGCCACCCCATTCGGGATGTTCCGGCTCGTTGAGTCCGTTCGGTATTAACGGCAACCACGACGGGGTATCCCCCTCCATGCCATAGGCTACATCGGGATAGGCCGCCCCGAGAGCTCCATGGCTTTGTTGAATGTTTTCTGCCAACCAATCATTGCTGATCTCATTATTGTCTAATCCATTCACAAAACCGTTGATGGCATTCCAGGTGGCACTGCCGTAATCATCGCTTGGACTGACAATATAAAACAGATCCGGAAAATTATTGCGAATCCAGATACCGCTGTCGTCCTGGTCCGATATGGTATAAACTCTGAGTTTTGCGATCAATTTTTTAACTTCCGTTTCGGATTTAGTTTTTCTGATTTTAAAAAGTGCCTGTGCTAACGTATTAGGACCGCCCCAGATGCAGATCCACAACAGGCGGTTATCATTTTCTTCAAGGACTTTGATAATCCATTCTGAACCTTCCGAGTCTTTTCCATCGCCAACTCCCAGCATTCCGTATTTTGGCAAACCTTGCTTTACCTTCAGCAAAAGCGCCTCAGCGCCTGGGAAGCCGGTCTCATGTTTATTCAGGTTCGGTTGCACTTTTCCATAGGCCTGTATTATTTTTTTTATCGATTCAGGAGCAACTCTTGTTTTTTGCCATACCGAAGTCGTCGCAATCAATCCTTCGATATCAATCACATTTGAATATAAAAGTAACCGCACCAACGATTGAGTATCGTCCGGATCCGCCTCGATATCGGTTAAGATAATTGCCCTGTTTTTGGGGGTTACCTGCGAGTATGGAGATTGGCAGGATAGCAATAAAAGAATCAAAATTAAAACAAAAGACATTCTCATAATATTTGAATTCCCTATCATTTGAGTTAAACCAATTTTTTCGTTTCGCTATACAATCCTGCTTACCCCGAAGGGATGGCTTCTGCCAAAAGACGATATAAATAAGTACCGTTTGACAGTCCTGCCACATTTCATTGCCTTGAATATTTCCCGGAAGACTGCGAACTTTATCGGGGCGTCTCCATCCTGGGTATCAATTTTAGTTATTCCGGATTCAATCGTGAAAAAATCAACCATCATTTTCAAATATTGATCTATAAACATACCGGGACCATGTTGACCACCCGGAACTAAAACAAATTGACCTGGCACGTTTGCTTTCTGCAAAGCAGCAAAGAGCAATTCGCTGTTACAATGAGGCACTAACGGGTCCGCATCGCCATGCAGAATCAGAAAAGACGGGTCGTTCGGGTCTACATAAGTGATCGGATTCGCCAGCGCACATTTGTCGGGATTGTCCTGAATCGGTCCGCCGATGAGGCTCGATTCAGGGGAATCGGGAGCATCATGAACCATGCCGCTTTCGCAGGAGTCCATTACCAGGAAGTCAGTCGGTCCAAACCAGTCCACGACCGCATCAACTGCACTGCTGTAGGTTAAATATTGACCAAGATTGCCCTCTAAATCATAGGTTGTGGAACCAATGGTATAATGTTTGACAAACCTGGAAGTCCCCGCCAGTGCCGCCAGGTGTCCGCCTGACGAGCTTCCGGTTATGCCAACGAAAGAAGTATCAAGCTGATAATTCCCGGCATTCGCCCGGATAAAACGAATCACGGCTTTAATATCATTGATTTGAGCGGGAAATTTTGCATCGGCACTCGAACGGTGGTTGGGCATGACTATGGCAAAACCGGCATCCAGTAAGGCTTTACCTAAAGTCGCCAGATCAGTCCCTTTTAGATTGTTACCAAACCACGCGCTGCCATAGATTACCACCACAACCGGATAGGTTGGCTTTACAACTTTAGGTAGATAAATATCCAACCGGTGATATACCAGTGAGTCACCCACATAATCCAAATCCTTCCAGCTTTTAGAGTATTGCTGGCTAAAGCAATGGATGCATACTACAGCAAAAACAAATATTGTAGAGCATTTCATAGCTCAATTCTCTTATTTGTACTCTGATCTTGAATATATGCACCTATTTAGTTGGTCATTTTGCCATATCGCATTAATCATGAACGTAATTTTAATCAAGAAGGCTGCTCGTTACAGGTCAATTCTACTTTATTAAAATAAATTTCTTCATGTCTGAAAAATCTTCAACCTGGATTTGGTAAAAATAAATCCCGCTTGCAAGCCCGGAAGCATCAAACTTAATATTATACTTGCCCAGAGGTTTGTATCCATTTTCAAGCGTAGCAATTTCCTGCCCAAAAAGATTATAAATCTTTAAAGTTACATAACCATCTTTCGCCAACCGGTAGCTTATGTTTGTAATAAGATTAAAAGGATTAGGATAGTTTTGTATCATATCGCAGATCGGTACCAGTTCATCATTGGTTATGTCAGTAGTTGTGGGGTTAAAGATCAACTGGGAGAAGTGATAAAGACCGTATTTCCATACTCTCCACTCATGCGCTGCACCTTCTACTAAATTATAGATGTGCGGTACGCTGTGCTGCTCAAGATAGTCATGGGTCTGTTGGCTGATGTACAGCAGTCCATCATTAGTGCCACATGAAATCCAGAGTCTTAAGATGCTGCTGGCTGTAGCTGTCGGATTTGGGACCAGTTCTGCAGGCGCTTTAGTATTAGGCGCAGCCGAAAATGAGCCTACCCAGGCAAAGGTATCAAGATGAGCCAATCCAAAATTGAGTGCTTGACCACCACCCATAGAAAGGCCTGCGATTGCTCGGTTTTCTCTGCCTGTTAAAACCGGATAAGTCGAATCAATAAATGGGATCAAGTCATTCAGCAGGTCAAATTCAAAGGTCTCAAATGCCTTTACTTTCTCCGGGTCAAACATATCGCCCCCGGCATCGTCATTCACCATCGCCCGGCCGTTGGGGAGCACAACTATCATCCGAGCCAGTTTTTGCTCAGAATACAAATTGTCAAGAATATTATGCGGGCTACCATTAGTGTACCATTCTCGTTCGTCGCCGCCAATACCATGCAATAAATAGAGCACGTTATATTGCTTATCTTCTGAGTAGTCGGGTGGTGTGTAAACCAAAGTTTGCCGATCTACACCAACCGTTGTCGAGTGATAGGTTACCGTGGTCACCTTTCCATGAGTGATGCTGGATCGATACAAATCATAACCTGCTGGTGGGGGCGGGAAGTTATTTTCCTGCGAATAACCATTTACAAAAAATATTCCACTGATTAAGATAACCACCATAAGGTAAATCGAAAATTTCCTGATATTCATCTCATGCCTCCATTAAAACTGTCCTTTTAAAAACACGAAAAACTTTGGATCACCTGGAGCAAGTAATTGTCGATCAAGAATTATTCTGCGGTTGATAGCAGCTAACAAGAATAATCCCAATTTCTATTCAATTGTTAAAATTTCTTTCAATCGAATATCTTTACATGAACTGCCGACTTGAATTTCCCACCGTCCCCGTTCTGTTTTGAAATCGTTCGATTCGATGTCGTAGAATGAAAACTCGGAAACAGGAATTTTGAAAGTCAGCGTTTTACTTTCACCGGGCTTAAGGGAAATCCTTTGAAAACGTTTTAATTGATTGATGGGCACTTTAATCGTTGCATCTATCCAACGAACGTAAACCTGAGCAACTTCATCCCCTTTGAGTTCCCCGCTGTTTTTAACTGAAAAATGGAGTTCAACCTCACCATCTTTTTCAACTAATTCGGAATTCAGTTCTAAGTCGCTATATTCAAATCGTGTGTAAGAAAGCCCATGTCCAAACGGGAATAAAACCGGTTGTTCGAAATACATATAAGTTCGGGGATTATTTATAAGGTCATAATCCCACATGGGTGGCAGTTGTTGGGTTGAGGCATAGAATGTTGCGGGAAGCTTGCCGCCGGGATTCACATCACCGAATAAGACATCGGCAATGGCTTTACCACCCAATTCGCCGCTATACCAGGCTTCAACAATTGCATTAGCTTGAGTTTCCGCTCCTGCCAGAGCAATGGGTCCGCCATTCACAAGCACAACCACTATATTTGGATTGACCGTCGCAACTTCAGTAATTAAATCTCTTTGAACCTGGGGTAATTCAATCGTGGTTCGGTCTAACTCTTCCTGCGAAAGCCCAGGTGAAATTCCGAGCACCAGAATAACAACATCATTTCTCGCCGCAACCTCTTTGGCTTTGCTGAAATCCTTTTGTGCAAGATCCCAGGTTAACCTCGCAGTTGCCCCTAACGCATTTTCAAAATATTCAAATACTATCTCATATTCTTTACCCGGTTCCAAGTCGGCTTCGGCACCAATGGGTTTTTCACCGTGTTCAGTCCAGTCATTAATCAACAATTTTCCATCTAAATAAAGACGTGAACCATCATCACAGCTGGTACCAATATGATGGACGGGTTTGGGAGGAATTATCTTACCGGTCCAGCGGACTGAAAACCGATCTGCCGGAACACCCGGAGCGGGGGATTTAACCCCGTAACGAAAATCTACCACTGAATCTATCCGCGTTACAACCGGTTCTCCCGATAAATTCATATTATCAAAATATTCACCCTTCATCCCGGCTTTATTGGTTCCCTTTACTTTAGCGAAATATTGTGGCTCAATGGGTCTCAGCAAACCGCCGCCAATATCGCATCCTTTTGAATATTCCACTTTTATATCCAGAGCAGCTGCTTTTTCCTTTATACCGTCAAGCGGGCTGTTCCAGACATTGGGAAAACCGCTGTAAATACCCAATTGAGCCTCTGCCGCATTGGGTCCGATTACTGCAATTGATTTTACCTTTTCCTTTTTCAAAGGCAGCACGCCGTCATTTTTAAGGAGTACGATAACTTTTTGCGCGGCTTCATAGGCTAAATCACGATGTTCCTGGCAATCAAGTTTTTCTTTTGAAATGGTAGAATAAGGCACTCTTTCCGGCGGATCAAAATCGCCCAATCTGAAACGCGCCGATAAAACCCTCTCTAAGGCACGATCGAGGTCCTTTTCCTCCAATAATCCCAGATCAAGAGCTTCCTGTAGGTACTCACGATATTCCTGTCCGCAGCTCATGTCACAGCCGGCGCGGACACTTCGGGCAACCGCCTCTGCCCCAGTAGCGAAAAAGTGATGACCATTAATCATATCGTTAATCGCGCCGCAATCGGTGACGACATATCCCGCAAAATTCCATTGACGTCTCAACAGATTGGTCAATAAAAATGAATTCGCGTTACAGGGAACCTGATTGAGTTCATTATAGGCACCCATAATGGAATAGGCTTTTCCCTCAATGACAGCCTGACGATAAGCCGGTAAATAATATTCATATAGACTGCGCATGTCCACATCGGACGAACCGGTATGCCGGCGTTCTTCCTCATTGTTGGCGATATAGTGTTTGGGCGTGGAAACGGTTTTTAGATAATAAGGGTCATTACCCTGCATGCCTTTGACAAAGGCGACTCCCATCCGCGATAGGAGATAGGGATCCTCGCTATAGGATTCCTCATTCCGACCCCAACGCGGATCGCGCGCAATATTGAGCGTCGGGCTCCAATAGGTCAATCCTTTACTATAAGCGACATGATATGCACGGGCTTCATCAGAAATTGCTGAAGCTACCCGCCGCACTAGATCAGGCTCCCACGTAGCGCCCATCGCCACCGCTTGCGGAAAGGAGGTCGCGCCACTGGCAAGTACGCCGTGTAAAGCTTCACTCCAATAATTGTAATGCGCAACGCCCAGGCGTGGGATTGCATCCGCGTCATTGGTTAATTGACCGATCTTTTCTTTAAGTGTCATTAAACTGATCAGATCGGTCAACCTTTCTTGATAAGAATTAGATTTAAAGACATTGATGATCACCGAACTGCTCACCGGTTGTTTGCCCTTTTCTTGTCCGGTAAGAATCAATAGGTAATAACCGGGACGCGGGAAGGTCACTTCAGTTACAGGATTCCTTGCGTCCTTGAAGACAACTTTGGAGTTTTGCGGACATTTCCACTCAACTTTCATTTTATTCGAAGAAACACTTCCTTGAAGTTGGGCAGCATGGTTTTTTTCCCAATCAATTATTTGGTTGTTCCCGGCATTAATTACCGCAGTTTGAGGATATACAAGAGTTGAGACTAAAAGAAGTACGACTGCTGTCGCGACGATTGATCTGAAAGTCTTTTGATTCATGTCACTCTCCAATAAAATTTACTTTAGTTCGGCTTATCCTTAAGGTACATACCTCGCACTATTTCTTTAAGAGAATATATCTACCGCCTGGTTTAGTTCCAATATCATAAACAAAAGTATCTCTTAATTCAACACTTTTCAGCATCGCCTTATCAGAAATCAGGGGTTTTTTTATCTCAGGAATCCGGTAAAAAGGATTAGTATTTTCACCTTTGGTAATTTCAAGGCTTGTTTTACCTTCAGCTTTTAATTCTGTATAAGAGCGAATCCGGCAGTTGCCACCCAGGTTCGACTTGATTATTAACCTTGAGACTTCTCCGTTTTGCCATTCCATATTTTCGATTTCGAATCCGCCCCGGGCGCGCAAACCTTTTACGCTACCGTTCTGCCAAACATCCGGCAGGGCAGGCAGCACAAAGATTGCACCATCACCGCTTTGCAGAAGCATTTCCGTAACGCCGGCCGTAAAACCAAAATTACCATCAATCTGAAAAGGCGGGTGGGCATCCAAAAGATTGGGATAGGTACCTCCTTTTTGTTTGCCATCGGGCTGGATAGATGGTGATAACTGGTCGGCAATCAGTTTAAAGGCATGATTGCCGTCAAGCAGATGCGCCCATAAATTGATTTTCCATCCCATTGACCAGCCAGTGGATTCATCACCGCGTGCAATCAGGGATGTTTTCGCGGCAGAAAACAATTCCGGCGTCCGATAAGGTGATATTTGATTAGAAGGATACAGCCCATATAAATGTGAGACATGGCGGTGCTTGTCGTCCGAATTATCCCAATCTTCAAGCCATTCCTGCAACTGCTCCCATTTACCAATCTGCATCGGCGGCAAACGTTTTAAAGTATCTTTCATTTTTCCGATCAATTCCCGATCGGTATTGAGAATTTCCGCGGCTTTGATTGTCTTGGTCAAAAGATCAAACAGCAGTTGATTATCCATTGTCGTCCCAGCCGAGATGGAATATTTAGGATGACACGATGGAGAGTTCTCCGGAGAGACGGAAGGACAGACGACCAGCCAATCATGTCCCGGATATTCAACTAAAAAACTCAGATAAAATTCTACGGCGCTTTTCATAATGGGATAAACCGATTCAAGATATTCCTTATCACCATTGTATTCATATTTTTCCCATAGATGCTGGCAAAGCCAGGCGCCGCCCATCGGCCACATGCCCCAGTAGGCGCCGTCAACCGGACCGTTGATCCGCCAAATGTCCGTATTGTGGTGCAAAACCCAGCCCTCGACATCATACATATCCCTTGCGGTTTGCCTGCCGGTCTGAGAGAGTTCGCGAATCATTCTGATCAGCGGCTCATTCATTTCACTCAAGTTAGTTGGTTCGGACGGCCAATAATTCATTTCCGTATTAATATTGACCGTATATTTACTATCCCAGGGCGGATAAAGCTGACTATTCCAGATTCCCTGCAGATTCGCCGGCTGTCCGCCGGGTCGCGAGGCAGAGATCAGTAAATAACGACCAAATTGAAAATATAATGCCACTAGCTGCGGATCGTTTCCTCGCGTAAATTTTTCAATCCGAAAGTCGGTGGGATTGTTTACGGAATCAGTTGCTCCCAGATCAAGGCTGACTCGCTTAAAATAGCGCTGATAGTCGGCAATGTGATCTTTCAAAATCTGGTCATAATTCTTTTTCAAAGCTTTTTGAAGATAAGTTTTAACCCTTTCACCGGCATCGCCGCTGATATCATTATAATTCTTGAAACTGGATGCGATTGAAAGATATAGGGTGGCAACATTGGCGTTGCTTACAATCAGATTCTGATTGCTTGTAGAAACCGATCCGCCTTCGGTTCTTACTTTCACCTGTACCTGAAATTTAACCGCACCTTCAATAGAATCGCAATCACTGGTAACTCCGGACATAATTAATTGATCATTTCCTTCGGTTGATATGACTACCGGTGCCGGATGATTCAGTGAAGCAGTAAAGTTAATTTTAGCAGATTCGCTGGCTGTAATTCGAACTATCATAACCTGGTCCGGATATGAGGCAAAAACTTCACGTTGATATGTCACTCCATCAATATCATAGCGAGTAAGAGTCACCGCCGTCTCGATATTCAGCTCCCGGTAATAATTCAAAAAATGTTCATGCCCTGGAAATACAAGGCAAAGGCTTCCCGCCGTTTGATAGGGCATGCCTTGCGAATTCCGACTGATGAATTTCCGGTTAGCCAGATCCTGGGCTTCTTTATACTTGCCGGCAAAAATTAATTGCCTGACTTCCGGTAGAGCTTCTCTGGCGTCAGGGTTATCATTCCGGTGCGGTTGACCCGCCCAGATGGTATTTTCATTGAGCTGGATCTCTTCTTTAGCAGGATTGCCGAAAACCATGCCGCCTAAGCGACCATTACCGATGGGCAGCGCCTCAACCCATTGCTTAGCAGGTTGGCTGTACCAAAGTTTCAACAAAGTATTACTTTGGGCTAATACATTTGGCACCGAAATCAAGCTGAGCCAACAAATCAAAAAAATGCTCTTCATTATTCTAAGTATACTTTAATCGCTACCAATACAACATTATATTTTGCTTGAAACCCGCAAATCTTTGCGGCAGGCAACCGCCCCATAATAGGTAATTACCATAAAGGCAATCAGCGGCACCCAGTAAGCCAGATTGATACTCCTGGCAGTGTCTGACACAATACCCTGAATTTGGGTCAAAACGGCTCCACCCAAAATCGCCATGATTAATCCCGATCCACCCAGCTTGGTATCTTCCCCCAAACCCCGACAGGCCAGTCCAAAAATCGTCGGAAACATGAGCGACATGCAACCGGAAATACCAACCAATGCATACACACCGATCGGTCCACCGATGTAAATCACAGTTAATGTCAATCCCATTGCAAGGCTGGATAACGCGGTGAGCAAATTTGCCGGTGTAATATAGCGCATCAGCCCGGTGCATACAAACCGAGAGATGGCAAACAGGACCAGTGAAGCCATATAGTAGGTTGCGGCGATATTCTCGGGAGTTTTTCCTGCCGGAAGAATAATTGCCTCAAGTTTCAATTCCTGCATGGTATAACGAATCGTAAAAGACCAAACCCCGATTTGAGCGCCGACATAAAAAAACTGGGCGACAACACCCCACATGTAATGCCGGTTTCGCACCAACCGTTTGAAAGTAGCTCCCAAATTAAGCGGCCCACCGGCTTCGGCCGATTTGGGCATTTTGCGATTCGTGGCAATGAGAATCCAAGTGATAACCAGTATCAGACCGACGGCCACATAGGTCATGGTCACGGCATTGAGCTCTCCGGTTTGAATCGCCTTTAATTCCTGCGGGCTCATCGCTGCCCGTTCCAGCGCACTGGCTTTATTCAATTTGGAAAGAATAAAAAGCTTACTGACGAAAATACCCGTGATGGAACCAATCGGATTAAAAGACTGGGCTAAATTCAAACGTCTGGTCCCGGTCTCCTCGGGTCCCATGGCAAGAATATAGGGATTGGCCGCCGTTTCCAGAATTGATAATCCGCTGAAGAGAATCCAGATCGCGCCCAGAAAACAATAATAATTGGCGGTGAGCTTAGCTGGAAAAAAGAGAATAGCTCCAACTGAATACAGACCCAAACCGAGCAATACTCCCGACTTGTAAGTATATTTTTTTATGTAAATCGCTGCAGGTACCGCGAGGAGACCATAACCCGCCCCGTAACACACAACCTGAATCAAGGCGGTCTTGGCGTCGGACATACTCATGATCCGCTTGAACGCCGCCAACAGTGTATCAGTCATATTATTGGCTACTCCCCACCAGGCAAAAAGACTGGTCAGCAGAATAAACGGCCAAAGAATTTCCCGGGGAACCAAGACCGGTTTCCGGCTCTCCACAGGAATTGAAGTATTAGAAGAAGCTGCAGTCATAATCATAAACCTTTCTGTTAATCAACCATGGGTTTAGTGTCTCGACGGATAAATCAGTCGGTTGAAATCGAGAAGCAACCATTTTCTATTCGTTCAAATTTTTCAATCCAAAATCCAATCCATTCAATAAAGATAAAGTGCCCAACTATTATTGCCCAGTCGAATGTATTGGAGGATACTGAAGTCATATTTTTTCTCTTTAATTTCCCAAAATAGTACTAAATCACAACTCCTTTTTTCAAGATTATATTCGCATATAAGGCTGATTCACCCGTGGCGATGACGGCATAGGCTTTTCTGGCTCTTTCATAAAAAACGAACTTATCAAGATATTCAAATTCCTTAAAAGGTTCCTTGCTTTTAATAATGATTTTCCGGTATTCGTCCCAAATAACCGGTTTGTAAGAATCACCCGGCATCACCGCCATTAATCCAACCGGGAATTCAACATAAGTATCCAGCGGCAAGAAGTTTAATATGGCTTTTAAAATTTCCGGAATTCCATGTCCATCCAGACGTACTAGCCTGTGAGCAATTGATGCAGCTGGAAAATTCCCATCGGCAATCACGATTTCATCACCATGTCCCATCTCCATTAGAATTTTAAGGAGATCGGGACTCAAAATATCAGGTATGTTCTTTAACATTAAATCCTCCTATCGAATTTCTTCATCGAAGACCACGGCAACCTTGCCGCATTTCCCGCTTGCCATAAGTGCATAAGCATCGCTAACCTCATTCAGTTTGAACCGATGAGTAATAAGCGCTTCCGGCTTAATCTTCCAGCGAACCAATCGTTCGACTAATTCCTCCATGCGCCAGATATTTGTCACCCATGAGCCATAAATCGTCTTTTGGTCGTGAATAATGTCTCTTGAAGGCTGAAACTCGCAGGTGCCACCTTCCCCGAGAAATACAATTTTGCCCCATTTGCGGGCGGCTTGGATGCAAGTGAGACGAGCCTTATTATTGGCCGAACAGTCAACTGACTTTTCCACCCCATTTCCCGAAGTCAAATCCCGGATTTGCGCGACATTATCTTCAGCAGCTTTAATTACCTTGTCAAAGAGTCCTGTATTCCGTGCAATCGTAATTCGTTCATCAATCACTTCAATTCCATATATTTTCTGTGCACCCATCGCTTTAGACAACATCGCCGATGCTAATCCGAGCGGACCAAGACCGGTGATTAAGACCGCATCGTCCCCGCTAACGCCAATTTTTTCCAAACCTTCATAGACGGTTCCGAAGCCGCACGCCACCTGGGCTCCGTCGGAATAGCTGAGTTCATCCGGCAAATAAACCAGATCTTTTTCTTCAGCCAGCAAGTACTCTGCCATACCACCATCCCGTTGCCAACCATAAGCTCGGCGGTACTCACTGGTGCACGAGATCATATAACCTCGTCGGCAGTCATTACAAACACCACAGCCGGAAATATGATAAACAATCACTCGGTCATCTTTCTTAAATCGGCGACATCCGGGACCCGCTTCGACAATCTGACCGCACGGTTCGTGTCCGGCAATCATGCCCGGCTGATAGCCTTCCGGGCCTTTGCCTAAATGTTCATGATAGATACAGCGAATATCCGAACCGCAGATTGTGGATGATTTCATTTTGATTAATACTTCACCATGTTGAGGAACCGGAATTGCAAATTCCTTTAGCTCAACCGTACTGTTCCCGGGTAAGATTGCACCAATCATTTTTTCCATTATTCTCTCCCTACTTTCTTTAGATTATTTTTATTATGAAACGATTTCCCCCTTTAAATCCCACAAGTCTTCCCAACTCTGGTTTTCTTTCCAGAGAAATACCTGTCCCTTAATTAGCCTGCAATTCCTATCAATTTTCGAAATCTCTTGCAGATCTTCATCGGTCAAATAAACCTTAACTGCCGCTTCAAGATTCTCATAAAAATGATTGACGGAAAACGGAATCGGAATTTGCCCGCGCTGAATTGCCCATTTAATGGCAACCTGAGCCGGAGTCACATTTAATCTATCTGCAATTCTCGTTAGTACCTCATCTTCAAGGTCAACCGTATCTTCCGGCGTTCGATCGCGTGCAGGACGTCCCGGTGAACCAAGCGGGCAATAGGCAATTGGCTGAATATTGTGATTTAGACAAAACTCGAATAATTCCGGCTGCTGAAAATGAGGGTGTAATTCCATTTCGTTGCCAACAGGTTTTATCCTTACATCTCTTAATAGCAGCTTCAACTTGGGAATCGTCATGTTGGATGTTCCAATATTTTTGACGAGACCCTCGTCAACCAGTTTCTCCATCTGGTGCCAGGTCTGCAGGTAATTTTCATGAATGTATGGTTTGGCGTTGGAGCTTCGTGAGGTCACTGCGCATTTTGGCGGATGAAAATTCGGGAAGGGCCAATGGACCAGATAGAGATCGAGATAATCAATTTGTAAATCTGCCAATGACTGGCGGCATGATTCGGCAACTTTGTCGTGCATATTATTCCAGACTTTCGAGGTAATCCACAAATCTTCGCGTTTAAGAAAACCGCTCTCGAAAATTTCTTTGAGAATACACCCGATGTTTTTTTCATTCCCATAAACCGAGGCACAGTCAATATGCCGGTAACCGGCATGGATTGCCTGCTCAACTGTTTCGGCAACAGTTTCCGCGGGGACCGAATCCGAGCCGAATGTCCCAAGTCCGATGCACGGAATTTTATCCCCTGTGGATAGAGTAATTTTCGGAATCAGCTGCGGGTTTAGTTGTTTTGAAATGGCTTTGTTTTTCATTATATATTTCTCTTCTTAGTTACTGCTGAAATGATGCTTCTAATTCTGGATTTATAACCATCTTCCAACTCCTATTTGTGATTAGAAGTTAGCCAAC
Source organism: uncultured bacterium (assembly GCA_964485745.1). Lineage (GTDB taxonomy): Bacteria > Fidelibacterota > UBA2242 > UBA2242 > UBA2242 > CAZAKO01. The sequence continues at coordinate 15,059 of CAZAKO010000002.1, forward strand.
CCGGACCTGTTCTAAACCAGTCGAAGTCAACATAGCCACCAAGTTCCTTTGTGGCATAATTAAAGAGGCAAAATTTGTTACCGGTAAAGATTTTGAGATTGAACTTCATATTCAGCTCATTCCCCAATTTAACAAATGATTGATTGTCCAGGCTGTATGAGAACATAGCCGTGCCGGTCCCGGGCACTGCCTTTCCATCAAAATAGTGGGCAGCACCAGAACCATAAATCGCACTTGCGCGCAAATAGATTGTTGAGCCCTTCACTGCCTTAGAGTCAATTGTCTCACCGTTATTTACCATGATGATAAAATTCTTCCCATTCACTTTTTTTATTCCGATATAAGCATAGGGATCTTGAAATATTGCCAATCCCGCAATGTCGCCGTCTTTCATTTTGCCGAAATTCATTTTAAGCGTAACAATCGAAGCCAACGTATCGGAATAATAGGCAAACATCCGCTGTGTCAGGGTATTCCGGGCTTCCGGTAAAATATTGACGACCTTTGCAGTCCGGAGTCTTAAATAGCCAGGATTCTCACTCAATGACCATTTGGTTGAGTCCGGATTATGATTCCAGCCCCATTGCATGCCCAATGTCTTTTTATCAAATTCGTCCGACGTCGGTAAAACTTCAACTGAATAAGTTTTACCAATATTCGGTTTCCTATAGGTGACAACAGCTCTGCCATCAACACCGACCATTGGCCAACCATCCTCCCAGGTAACCGGCTGTAAAGACGGAAAACGCCCGAATGGCCCGCTATCCACAAAGAGCATCGTCCACCATTCCCCGGTTTGGGTTTTTATCAGCGCTCCCTGGTGAATACCAAAATTAGGGCCATGGTTTTTTTCACTCATTACCACTCTTTGTTCATAAGGACCATAAATGTTTTTCGAACGCAGCGCCACCTGGATACCATCCAAACCGCCGTAGGTACAATACAAATAATAATAGCCGTCAATTTTGTAAACATGCGTGCCTTCCAGACCTTTGCGAATATCTCCAGTATAGATCAGGGAATCTTTGCTGATCGGGGCGAAATTTTGATCCAATTCGGTCATGCGGATTTCACTGTATCCATGGGCAACATAGATTCTGCCATCATCGTCAAAGAACAAGCCTGGGTCATAAAATCCCTTAGGCAAATGTTTGATTTGCCAGGGCCCTTCCGCTTTATCTGCCGAACATAGAAAACCACCTTCATCGAGCGTAATGAAGAGCAAATAAAATTTGCTATTATGATATTTTAAACTGGTTGCCCATTGACCATGCCCGTACCGATTGCAGCCGTCAAGCTCGTAGCATTTATTAAAATCGAAGCGGGACACGGCATTACTGCAAAACTCCCAATTGACCAGGTCGGATGATTTTAAAATGGTCACACCGGGAAAAACGAACATGGTCGTTGATACAAAATAATAGGTATCATCTACCAGGATGACATCCGGATCGGGAAAATCTGCCGCAATCACCGGATTTGTATAAGTGCCATCGCCGTTATCGCTATGAGTCTTTTGGGCATTTAAACCAGTTACTGATACAAATAATATCAGACAAAGGAAAAATGCCCACATAATTGGAATATTTCTAATTCTCATTCTACCTCTTCAAAAATCATTTTGTCAAGATTAAGTAAATCACCGTCAACAACCAGTTTCAGCACATGCTGACCGGCATCAAGTTTTACCGTCTTTTCAATCACTTCCCAATTTTGAAATCCAGCCGTATTGGGAATGGAAATGATTCCCGTTTGGTCGACGCCATCACATTCGAGATGCAGTTTGCCGGTATCGTAAGCTGAGGCAATATAGAATGAAATCCGGTACGTTGCTGATTTATCTATTGTGACCGTATATGCCATCCAATCTCCGATATGAGTCCAACCGACATTGTACCCACCGGCAGCACATTTTTCAATATCCACACCTTGGTTTAGACGATATTGCCCGCCTTCATTGTTATCATCTCTGTCATAATAAGCATCGCCCGGGCAGCCGGTATCGAAGTCTTCGGCTTCAATAGTTCCCGGAATCGTATGCATCTTGAAAGCTGCCTGCTTAATCTCGCAAACCTCCAAGAGTTTCCATCCAAAGAAAGAACCTTTTCCCAAATCGAGTAATCCGGCTTTACTCCCTTTGGCCAGGCGAGTGTTGACGGCTAATATGAGATTTGGAAATTGTTTACTGGCAATTTTGAATAATCCCCCGCGTGCATCCTCAATTTTCCAATATTGATTATCCTTTCCGATAAAGTTTGAAACCTTAAGTTCTTGTTTCGAGATGCTACACTCGAGAACCTTTTTATTATTTTCACGATTCAGAATCTTATAAATACCTTTACCGACACGTTCCAGCTTCCATTGGTTCGCAATATCTTTTCTCTTTCCTGTTAGGGTCAAATCTGAACCAAGCACCAAACTGCCTTCGTTTTCGGCCGGGACGAGGTAATAATGTGGAGCACAGTTAAGATCAGCATACTTGTCAAGTGGCGGGATTTTACCATCGAAGCTAAGTTTTAGGACATATGCCATTTCTTCGAAAGAGCGCTCGGGTAAACCAACGATTAATCCTTTCGCCTCTTGCCTAAAGGTTAATGGCAGGTATTTTCCGGCGGCGCCATTGATCAGTTCGACCGATTTCAGGTTCTTGCCGCTGATTCTGTCGGACGACAATAATTTAAGTATTACTTCTTTCTGCCCTTGTTCCCAGCCGAGTAAAATTGCATACAGGGTGGTGTTGTCTTTTGACCTGGTATAGCGGATGTCTTGGGCAGTTCCTTCAACCGGAGCTCCCATGACACCATGAGCAGCTCCCATCTTTGTGGGACCCTCGCCACATTTTTCCCAGGCGCGGGTGGCATACACTGCTTCACCATATTTTTTGAGCCAGGCACCCATGTTAAGCAAAATGTCCTTCTGTTCCTGGGGTATTGTGCCGTCCGCTTTGGGAGAAATGTTGAGTATCATATTTCCGTTTTTGCTGATTCTATCCAAAAAGCTGTGAAGGATTTGTTGCTTGGAATAATATCCAAGCCCCTCGGTGTAGCACCAACTCGAGGAACTGACGGCATCATCGGTCAGCCAATAATTATCGGTAATGTCGGCAGGACCGCCACGCTCATAGTCCAAAACAGCGCATCTGGTATTCAAACCATCTTTAAATGTAGCCACTACTTCTTTATTCCATTCAACCGCTTGGTTATAATAGTAAGCCAAAAAGTCGAGCAGAACCGATTGTGAAATAATATGCAAGTTGAAATCCTGGTAAATGATGTCAGGTTTATAGTTGTCTATAATTTCTTTATGCTTCGCCAACCAGAATGCTTCGTTTTTTTCTTTTCCCTGTTGTCCAAAAAGCATTTGCAGTTTTGGATCATCTAAATGAGGTACTGGCGCATAATATCCGGTGATGTTGTAGGCATGATGCATCGAAAGGAATATCCTCAGATTCTTTTTACGGAAGGCATCCGTTAACAGACCGACCAGATCGAGTTGCGGTCCCAGGTCCTTTGCATTCCAGGGATTTACCTTGCTGGCCCACATCGAAAAGCCATCGTGGTGTTCGGCTACCGGTCCGGCAAATTTTGCTCCCGCATCGGCAAAGAGCTGCGCCCATTCGTCAGGATCGAATTGACCGCCTTCCGATTTAAGTTTCGGTGCAAACTGCACAAAATTGCCTTGCTTATCCTTCGCGCCAGTAATGAAGTTGTTGTAAGGCCATTGAGACGGGTCGCCATATATTTCGATATGGTGTTTATTTTCCGGCGATCCGTTGATATACATGCTACGCGGATACCATTCATTCGCAAACGCCGGGGCAGTATAAACTCCCCAGTGGAAATAGATACCAAACTTGGCGTCTTTGAACCACTCCGGGACAGGGTTCACCTTTTCCAATGATTCAAAGGTGGGTTGGAAAGCTCGCTTTTGAGTTTGAGCTGGTACGTTCCCGGTTATCCCGGTGACAAGAAGAAATAGTAAAAAAGCATTCTTACTCCTCATAATCATTTTCCTCCCAAATTTTATTAAAAGTTAATCAAGCAAAACATGCTAAAAAATTAGTAGGGTTATGCTAATGTCTCGTTGTTATCGAAATCCCAGCATCGTGCAAACCATCCGAGCTCGCATTGAGCTTTATCTTCCCGGCTTTATCGGTTGACTGGACGACGACAAGACATAAACCGTGAAATGCCTTTCGCCCGCTGGCTTTAAAATACTCATGACTAATGGGGTTGCCATTGCCTACGCCAGCAATAATGCCATTACCTGTAATTGTAAATTTAACAACGTTGTCGGCGTTAGGGCAGAGATGACCTTCCTGGTCCACGATCTCGACTTTGACATAGGAAAGATCCTTACCATTGGCATTTATTTCGCTTCGATCTGGTGTCAATAAAATTTTAGCCGGTGCACCTGCGGTCTGGACTTCGTCCGTGCATATTATCTTCCCGTTGTTTTTTGCAACGGCTTTTAATGCTCCCGCGGAATAAGGAACTTTCCATTCCAGATGCAAATCTTCTGTTTCACTGAATTTCTTTTCGCCAAGGGACTTTCCATTCAAAAACAATTCCACTGACTCACAATTGCTGTAACACCAGACCGGTATCTCTTGTCCCTCGAAACCTTGCCAGTTCCAGTGGGGCAGAATGTGAACCATTGGCTTCTCCGTCCATCGGCTTTGGTAAAGGTAGTAGCGATCTTTTGGAAAACCGCATAAATCCACAATACCGAAATAAGAACTGACGGATGGCCAGCTAAATGGCGTCGGTTCACCGATGTAATCAAAACCCGTCCACACGAATTCACCTGCAACCCACGGAGCGGTTTTAACTGTTTTAAGAGTCAATTCTGCTGTATTGCCCCAACCAGGAGCAACTATATCATAAGAAGTGCACTGGTTGTTCAGCTCTTTTTTGATTATAAGCTTGTCCCCATCCTGAACCAGGTTATATTCTCCACGGGTGCTGACAGCCGAAGCTGTTTCAGAGGCGATTAGCCTCGCTTTTCCCTTCAGAGTCTGGTAGAAGGACATGGAATAATTAATGCCAAGCACATCGAGCGGTTTTGAAAAACCATTTTTATCAGCGGCTTCCGGTGAATTGCATGCCGAGGTTACCGGGCGCGTCGGGTCTTCAGTATGACAAATATCCACAAGTCGCTTCGCCATTTCATACGCATCGGTATTGTCTTGCTCAGGGATTTCGTTGCCAATGCTCCACAGGATAATACTGGGATGATTCCTGTCGCGACGAATCATGTCCCTCAGATCTCTCTCGCTCCATTCGTCAAAAAACCGGCCATACCCGTACATCGTCTTTGACCTTTTCCATTCGTCGAATGCCTCGTCCATGACCAGAAAACCCATCCGGTCGCATAAATCCAACAGCTCAGGTGCAGGCGGATTGTGGCTGGTGCGGATGGCGTTACAACCCATACTCTTCATAATTTCCAATTGACGCTCAATGGCGCGTTTATTCACCGCGGCACCTAAGCATCCCAAGTCATGATGATTACAAACACCTTTGATAACAACATGTTTTCCGTTCAGGAAAAACCCCTTATCTGTCGTAAATTCAAATATCCGGATTCCGAACGGTGTATCACGGCTGTCCGTAATACGACTATTCACAAGAACTTTTGATTTAATGAGGTAAAGGGTAGGACTTTCCAGCGACCATAATTTGGGCTTTGGAAGTTTAAAAATCTGTTCAAAAATTCCACCACTGTCTGCCCCTACTTTTTGAAGCGAAGTGGTGTTGGCAACTTGATTTCCCGACTCATCCACTATCATGGTTTCCAATGTTACTTGTTCGGCAGAATCGGATTGATTCTGGATTTTCGTTGCCACGCGGACTGTGGCTTCGTTTTCTGACACATCCGGAGTAGTAACATAGATTCCCCAATGCGCGATATGAACCGGGTCTGTTATTGTTAATCGCACATTCCGGTAAATGCCTGTGCCAGAATACCAGCGCGAGCATGGCTGCTGTACATTGACCCTAACTGCTAAAACATTTTGCTCGTCGCCAAATTTCAGATGTGGAGTCAATTCGTAATGAAAGCTGGAATAGCCGTACGGCCGGTTGCCGAGATGAACGCCGTTGATCCAGACGTCGCTGTTCATATACACGCCGTCGAATTCAATAAATACACGCTTGCCTTGAATGTTTTCCGGAAGTGTAAATGTTTTTCGGTACCAGCCGATGCCCGCGTTTACATAACCAGCGCCGCTTCCACCCGGGCAGGTTGATTCAAAAGGACCTTCGATTATCTTTTCTCCGTCATTATAAATTCCGCCTGTGATTATACCGTCAAAAACCCGGACAGCGATGCTGTTTTTACCGCCGTAGTGAATGATTTCGGGAGGGACTTTATAACGCCGGAAGATATCCCAGGCGGTTACATAATTAGGGGGAAATGAACCCAAACTGCCCACCTTTACACCATTGAAATAAGTCTCGTCGACGTCGTCAATTTTGCCAACATTGATATAAATATCTTTCCCTTCTAAATCCGCAGGGATAATCAACTCGCGGCGGTACCAACCGTACACGTTATCCTGGGTGTAGTTCGAATGTTCTTCCCAACTCGAAGGAAGCTTCACAACCTGCCAGGAATTGTCGTCCAGATCAGGGGCCTTCCAAAGCAGGTTATCGCCCCTCCTAAATTTCCATTCTCCTTTCACAACATTGAACTCCGGTGCATCCTCTTGTTTTGTTTCGGATTGAGCTAACCCTGCAATACTCCAATCGTGGGGCACATTCACGCTCAGCCACGAAGCGTCGTTAAATTCGGGCTTTTCAGCATCGTTAATTTCACCTGTGCAAAATCGCCAGCCCGTATCAAATGACTGGATTTGTCTGATTCTCCCGTTACCGGCACAACCGCAGATTACAATTGTAATTAGAGCCGCACTAAATAAACAAATGATTGAAATTTGTTTGATATTCAACATTGAGTGACTCCTCCCTTCATTTTGTTAGTTGCACTCGTCTGCTCATTTTAATACTAAAAACTTCTTCGTGGCATAGTAATTTCCAGCCCGTAGTTTATAAAAGTACACTCCATTAGGCAGATTGGCGGCATTAAATCGCACGGAATGATTGCCTGCATCCTGGTGTTCCTTGAGCAGTGTTTCAACTTCCTTTCCGAGAACATCGTAGACTTTTAAAGTCACAAAATCACTTGCCGGCAATTGATAACTGATGAGCGTGGACGGATTAAACGGGTTTGGGTAGTTTTGATGCAGTTTAAATAATTGTGGCTGATTCATGCCTTGTTGTATATCTGTTGTACCCTCTTTTCTGAGCAAACGAATATCAAAGACGCCGCCGGCATAGCCATTCGACGGTGCTTGAAACTTTACCCGAATGGTATCCTTGCCTTCTATCTTAGAGTTGGGAATTTTATACTCTATGTTCTTAAAGTCCAAAACATTCCATACTCCGGCTATATTGACCGTTTTAAATTTTACGTCATCGATGAGAATATCAAATGTTCTGTTTCCGGATTCGTTTCCCCAGTAACGCACCATCAAATACAAATTGATCTCACCATTGGTTTTTAGATTATAACTAAAATAACCTGCATTCCGGGCATCCCGCCAAATTTCACTCAGATAAGTGCCGGTATTGGAATTTGAATCCTGCATCGCATGTGCGAGCTCGGATTGTGGATCGCCGACCGCTACCGAATCAATTGTACGATCACTCATATCTTCATTTTCAGCAATAGAATCGAGAAATGCCTGGTATTGGGACTCTGTTAAAGCCATCCAGTACATCATATATCTTGCATCATGGATTTGATAGAAAGGTTCAAACTCGAGATCATTTTCAGAATTAACAATATTGAGTTCAGGAGCAGTAAAGGTCAATGGTTTACCTTCTACCGGTACCAACTTGTCCGGAATTTCGGAACGGTCATCTTCAACAATAATTGGCGCCTTATCAACAGGATAAATTGGTCCATTGGGATGTTGCCCCGCAGGGCCATCATCAGCGATCAAGCCCGTTAAATATTCTGTACCCGTTTTTGCCCCAAGCAGAATTGGGCCATGCATAAAGGCGACATACCTGGGTACATTGATCAACTCCACGATGGTATTGTGCATGGGCAGCAGAATCTCTACCTCATCCCCGGCTGTCCATGACCTGTCAACTTGAATGTAAGAAGATGGCTCTGCTGAATAGGGCCAGTCGTTGCCATTGACAGTCACTTTCAACGCTCCAGCGGCAACCCACGACGGATAGCGAATCATTAATTTGAATTGAGCCGATCCTTCAGTGATAGTCAGTTTGGTTTGTTCTTCACTGGGGAAATTGGTTTCCTGTTTGATTTTAATTCCTTTCACTCTCCAATCTAATTCGGAGGCAATGAAAAGATTTAAAAACAGAGAATCATTCTGATGTGTATAAATGAACTGGTTATATTTTCCATGGTTTTCCATGCCGGTGCCCACGCAGCACCACATGGCCTGATTTGGGGCGGAATAGACCCGATAATGACGGGGACGTGCCGGCGTATGATAGACATAACCGCCATGCTCGGGATGCTGAGTAGACAGGATATGATTGTAAAGCGCTCGTTCATAAAAATCGACATATTTTACCAATGGATTTGCCCTGAACAAATCCTCGGTTAATTTGAGCATGTTGTACGTATTGCAGGATTCGGGACCATCAATCTCATTGATATAATCACCGCAGGCGGCAGCACTTGGAAAATGTTCTTTCCGACTGTTTCCGCCAAACGCCAGACTGCGGTTGCGAGTCACTGTTTCCCAGAAAAAACTGGCGGCATTGGCATAGGTGTCATCCCCACTAAGCTCTGCTATCCGTTGAAAGCCAACAGCTTTAGGAATCTGGGTATTGGCATGTTTATTATCGAGATTATCATTACCGGCAGCCATAGGATTTAATATGTCCTTATGAGAAAAGCGTTTCGCAGCCGTTAAATACTTTTCATCTCCGGTCATCTGATATGCATCGGCAAAAATTTCATTCATCCCGCCATGTTCTACGTCGAGCATTGTTTCCATCTGGGCGTCGGTCAGACCGGAAGTTATATCTATCCCCCAATCACAAAATTTTAGAAAAATGGTTTTGGCGTCTTCATTGCCGCCATACATCCAGGCATCCCGTAATCCGGCGTACATTTTATGAAGATTATACCAGGGTGCCCAGGCTGACTGATAAACCGAAAAATCACCCGTTTTAAACTTTGACCACATTGCACTGCTATTGGGAACTCCGCCAACATAATTAATTCCCCAGGCTGAATTGTTGGCACTATTGGCGTCCTGACAAGCCTTAAGCTCGGAGATCATGTAATCCATGCGGGCTTTGCACTCGGCGTTGCCTGTGGCAGCATAATTCATTGCCATCACCGATAAATAATGCCCGCCAATATGCCCATCCAGACCACCGCTTTCCCAGTTTGGATAATTGCTCGCTTTCGATGGCAATCCGGCGATCTTGAGATATGGTGCCAAACAACGATCCGCATTATATTGCAGAAGGGTTTGAATATTCAGGTCGCGGGCATTTTTAAACGGCCCGTCCAGCAAGATAACGTCTCCCAGGGGGAATTCATTTGTATAGAGTTTATCCTGCGCATAAGCATTGCTGAATAGCAAGACCGCACAAAAGATTAAAACAAAGAAATGTGTTTTCATTTCAAATCCTATAGATAATAGAATAAACAAGATTTTTAAAATGGCGTTGATCAATTTCATTTGACTGCATTTATTTAATGAATATCATTTTTTTCGAACCATGATACTTGTTTGATTGACCTCTGACTTGAATTTTACAAAAATACAATCCACTGCTAACTACATTGCCATTATCATTAAGTGATCTCCAGCTAATATCATGTAATCCTGCACCAAGGGTTTCATTTACCAATGTTTTCACTTTTTTACCATTGATGTTATAAATTTCCATGAGCGTCATCCCCGCTTCCGGCAAATGAAAACGAATTAATGTTACATTGGTGAACGGATTTGGATAATTGTTTTCAATCACGATTTCGTTGTACAGGGTATCGGCATCGCTCTCCCGGCATTTGGGCGCGCTCCCGGTATAAGTCGGCAGCCAATCGAAATAAGCTTGCGCGCCTTGCTTTGGACTCAGGTAGCATTCCTGTGGAAGGCTATCGCCAAGATTCTCAATCAGGTCGCTAAGAAAGCCAACGAGGTATGAGACATTGCCTTGGTTATCCATAGCTTTTTTGATCGCGTTGCCGAAGCCGGCCGTGCTCCCGTTGACCAGGTTCCAGGGATCGTTTGGGAACGGAGTCCAAAACATTTCCGTGATGATCATTGGCCACTGGTCCGCGGCAGGTTTGTATTGTCTGTCCCACAGGACTTGAACGGCCATGAAATTATCGAACACACCACCATACGCAGGATAAAAATGGCACGCGATACCAATGTTTGTGCCAGTGAAGGGATAGATGACCCATTGATAAGGCGATCCCTGCCACTCTAATGTCGGAACCCAGATGACGTTTTCTGCGCCCGTATTCCGGATCGTGTCGATGATAGGTTGTATCCAGTTTGTGAAGGCCGAAAAGTATTTGTTTTGATGGTTGCCCCAGTCGCCATTGCCCGGAGCCGATTCGATATCGACCGGCTCGTTCATGAGCTCAAACATGATGTTGTCCATTTTGTTGACGACCGAAGCAGTGGCGATTCTCTGCCAGAAGGTGCGCAGACGCTGCTGTTCTATCACACCCGCGTTACGGGTGCCGTTATTAGGTGTGTTAATCGGCCCAGTCGCGCTCAGCACCAGGTACAAGCCGACCGACCTGAGATGGTTGGCGTAAGGAACCAGAAAGTTATTGATCCAGCCATCGAACTGACTGGTGTCGACCAGCCCCTGCTCATGCGTCCAACCGCCGATTGCGTCGGTATTGACCCGCACAAAGCTGCAATACCATCCATGATCCCGACCATATCTCGGGCTGGTGTCGCTCATCAGGTCAGCAACAATATTCATAAAGTTCAAAAAGCCTGCGACAGCCTTCGTATTGTTCCAGTCCTGTGGATCTCGGTACCATCTATTGCCGTTAAACCAGCTGGCTGTGGGTTGCATCCATCCATGAAGCAGGACATTGTTGCCGCAGGGATCTTTCAGGAAGCAGCCCTCTACATGTAAAGGCGGCGTTGGCATTCCCTCATAAGCCTGGGCGCATATCGAGAAGGCTGCTATCGCGGCAATAATAGAAGCTACATTGATGATTCGTAAAGATTTCATTTTTTCTTTATAAAAGTCTTTATTCTTTCTTTTATTGTTTTAAGGGTAATGTCCGCCTTTAACCATTTGATACTATTTTAACAACAACATCTTCTTAGTACTATGATACGATCCTGCTTCTATTTTATAAAAATATACTCCACTCGGCAGATTGGAGGCATTGAATTGGAGTGAATGACTACCTGCATTTTGACGTCCATTGACCAGCGTTTCGACTTCTTTTCCCGTTATATCGAATATCTTCAATATCACAAAATCATTTACTGGTAATAGATAGCTGATGTTGGTGATTGGATTAAAGGGATTGGGGTAATTTTGATATAAACGATATGATTGAGCGATTTGAGTGTTTGCTTCATCATTCACTGCGACATAATTATCCCCACCTTCTATCATTATCATCTGGACTGACCTGGCGGGTGAAGCAAATTTAATCTCAGTTTCGATTGGGTAGGCATTCGCCGGAATATCCAATAGCTCCTCATAAGGTCCCCAATGGTTTGCATCCGGTCCGTATCCGTTGATGAAAACATTCGGCGAAAAGTCGCCACCATCTGTTCCGCCTATAAACGAGTAAATATAATAATTTTGACCAACGCCGATCGACTGCAAGCTAATGCCGACAACCTCATCTTCAGTCCCTTTGTTTACAATAACCACCGCAGTTTCACCGGACGAATATCTTGAAGCATAACTGAGTATATCGGTATCAGATGAAACCGCAGAAATGGCATGATCACCATAAAATTTTTGCAGAAAAGTTAGATAATAAAAGTCCGCGTGGGGATGATTTAAATAGTTAGGATCAGAACCACCATAAAACATGGTTGATTCGCCGGAAATCAGCAGCCATCTTGCAGCTAATCCATAATTGTTTTTTATCATTTCACAAATCAGAACAACAGCCTGCATGCCATTGATATAAGATATTTGCTGAGCGACGGGTGCATTAAAGTGCATATTGTACTCGGTTAAAGCGATCGGTTTGGGATAGGCACTTCTATTGGTGAAATCCTTCTTTAAATAGTCGATGTCCCTTTTAGGTTCGGTTACAGCAATACTCAAGAGCGCTGGTACCGTATATGAAGAACCGAAATAATTATGAATAATATAAAAGTCAGCTTTATCGCCCACCTCTTTAAAGAATCCTTCGTTCCACGTTCGATCCACAAAATTCCAGCTTGTGGGTCCGTCAATGACAACCTGTCCCCCAATGTAAATATCAGTTCCAATCTCCTCCGCGGCTTTTCGCATTGAATCGGCAAAGACTTTGAAGTGCTTTCCGTATAGTGCGCCTGAAATAATTTGCGGTTGTCCGTCTTTATTCAACGCTGTATCAATCATCCAGCCATATTCCCACGGACCGCCGTTCTCATTGCCAATTTCCCAAAACTTAGTTTGTCCGTCATCATAACGTACCCAGTCAGCGGCAAGATGGGCAGCTTTAGCTACCGGATCCGTGCTGGTTCCATAACGCGCATATCCGTAATTAATTGTGATTAATCCTTCAGCAACATCCGCATTATTACGAAGCTCATAATACTGGTCGCGTGTAGTTTGCCACCCTCCAACTCCTGTTTGTCCCCAAAATTTGTTTTTCTTTGCAGTTTTAGTGGTACTGTTATAGGTTGTCCCGTCATAAATTGAATCCGGAACATCGCTTGGTACACCATTCCAAAAATACCCGTTTGACCAACTTCCACCAGGAAAACGAATAAGAGTCGGGGCCAGCCGCCAAATACCTTCGACTAATGTAGGATTATTATGGGCACCGGCCCAGGCGGCGATGGCATTCCCAAATACATATTTGGAAATTCTTCCAAGAGTGTCACTATTTAAGGTAACTGCGACTGAGGCTGGATTAGTAGGTTTTACAGCAGCAACTGCTTGAGGTATCTCCGCTGTCTTTGATCTGAAATCATCAAGGAAACAATTCTCAGCATTCTGTCCAAAAAGGTTAGCATTAATCAGGAATATCGTTCCGATAAAAATCAAATAAATTATTTTTTTCATTATTAAGTCCTTTCGTTATTGTCTTTGTTGTTGCCACACTTGCGAACCAGACGATTAGTGTCTATTGTTTTGATATTGTCATTAAAAACACATCGTTCTCACGAATTTCCAATTCTTTTATAAAAGGCGTTCCTTTCTTGACTTTTATTTTTTCACTGGAAATGGCAGAACCATCATTGAGTTCCTTAATTTTTTGAACCTGTTCTTTGGTGAGTTGAGCGGGTCGGCCCATGTCGTAATACGTTGTATAGGGATCGTTCACGCGATAACCGACTTTGTAGATGCTCAGGGTATACGCACCGGCAGGAATTCCTGAAATCTTTATTTGTACGTTCCCTTTTGATTTGGCCGGCAAGTCGCGGATGTAATAATCCTGATTATTGATCGAATCGGGAAGGGTGTAGGTAAAATCCCAGAGGAGAACCTGGATGTTTCCTTTTTCATCCTTGCATGCCCAGGAACAGGAATCAGAATTTATCAACTCCGTGTTCCCCAGTTGATTCAAGAATTTGTAGGCATAGAAAGCAGGTTTGTTGATTCCCTGGTAATTGATCAAACCAAAGCCGCCATGAAACGGGGTGAAGCGGGGACCCGGTTCTTCAAAAATATCCGTGAATACCCAGTAGGACATTGACGTGGCTGCATCGCCAACCTTTTTAATTTTATCAAGTATGTAGGCGGCTTCATGATAACTGTCATGCAGCGGATCGGCAGGCGTGTAGGACGAGCTCCATTCGGTGTAATGCAGTTCCAAACCAGGCATTGAAGAACCTTCAATTTCTTTTCTTGAGTTGAGGACATCGCTACTCAAGCTCATTGGATTGCTATCAAGAATAGTTCCGGATTGTCCGTATTCATCGAGAAAACCTTGTTTGACACCATAGGCATGCGTTGTGATAAAATCCAGCGGAAGATTATTCTTTTTGCAGAAGTCGATCAATTCAACTTCCCATGCCGCACCCGCCGTGGCCGGTCCGCCGACCCGGTATTCTTTATTAACGCTTTTTATGGCTTTGACGGAATGCTGATACAATTTGAAATAGTCTTCCATCGTTCCTGTCCAGAACCACGGTTTAAGGTTGGGTTCGTTCCAGACTTCAAAATACCAGGTTTTGACTTCGTCTGCGCCATAACGTTCGGTAAAATGAAGCGTCAGATTGCAGATCAGGTCTTCCCACTTTTTGTAATCTTTCGGCGGCGTGACGTTGCCTTTCCACCAGAAAATTGTTTCTTTGCCGCTGGCCAATGCTTCCGGCATAAAACCCAATTCGACAAACGGTTTCATCCCGATGCTCAAAATAAAATCGTATAGCACATCGATGTACTGAAAATTGTATTCCGGATTTCCGTTTCTGTCTTCGCGATAAACGCCCATATCATCGGTGAGCAGCCCGTGCATGCGGATATATTTGAACCCGCATTCTTGATGGACGTACGCCAATTGCTGCTGCCAGTCTGCCCGCAAGCCCTCATTGGCCCGGCCCGCTCCGACACACTCTTTAAACATCATGTTCATAGAGCCTTTGACTTGATTGAAGTCAAGAGTGATTACCCGGCCGGGTGATTCTGATTGCGCAAAAACACTATTAATGCAAAAACTGACCATAATAATGAGAGTAATCATATTCGCTATGAAATGGTTTTTTCTCATCTGAGGATCCTTTCAATAGTGAGCAATATTTTATTCATATCAGATTGTCCTATTTGATCTCAACAAACTCTGGTTCAAAAGGTGCAATCGTAAATCCGCCTGGATTGTCTTTATCAAACAACAGGCTTCTTGATTTGCCTTTCAGTTCAATTTTTTTCGGTTCATCGCTTACATTCAGATACAAGAAATGGGTTTTATCTATTTGTCTGGCCATGACACCCGACGGAACATCAGGCCCTTTTTTGATGCCCAGTTCATCGATCAGATCGTCAAGCAAGTTGCCGAGTATCTCACCTTTTGCGGGTAATCCAACATAAATTGCCTTGCCTTTGCCAAATTTATTCGAGGTCATGATCGGGTAATCTTGATCCAGGCTGGTAATTGTGCCGATCACTTGGGCGTCTTTGGGGTTGATAATATCAAACCGTGCCGCTTCTGTATTGATGACTTTCCCTTTGTAAGTAAACTCAAGTTTTTTGCCTTGATAAGACTTTCGAGAAATTTCATTCATGGCTTCGGTTTCTTCGTAGCTGCCTAACCGGATGCCAAAAACATCGCTTAACATGCCGGGGCGGGTTGTTCGAAACACTTGTCCGGTTTCGTCAACAATCGCCGAATTGCTGGTCATAATAACGGTTCCACCTTTTTTTACATAGTCGCGGATTTTAGTGGCGGTCGCTTCATCCATGACAGCCACACCGGGAACAAACAATAATTTATAGTCTAATGAACTGCGGCTAATTTCCACGATCCGTGAATCCATGTTGCGCCAGTAAAACATATCCCAACAGGCTTGCACCTGGTTTTCATGTTGTTCGGGGAAGTATTTGCTTGCAATTTGGCTTGGAAATGAAAAAGCAAGCCCAACTGCGGCTTTCAATTTATACGGAAAGTACTTTTCAATTTTCCTGAATTCCGAAGCTATTTGTTTATATTCGTCGTATTTGCGGTTGGGAACGCCATCCCAATCGAGCATTCCTTCCAGGTATTGTTCTTCGCCAGCCCACATACTTTGCCAGGTCCAGCCGCAAACCATTTGATTGCCATACATTAGTGAAGCGTATGCCGATTTGCGGATCGAATTGGGAACGGCAGTCATGGTGGTAAATTCGTTACACCAGAAAGGATTTGTGCTTTCGAATTGAATGCGTGAGATTCCAAACGCGGCGTTCATTACTCCCCAATTAGTTGTTAGCGAAGTTCCCGGATAAAAACCGCAGCCTTCCCGGGTCATTTTACCGGAATATGCAATTGGAGAATAATCAAAATATTTCATCCAACTATAATACCAGGCATTGGTATTGGTCAAAGCATTGGGAGCATTGTCGTTCACTATGTCAAGCACTTTAAAAAGAAACTGATTGATTTCATCGGAAACAAACCGCCTGAAATCAAGCATCCGCTCGGGCACATCGGTCGTATGGGTGGCGACCGGGAAGCCGATTTCGTCCCATTGATTAATCCTTCTCGACCAGCGCTGCGTCGCCCAGGCTTGATTCAAATTATCCAGGTTGGAATATTTATTCTTTAACCAGGCAATAAATCTTTGCCTCGCTGTCTCAGAATAAGAAATCCGACCGTCGCCCGATTCGTTATCTATCCCAAAAGCCAGCAATGCCGGATGATTGGTATAATGTTTTGTCAGCACATCGGTGAAGCGCAGGGCGTAATTCTGGTACATCGGATCGCCGATATCTTCCATATACCGATGGTTCGGGTAGAGCACATCGCCTTTTTCATCGGTAATACGAATTGAAGGATATTTAGAGTGAAGCCAGATAGGCGCCGGTCGAATAGCGATGTCTAAAATGACTTTAATGCCGGCTTCGTTCATCATGTCCATGACCTTATCGAACCAGGCAAAGTCGAATTGCCCTTCCGAGGGTTCGTAGCTGTCCCAAGCCAAATGGCCCATACGAACCACTTTAAACCCGGCTTCTTTCATAAGTTGAATATCTCGCTGGATTTTCTCAGGATTTTTATCGTCGTGAGGATGATAGTTGGCGCCGACGTACAATTCCTGCGCCATCAACAAAAACCTAAAGAAGCACAAAATTATTATTAAAAAAATCTTATATTTTCTCATATTTATTGAGTGCTCCAAAATAATTTATTGAATTGTAAGCTTTGCTCTCTTTAAGTCTTTTTCGGCCGAGCTGTTTCCATATAAAATTTCATATTCTCCGGCGGCTACAGCCATCTTCCTATTTACCCGATCATAAAACTCGAATGAAGCGGGAGGCAGGCTGATCACAGCCTGACCGGTTTTCCCGGCAGCCACTTCGACTCGCTGAAAACCCTTGAGAGTTTTGAGAGGACCATCGGGATCGTTCATCTTGCGTACATAAACCTGGACGATTTCCGTGCCGTCGCGTTTTCCGATATTTGAAACGGGTATAGTCAGATTAATGCTTTCATCTTTATTAATTGTGCTTTTACCGATCTTGGCATCTCCGATTGAAAAAGTTGTA
Organism: uncultured bacterium; assembly: GCA_964485745.1. Classification (GTDB taxonomy): domain Bacteria; phylum Fidelibacterota; class UBA2242; order UBA2242; family UBA2242; genus CAZAKO01. Next base: position 32,455 of record CAZAKO010000002.1, read on the forward strand.
TAACTTAATCCATAACCAAACGGAAACAGAGGATCGGACATGAAGCGGTAAGTCCGATTTTTCATTGAATAATCTTCGAAATCGGGTAATTGCTGGGAGTCCTTATAAAAAGTAATTGGCAGTTTCCCCGAAGGATTATAATCGCCGAATAAAACATCGGCAACTGCCTGACCGCCCGATTCGCCGCCATACCAGGCTTGGAGAATGGCATCACAACTTTCTGTTTCGAGAGTCAGGGCAATTGCCGAGCCGGAACAGTTTACGAAAACAACCTTCTTCCCGGCTTGTTTCAACGTTTTCAAGCAATTACGTTGGACCGAAGGAAGTTCAATATCGGTACGGTCGCCGTTTTTGAAACCCGGGTAGGATACCGGCATTTCCTCGCCTTCCAGCAGCGTCGAAAGACCGCCGACAAAGATGACCACATCGATGTTCTCAAGTTTCGCTAATAGGTTGGTATAATCGACATCGACTTCTTTGCCAAAATTAAACTCGAGATTTGCCTGCCAATTGTAACGTTGCGCATAGCAGATTTCAATTTTATATTTTTTACCGGCTTCCACCCTGATCGGATGTCGTGACGGAAGGGTTCTCCAATTATCATACTTTATCATCGATATTCCGTTTACCAGCAATTCAAAGTGTCCCGTAGCGCCACATTTGAATACGAGTTCTTCGCTTTGCGATGGCACGAACTCGGTTTCATATTTGGCAGAAAATCCTTCGAGTTTAACTCCAGGAGCAAATTCATGCTGCCCTGCCGTCGTCAATTTAACTGGATTTGTAATGTATTGAGTGATTACCACTTCTCCCGTATAATCTGGTGTATTCCAATAGGTGGCTTTGAAACCCTTTTTCGCCTTAAAAAGACACTGTTCAATGTAACTTTGCGTCACTTTATCTTCTACCAAGTCGCATCCTTTGTCGTAGATTATTTGATCGGTCGAAAGTTTGGACTTGATGCCTTCAAGAATCGTAATCGTTCGTATAGGTTTTCCGTTGTAACTTCCCCATAGCATTGCTTCGTCATCTGCATTTGGACCAATAACAGCTAACTTTTTGATAGATGATTTTTTAAAAGGCAAAATGTTATTTTTATTTTGAAGTAAGATGATGGACTGATGAGCCATTTCAAGGGCGAGTTTACGATTTGTTTCATTATTTACAATTGACACAGGAATTTTTGACCATTGAACAATGTTATCATTATCCATTTCACCTAAATCGAAACGGTTTATGAGAACACGCACCAAGCGGCTATTCAACTGTTCTTCTGTGAGTAACCCTTTTTCAATAGCTTCGGGTAATTTTTTATAAGCGTGGTTATCCCATTGACATTCGAGGTCGGTTCCCGCCAGGACACCTTTGGTGGCTGCATGGACAGCGTCAGAAGAAACTTTATGGCTGGTAAAAAAATCGGTAATGGCACCACAATCGGCAACAACAAGATTTTTATAGCCCCATCCATCACGTAGGATTTGTTGCAACAAGCGTGAATTACCACAACAAGGCTCATCGTCAAGGCGGTGGTATGCGCACATCACTTGCCGAACATCGGCTTCCTGCACCAACGCTTTGAATGCAGGCAGATACGTTTCCCACAAATCCCGTGGATCGACATTATTAAGGTTGATTTCATGCCGGCTCCACTCCGGTCCAGAATGCACCGCATAATGCTTGGCACAGGCCAGCAACTTCCGGTATCTTGCATCCGCCGGACCTTGAAGACCTTTTACTACTGAAACGCCCATCCGTGACATCAGGTAAGGATCTTCGCCATAGGTTTCCTGTCCTCGTCCCCAACGGGGATCGCGGAAGATATTAACGTTGGGTGTCCATACAGAAAGACTTAAAAATCTTCTGTTTTCTCCACCTCTGCGCAACATTTCATGATATTTGGCACGCGTTTCATCCGAAACAGCATTGAATATTTTGAAAACAAGTTCATCATTAAAGGAAGCTGCCATTCCTATTGGCTGAGGAAACACCGTGACACTATTATTGTTTGCCAGGCCATGCAGCGCTTCACTCCACCAATTAAATTTTTTGATACCCAATCGTGGAATAGCCTCTGACACATCACACATCAAGGACGCTTTCTCTTCCAGCGTTAGCCGGGAAATCAAGTCTTTCGCTCTTTCTTCGGAACTCAGATTCGGATTTTGATAGGGCAATTGCTGCGCCCATAAATTCGATACAAATAGAAAAATCAGGATAACAAAGAGTTTATCTTTATTTAATAATCTCACTTTTCGCTTCCTTGCTGAATGGTAAAAATTCAATAGTTTTTCTCCTTTAGGTCATAGAATCTCTATCACGATTATGGAGCCTCAGTCTACGGTCTTGAACCGAAGGACTGCAATGGAATGCCCTGGAAAGGTGTGCGTCCAATTCGCGCTGGCGTCAGTGACGATAAAACGCCTGGGCGTGACGTTGAACGGATTCTCCACGGTGTTGATATCACCAAGCTTGCCCACCATGACCTCGCCGGTCGCCACGGAATGGATATTTGCGCCGACCAATTCAACGGTCAGGGTCTGATCCACGTCGAAAACATTGACCACCTTCAAGATGACGTCGCCGGAGGCGTCTTCTTTACTAGCGCAGGCGAAGAGTGGCTCATTGGGATTGGGTGGAGCGTCACCACGTCTAAAAGGACCTGCGGAGACCTGTGTAGGTTCCTGTGCGGATTCGACAGTCGGTATTGTCTGAGGAACGATCTGGTCAACAGGAATAACCCAGTCGCCCTTGGCATTGAAGAACATCTTTTGGACATAGTAAGACGGCGATCCAAAGCTGGTCAGGGTGTTGTAACCGATCAGGTCCGTATTCCATTGACTGCCGCCCGGATTCACGCGGGTAAATAGCGGAGCATAGCAGTTCATGACGACGATGTTGGCATTCCGCTCCAGACCGGTCAAAAACGCGGCATCGGACAAAGCGCACTGGAAGGAAGGAGTCAGCCCCCGGGCGATACCAGGTTCCTGGGAAGCCCATTCGCCTTCGAAAATCTTCGGACCATTCCGATCAGCATTGTCATACAAATGAGCATTACGGATAGCAGTGCTGGGTGACATGTAATGATGATTGTCAATCACATCGTGCGTTACACCCGGATCAGTTGTGGCAATAACCTGAATATGGGGATATTTGGCTTTGATGGCGTTATAGAACATGGCAAAACGGCCATCAGGCCCACGATAAGAAACCGCACCATTGTTGAGGAAGTCCTCATTACCAATCTCGACATAGGTGAGCTTGAAGGGCGCCGGATGGCCATCCTGGGCACGGCGGGCACCCCACTTTGTAGTCACCTCGCCGGTGATGTACTCGATTTCGTCGAGTGCATCCTGCACAAACGGCTTCAGTGCTTCACCAGTTATTACATCACGGCCACCGTTGAGGTGCAGGCCGGCATAAACACCGACTACCGGTTCCATGCTCAATTCTTCGCACCATTCGAGGAATTCCAACAGACCCATGCCATCCGAAGAGCGATAGCCCCAGGGACTCATGTGGCCGGGGCGTTCTTCCCAAGGTCCGATCATAGCCTTCCAATTGAAACGATTCTCAAAATTGAACCCCTCGACAAAATTGCCACCGGGAAAACGCAGGAACGACGGGTGCATATTGTCCAGAAGCTGCATGATATCCGGCCGGAAACCGGTGACGGGACGTCCGCCTAAAGCAGCACCTGTGCGTTCCATGAATACAGGGGGAAACAACGAGACGAGATTGAAGTTGACCGTGCCCTTCGAATTAGCAGCAATCACGAAACGAGCATCTGCCGTGGGCGCAACCTGTCCTGTTATCAACGTAACCTTATAATGTTTCCATCTGCCAGTAATGGCCGTGATAGTTGCAGAGGCGTAAACGGTTGCGTTGTCATTAGACTCGATGGAGACCGTCAATGGCCCGGAGAATCTTTCCGAGGCTTTGGCATAGAAAGAACACCGATAGGTGCAATTGGGTTTGACAGGAATACCCCAATACCCATTATTCGCAATGGCGACGCGGCCGCCCGCGGGCACCTTGGAAATCGTAAGCTTCAGACTGGTCGTCAAGGCGGTGATATTAATGGGGTCACTTGTGTCGGTGACGGCGGTACCCTTGGCACCAGTCGAGGTCACGAGGAACCAGTGGGGCGCATCCGAAATCCAGTCTCCCGGAGGTTCGACGAGTGGACCGTGATCGACCGTGCTGCCGCCCTCAAATCCTCTTTCCGCCTGCCAGACCTGTCCAGCCGAATCCGTAAAAGGTTCGGACTGACCGGCTCGAATCCGAACAGTCGACTCGGAGGTCCCCTTCTGTGGAATGATCTCAATCGCCTTAATGGCCGGGTTCTCAATCTGGGGTGTGAATGTTATGCGAAACTCACCAGCGGTTACTTCCACGAGCACTGTTTCGATGTAGGCGCGGTTGAAACCGCCGGCTTTGACCCAGATATCAAAGTCTTTGAATTCATGTCCCATGACATTGAAAGAAAAGACGCGCTCACCGGGACCGGCGATGCCCGTGTATGTCTCGGCAAAGTAGAGTTTTGCGAGATACTTGCCATTGGGAATTTTGCAGGAGAAAGCGCGCATCGAATAATGCTCGCTCCTGAACAGTCCCGGTTCCTTTGTTCCAGCGGCAGCGGGGAGCATACCGCCGCCCGGAGGATCCCTGAAAATGCGGTTCTGGATCAGTTCGCTATAGAGTCCGCCTTCGTAAGAATAGTTGATTTCCTCGGTCATCAGGCCGTAGAACAGGGGGTCGATTTTAGCTCCGGGCTTGTCCGCCTGGACAACAATTTTGCCAGGATCAGCGGCAAAAGCGGATACGGTAAACATCACAGCACACATTAGGACAGTCAATTGTGACAAACATCTTTTGACTACGTAAATGAGAGGTTTCATAAGCGATACTCCTTTAATCCTGGAATAATAAAGGCGCAAATTCATGCAGACTGCGCCGCCAGCTTTGCCATTCATGGGCTGTTAGCGGGGAGACATAGAAACAGGTTCTGATGCCTGCCTCGTTGAGGGCTTCGGTGTCCGCTTTGGGATCACTACCAAAACGGGTTTTGCCGTCTTCGAGTTCCCGGCTGCCATAGCTAACAAATACGAGTTTGACTTTTTCTTTGAAACCGGGAGCATTGCTGACATCTTCGACACTGATGCTGCCGCCGCTGAATATACCGACATATGAGAATATTTCGGGATGGGCCAGGGTAATGATTCGAGTCTCCATACCACCCATGGACAATCCCGCCATGGCCCGATGCTTTTGATCTGCCTGGGTCCGATAGTTGGCATCGATCATAGGGATGATGTCTTCTACCAATGTTTGCATAAAACCGTCTGCCCAACCTTTCGGCGGCCAGGTACCTCTGGGACGCTCACCCGGTTTGGGGCGGGGGACATTTTCAGGCCAACGCCAGGTGCCGTTATCCATCACGATGATAAAAGGCTTAGCCTTGCCCGTGGCGATCAGGTTATCCATGATGAAATTGGTTTTCCCCTGATTCGGCCAGCCGGTCTCGTCTTCTCCGCCGCCATGTTGCAGGTACAACACGGGATACCGTTTCGTAGTGTTCTTATCATAATCAGGCGGCGTATAGACAAAACAACGGCGCATACTATTATTACTTTTGGAGAAATAGAGTTGCTCACGGATCTGTCCATGGGGGAGGTTTTTGAGAGCGTAGAAATCCCCATCCTTGGCGGGGATTTCAATACCGCTTCCCCAGCGGCTGGCACCATAGAAATACAAACTGCCGGGATCCGGAACCGCAGCTCCGTCAATCCAGAGTTGGTAGTAGTGAAATCCTTCGTCCTGGGGATCCGAGTCGCCGGTCCAGACGCCATTCGTGTCCTTGACCAGATCGTATTTCACGGCGCTTATATCGAGCTGAATTCTATGTACTTCGGGCGCCGAAATGCGGGCACGCACCCGGCCTTCGGAATTAACCTGAGGATACTCCCTGCCTGGTTGATTGGTGGATGCCGGTTTGAAATCCTCCACAACCGGAGTCTGCACTGACTGTGCTAAACTGATTTTGCTAACTGACACTGCAATAAGCAAAATGGAGAATAATGTTTGTCTCATTTTAAGTTCTCCTTAATTAATATTCGAAATACAATTATCATTTCAGATTTTTCCTACGGATTACTGATTTTGACTACTACCAGAATACAATTTTCTTTTCTGCGCCATCGTAATTTACAACCTTCTCGATTCGATCTGTCGCATCAACTCCTATTCCATGATTGAGCGATACGATAACTACCTGAAAGGTTCTCTTTTTCAGCATTCCGGGAAAAGAGCCTTTTCGTTTGCCGATAGTCAATTCTTTTTTATCATTATTCCACTGAAACGTGATGGTGGAATAAACTCCTTTTTCGTAATTGTAATTATCGCATTCATCTTCATACAATACAAACTCGCCGTCAGCGCCAGGATAGACGCGGATTTCAAGTGCATCCCATTTTTTCTCTGTGGCATACTGCACATTGGGGCCGATGGGAAGAATGGAACCTGCTTTGACATAAAGTGGCATAATATCAATCGGCATCGCTTTAGTAACCGTTTGTCCGCCGCTCCGTTTTTCGCCTGTCCAGAAATCGATCCAGTCGGTTCCTTTGGGCAGGTAGACATCGGTATCTTTGATTTGACCGAAATCTTCAACGCGGGTCGTATCATGGCCCTGAACCTGTATTTTTGAATACATCGGCGTGGTGACAGGGCAAACCAGCAACGACTTGCCGAACATATATTCATTGTTTACATCCAAAGCGTCTTTATCACCCGCAAAATCCATTACCAGGGCGCGCATCATCGTAGACTGGTTGGCCGTTATATCCCATGCGGTGGAATAAATATAAGGCAACAAGCGGTAGCGCAGGTTGATAAATTTTTCAATGGCATCATAAATTATGTCGCCTTTCTTGCCAAATTGATAAATTTCACGCGGGGCATCGGTTCCGTGGGAGCGCATCATCGGGCAGAAAACACCGAACTGAATCCAGCGGGCATAGAGTTCGCGGTAATCCGCATCCTCAAGTTTTTTGGGATATTCCCAGAGGAAAAAACCGCCGATGTCACTGTTCCAGTAAGGAATGCCGCAAAGGGAAAAATTGAGGCCGGCGGAAATCTGGTTTCTGAGCGTATTCCAGGAGGAGACGATATCGCCCGACCAGGTATTGGCGCCATAACGCTGCTGCCCGGCAAATGCCGAACGGGTCAGAATAAACACCCGTTTGTCCGATGTTATCGCACGTTGATGATCTGACAACCCTCCGACGGTCATTAATGGAAAGGCGTTGCGGACTTTACGGAAAGAGCCCAAATAGGTTTGGTGATCGAAATCTTCAGGTTTGGGATTGAAATGATCCGGTTCCGAGGAATCCATCCACCAGCCATCCATGCCGAGCGAGAAAATCCCTTTTTCGAGATATTTCCAGTAAATATCACGCGCTTCGGGATTGTAGGGATCGTAAACCCGCACACCCGACGGGTAATCCATTCTTGGTGGCCATTTTTCGGAACCGGATTGCGGCCATGTTTGAATATCCATCAATGCGCCGATTTTTTCCAGTTCTTTATAGGGCTTGGTTTGGGGACCAAAAGAATTCCAGATGGAAATGATCATGTGCACATTTAAGTTGTGAACGTCATCCAGCATTTTTTGGGGATTGTAAAATTCTACATTGAGGAAGTCCATAGCATTCCACAAATAATTGTTGCCCCAGTACTGCCAGTCTTGAATGATGCCATCAAGCGGCACGCCCAGTTCACGGTATTTTTTAACGACACCAACTGTTTCATCCTGACTTTTATACCGTTCCTTGCTTTGCCAGTAACCATAAGTCCATAAAGGAAACAATGGCACCCGGCCGGTGAGATTGCGCATTTGAGCAATTACACTATCGGCATTGCCGCCGAACATGAAATAATAGTCGATACAGTCGCCCACATCCGATGTGAACGAGGTGCTTTCTGGGTTATCCTCAAAAACCGTTGGTGAATAATTATCCCAGAAGAATCCGTACCCTTTGACCGATTGGAAAAAGGGAATAAAATCTTCCGTGTTGTTTTGCACCATGTATACTTTTTGATTGCGCTGCACCATTTTGCCATTCTGCAAAATGCCCAGTCCGTAAATGGCTTCATTCTGCTCTAAAACATAAGACTGGGAGACCGCGTAGGTTTCAATCCCGGCATCATCAAAATCGGTAAATGCAGCACCATTCACTTTTTCATTTAATAAAGGACTACCCTCAAGCGTTGCAAAAGAGACTTGGCCGTTTTTCAGATTCAGGCTTACCATCATGCTTTTACTTTTCAAGAAAAGCTCATCCCCCTTTTGTTCGATGCTGAAGTCTGTTTGTTGAGGAACCTCGATCACCGAAAGACTTTTCTTTTCAAAAGCCTGGCCTGCGGGCGATTTCAAAACCCGAACGGTTGAGGGATTATAAAACTGAATTTCAACCTCGATTGCGTTGATAGTGGATTTTATTCCCAATTCGGTTTTTTGATAGACCTGTGCACTGGCAGTCATAACCAGAAGACAACCCAAAAAGGCAATTGGGAAAAATATTTTTTCCATATTTTTACTCCCGTATTGAACTGTTTACTTTGCCCATGCGTCACCTTCGGAAGTTCGTCTCCACTTAAAATAACCATCCAATACTTTGAGCGATTCGAGACTCGGCACGGGGCCAACATGAGGTGTTTGCTGAAAATACATGACCTCGGGAGTTTCATCGCTAAAGGTCGGCCATTCCGGCACGCCTTTGCCGTTGGGATTACCATATTTAGCAAAATTAGTCCAGTACGTGCCCATGGCTTCCGAGATGACCAGATCGGATTCTGTTGTTTCCGGGTTGGAAGTATCGAGCATTTGAAAAACATAGCCCACATCCTGTCCGTGGGGTGAGCCATAGCCGTAGTGGGGAGAGTCCTCAGGATAATCTGGGTGCTGATCGAAATAGTACAGATAAGGATCTGATTGTCCCATCTTTGCCTGCAATCGCGCCCAGCTCCATGTGTGCCAGCCGAATGCCGCGTCACGAGCCAGGTCGCGCGCAGTTTTCGGAACCGAGTTCTCTCCAACGGGATAAGCCTTGAGCAGGTCGTCGGCAAATTGGCCGTAACGTTCCTTAACGCTTGCAATATATTCTTTTGGGTCATTCGTTCGAGTAAAACTGGCGCCTTCATCCGAATTGTAACCCACAAGGATGGGCGTGTCATTGAACTGACCCGCTTCGTAGAGTTTGTATTGATCGTCGGGAATTACCCATCCGTCGATAATCGGCCAAGCCATGCCTTTGCCAAAACCGCCCATTGGCAGACTATCGGCAGGAATATTTCGTAACTCTGCAAGGGATAAGGCACCCGTACTCTGAGCATATGCTTCTCCATCACCTTCGGCAACATCGAGACGCTTCATGTTTTCGCCGGGATAGGTGGTGGGCCGAGGAGGTCCGAACGAGCCGCCGCTTTGTGAAATGGCGCCGTCAAAAAGCCCCTTAGCCAGAGGCGATGCGCACAGCATGCTGACTGCGATTCCTCCGGCCGATTCTCCAAAAATCGTTACTTTATTGGGATTGCCTCCGAATGCAGCGATATTTTTCTGCACCCATTTCAGACCTGCGATCATATCCAGCAGGCCGTAATTTCCAGAAACATGATTCGGACTCTCGGCACTCAGCTCTGCATGCGCTAAAAATCCGAGATGTCCAACGCGGTAGGCGATACTGACCAGGACAACACCCTTTTTGGCAAGATGTTCACCGTTGTAGTAGGAGGTTGCTCCGCCATTGAATCCGCCGCCATAAATCCAGACCAGAACGGGAATCTTGTCGTTTGTGTATTTTGCCGGAGTCCAGACATTCAGATAGAGACAATCTTCACTCTGTTTTGCCCGATCTCCCCACCCCTGAATCGGGTCGGGACCAAATTGAGTGGCTTGAAGCACAGTATCCCATTTTGCAACCGGCTGAGGCGTTTTCCAGCGCAGGTCACCAATCGGTGGTGCGGCGAATGGAATGCCTTTGAAAACCGTGAGTCCGTCTTCAACTATTCCCTGAACCATTCCACCCTCGACCTTAACGAGGGTAGACTGAGGTGTTTTGCCGCATCCTGTGAGCAGCAGGGCGATCATCGCAAAGCATGTGAATGTTTTTTTCATGAGAGGTTCCTTTCGCAAACAGTAACTTTCACAACTCAAAATCCCAATTGGTCTTTTAGAAATTGCATTTGCACTTCAAACGCTTTGTCATTCAGGTGACCCAATTCGGGATAGATTTTAAAATGTTTTGGCACCGAAATTTGGTTATAAGCGGCAAAACCGAGGTGCGGGGGAATATCGTCATCGAATAAGGACGTGACAAAAAAAGTCGGGCATTTGATCTGTTCCGCAAATCCCTTTGTATCGATCAGATCCCATACATTGAGCGCGTCTTCGAGGGTGCACTCATTGTTATAGAATTCCAGAAAGTTTATGAATTCTCTTTTGCACAATTCACGGATTTTCAGGTGATCGCGCGGATCACAGGGACCGGGATCGAAGTATGAACAGGCCTTAATGTGATCGCTGCACAATCCGGCAGTTGCCAGCGTGAGTCCGCCGCCCTGACTGCCGCCCATCACACCGATTCTGGAGCCATCGACTTCGGGACGGCTCAGCAAAAATTCCACCGCCCGGACGCAATCCATATAAATGGCCCGGTAGGCGATCTCGGTTTCGCTGCAAAGTTTGTATCCCCAAACTCCGGGAACACCAAACCCGGGATTGAACACATCGGCGCTAATCCCGTGACCACGGACGCACAAAGCCAGTTCGATCACATCGTCGCGGTTTTCCAGAAAAGCCCTGCGATCCTGATAGCCTTGTCCGTAACCCGGCACGTGCAGAACAGCGGCATGTCGTCCCGGTGTTTTCGGAACGAAATAGTATCCGCGAATTATCAGTCCGCCAAACGATCTCATTTCCGCAATGTAACCGTCACGGCTGTCCGAGCACAAATTGTTCGTTTTGATCAGCTTGAATTCTGGTTGCACTTGACCTAACTCGGCCAATGTTTCATCCCAATAGGCTTTAAACCGGGGAACCGTGTTGTTCCCGCATTCAATTTTTTCGGGCGACAGCGCAAACCAGGCAACATCCGAAGAATACCCGCCGTCGTTCATGATCACGATGCACTCATAAAATCCCGGTTCGGTGATCACATCCCCAAAATCGAATTGAATCTGCCCTTTTCCTTTTTTAACCTGATATTCGTTTTGAACAAATGACTGATGAAAATCATTGCCAATTGACAGCGTGATGCTACCTTTTTGTTCGGCATTGTATCGGATCGTGAACGAATTCGCATGTTCGGCCAAATAAAGATGATCTTGAGCCGGGATAACAATTTCGACTTCCGATTTTGATGTGGTCCTGGTTGGGGTGATGCTGCAAACATTGTAACTGATTCCACCCGTGTAGGAAAGATTCGAGACAAAGACTGCAATTCGATTTTGTTTCCCAACCAACAGGCAGTCATCAGGAAGAGTAAATTCGGTCTTGGCTCCCCGGTTGGACCAAAATTGATTGGGCAACTTCCCACCGATCCATTTCCCGTTGACATAGATACTTTTGACATCACATTGCAAACTCATCGTAAGGGTGAATTGTGAGCCGGCGAATCCAGCCGGTACAGAAAAATCATTGACGATACAGCCATTCCCATCAAGCCAGAAATAATCCTGCCGTTCCCAGGATAAGAGCAGATTGACATCCTTCCAATTGGCCGGGTCGATCTGGTTCAGGTTCGTTTCGGATGTATCCGCGAAACTGATTTTCCAAATTGGCGACAATAAATTTTGCGCAACCAGACCCGTCGATAAAAATATCGAAAGGGTGACCCATAGAAAACTCTTTTTCATACATAAAGGCCTCGCCTGATTCCAAAGAGATAACATTTGCATGATCATGGATTATACCTCGACCCGAGAATCAATTTATCGCCGGAATCATCAACCTCATAAAGTTGCGGTTTGCGAGGACCTCTCTCCTCAGCATGATGGATGATGAATAACCGTTTTCCTTCAAAGGTTGTAAACAACATGCCATGCCCGGAATTGTCTCCCTTGAAAGCTTCCGGTTCCTGAACCCAGGGGCCTTTGATGCTTCCTGATTCGGAATAAGCGATACCCTGCGCATACCGGTGTTCGCCCCAGCTCGACCAGAGCATCCCGAGCTTGCCCGTCTGTGTGCGGAACAATTGCGGGCCATCGGTTACCCAGCCGGGCATCTTCATGCCAAAGGTGGCTTCGCCAATGCTGTTCATCTCTTTGGACCATACCGCTTCACTGGCACGGAAAATCGTGGTTGGCTCGGCAGTACGATGGGTTAGATCCTTGGAAAGCGGCATGTACGCCATGGTACCGTCAATGAGCTGCGTCCACTCGTGAACGAAAACCATGTAGGTTATATCATGCTCTTGATAGATGGTTCCATCGATAATATCCCAGTCTCCGGGACCGAGATAAAAATCATACTCCTGCACCAACGGTTTGTAAAGTCCTTCAGGAGAATCGGATACCAACAGCATGGTTTGGTTCAAAGGCACGTTATACCGGCGCGGGACCGCTTCAATCAATGTAGTGTGATCGCTCCATGTACCGGCCAAATAATATTTATCCCCAAATTGGTGTATTTCGGCGGCAGCAACCCAAAGGCTGTCCATCCAGGTGCCTGTGAGATCGATAATCTTGTAAGGGCCCGTCCACATTTTCAGATCTTTGCTTTTGTATAATCGACCGCCTGTGCCTGTCAGATAATACGTCCTGGTTTCTTGATCAGGAAAAACGAAGGGATCGCTCATGGATATTTCATCCAAGGAAACCGTTTTTATTTCCGGTTCCGGGCGTGCTGGCCATGGCAATCGTTTTGTTTTTGTGGTGCCGACATTACGTATCCTTCCGAAAGTATTCTGTCCCGGATCGGCAAGAGACGCCTGTTCTCCCGGAACAAGTTGTTTTTTTTCTTGTGCCTGAGCGGTGTTGGTTTGTACCACATTAAAAACAAGCAGGATTGCAGTAAAAAAAGTGATTTTCTTCATAAGAATGATCTCTTTTGTCAAATGTGAATTCTTCTGAGTGCCGAGATTTATGCTTTGCTGTCCATTTTTAATTGCCCTTGGACAATTGTTGAAACAGAGCAGGATCGAACTCCTCCAGACCGGTGATGCTAACCAGGTGGTTGACCGAAACCCACGGCAGCCAGAACCGGTGCCCTCCGACACCGCGACCGGATCGGCCCGGTCCCATGCGCCAGCCTTCCTGTTGCCATCCAACCCCTCTCATATCATACTGGCGACCTGGAAGAGCAACCATGGATTTGGTGGCATGCAACAGAACCCGCGCGACATCGAGATAATGCGAATCATTTGTGTATTTGTATAGTTTCGCGTAAGCGGGTGCGGACCAGTCCAGATATTCATCCACGCCGCCGACTCCGCGGGCCGTGATTCCCTGAACACCGATGGTCGGCACGCCTTTCTTCCAGTGGAGATGTGCATCGTCTGCGTCAACCGGCATGGGCAGATTCCAGATCCACATCCAGGTCTCGGTATAGTCCGCTGCGACTTGCGCGCGTTCCAGCCATTTGGATTCCCGGGTCGATTCATACAGACTCAGGAACGCTTCCAGACTCAACATTCCGGCTTCTTTATCGGTGATATTGGGATTGTCGCTGGCACCGCCGACATAGAATCCCCGCTTCCCAAAGTTATCCCAAACATATTCCGCAGCATGGATGGCAGACTGTTTATACTTCGAATCACCGGTTTCTTCAGTCATCAGAATGAGCAGCGGCACGGGACAGTAACTCACCGTTCCCGTCGTTTCTACGACAACACTACTTCCGGATTCCCACCGCCGAGGAAAGGAACCATCCTCACGTTGCTGCAGGATCAGCCAGTCCACGTAATTCTTGACCCAGCTATACCATTCGGGATGTTCCCGTCCCAGAGCATGCTCGCGCCGGTATGCCCGCATCAGCACGCGCATGTCTTCCGTGGCGTTACGCAACCAGGGAGCGAGCCACTCCTGCCGGTCACCCGTCCAGGGTTTTCCAGTAGCCAGATCGTACCCGGTCGCCTGAAGCGGCACGGCGGGAAGCGCCTGAATCATTGATGAGATGATGGATAATCCGATGGCACGCATTTTTTGTCCACGTTCGCTCGGGTCGTGATCTCCTTCTCGCAATAGCTGATCCGCACACTCGATGTTCTTGCTCACGAAACCCATCGCGGCCATCGTCCAATTCCATTGAGGCGCGTTCGTATCAAATGTGGCGACCGCAAACGGAATGGCGGTGCGGCCATCAATAGTGGCGGCCTGAGCGGCGAGGTGATCGAGCAGAATACGGCGCATCTGCTCGACGTCAATGGGAGCGACGGCGGGCTTCAACGTGCCCCAAGCCCAGCGCCACACGTTTCGCGTCATATTGCGGAACGATTCGTCGCGTCCAAATCGAAAATTCACTTCGTAACTGTGAGCGACTCCCTGCACAATCGGATGAAAGCGGCGAATCCATCGAGACTCCGTCGGTGTATTCGGGCCGAACGCGTACATGGTCATTGTGCCGGGAAACTGGAAACCAAACTCGATTGGATGTCCGTCCTCCTGCCATGCCCCTAAAGCGCCGAATTGAAACCGTGCATCGGTCATCACCTCTTGCGAAAGCTTGGTTTCCTCAACAGTCGATTCGCCTCGTGGCAAAGGATCCAGCATTGTTACCGAGGAACCGTTGTTGAAAGAGAGTGCGAATAGGGGGGCCGGGAGCATATCTTCACGGAGAAGGAAATGTCGAGCCGCATAATTCAGTGTGCCACCGGGAGAACGGTCGCCATTATAGGTGGGATCCCCGTACAATGCACCCGGAGCCAGGCAATTCACATCAGACCAGCAGACGGAAGGGTCAATCTCAAACACGATAGATGAATTGAAACCGCCCGGAGCATTGCCCGTCACTTCCACTTTCCGGTGCACCGAAAGCACAGCGCCTGTCAAACTCCATGTGTCATGTACATGAAAAACGACATTTTCGCCATACGCGATTTCGGCGCGGGCGTTGATTCCTGAAGCCGATTTCTGGACTGTTGTGTATCCGGCTGCAAATTCGCGAAGGGCATCGTCTTTTTGCATGACCTCAATCTGCACAGGTTTCAGTTGTGTCAGGCTCGGTGTGGCGCCGCCGGAGATTTCGATGCCCCATTCGTTTCCTGCCGTGCGGATAAATGTGATCGTCGCCCCGGTCTGCAAACGTCCAAGGTTCACTCGATCGCCTTGCTGTGCAAACACGGCCGAACTCAGCAAACATAATCGAAGAATTAGATATTGGCTAAACGCCTTTTTACTTTTTTGATATAAAAACTCACTCAAAGTTTTTCCGTGATTTCCGATTTTTATATCCATGCGCAAACGCGGTTTATTGAACCATGATTTTTATTATTTTTAAATCTTTTGCATCCGAGCTGGAACCATACAGAACCTCATATTCTCCAGAAGTGACAGCCATATTACCACTTGCTCTATCGAAAAACTCGAACGATTTATAAGGCAGATCAATGATCGCTTGATTTAATTTTCCAGCGGCAACATCAACCCGTTGAAAGCCCCTTAAGGTTTTTAGTGGTCCGTCGGCATCGTTCACTTTACGCACATAAACCTGAACGATTTCTGTACCATCGCGTTTGCCGGAATTCTCTACAGGAATAGTGATGGTGATACTTTCATTGCTTTTGATTTTGGTTTTACTGATTTTTGCTTTGCCGATGGAAAAAGTAGTATAACTTAATCCGAAACCAAAGGGGAACAGTGGATCGGACATAAACCGGTAAGTGCGGCCTTTCATGGAATAATCTTCAAAATCACCCAGTTGATCAATGTTTTTATAAAAAGTGACGGGTAATTTGCCGGATGGATTGTAATCGCCAAATACAACATCGGCTACTGCTTGCCCGCCGAATTCACCACTGTACCAGGCTTGCAGAATGGCATCACAGGTTTCAGTCTCGGGCACCAGTCCAATCGCCGAACCGGAACAATTCACAAAAATGATTTTCTTCCCGGCCTGTTTTAAAGCTTTCAGGCAATCTCTCTGTATTTCAGGAAGTTCAATATTTGTGCGATCGCCACCCTTGAAGCCGGGCAGCTCGACGGGCATTTGCTCGCCTTCCAGTCGGGAAGAAATACCGCCTGCGAAAATGACCACATCAATTCCTGCCAACTTTTTGATGAGATCGTCAAATTGCACTGGAACTTCCTTGCCAAAATTCAGACTCAGGCTGGCAGGCCAGCGACCTATTTGTCTGAAACGCGCTTCGATTTTATATTCTTTGCCTTTTTCAACGTTTAATGGGAGACGAATCGTGCGTGGTCCAAACCTGACGGGCTTGTAAAGAGTATCGCCATTCACAATAAGTTCGAACCTTCCCCGCGGCTCGACTTTGAATACAAGCTCTCCTGATTCTGAGGTCTTGTAGACGGTTTCGTATTTACCGGAAAAACCCTCCAGAGTCACCCCCGGCGCAAATTCATGTTGTCCCTCCGTGGTCAGTTGGATAGGTTGGGTCATTTGTCCGGTGAATATACTCTCTCCTTCAAAATCGCGATTATTCCAATAAGTCGCTTTGATGCCCGGTTGACCATCGATGGCGCATGCGGGCACTGCGGTTTCGATGTACATTTTATCGGTCAGGTCGCATCCCCGGTCATATACAATCTCTTGGTCGGCGAGTTTGGTTTGTATGCCATTCAAAATCGTGATGGTATGAATGGGTCTGCCATTGTAATTTCCCCACAGCATTCGTTCATCATTTGCGTTAGGACCAATTACCGCAATCTTTTTTATGGACTTGGATAAAGGCAAGATGTTGTTTTTGTTCTGAAGGAGGGTCATGGTTTCCCGCGCCATGTCCAAAGCCAGTTTTTTGTGTTCATCACAATTGAGCACTGACGCCGGGATTTTTGTCCAGGGAACCAAGGCGTCGTCGTCCATCTCTCCTAAATCGAAACGTCCGATCAAAATCCGTCTTAAACTTTTATTGATTTCTTCTTCGTCGATCAAGCCTCTTTCAACCGCTTCTGGTAACAGTTTATAAGCTGGACCGGCGCACTCCACATCCGTTCCTGCCAGAACCCCTTTGGCGGCCGCCTGGATTGGATCTGAGGAAACTTTGTGGCTGTTATAGAAGTCCGAAATTGCGCCACAATCCGAGACCACAAGATACTTGAACCCCCATTCATCCCGCAGGATATTTTGAAGGAGTCTTGTGCTGCCACAGCAGGGTTCATCATCCAGACGTTGATAAGCGCACATCACCTCACGGACGCCCGCATCCTGAACAAGAGACTTGAATGCCGGAAGATAGGTTTCCCATAAATCCCGAGGATCGAGGTCGTTGATGTTCATAGTATGACGGCTCGGTTCAGGTCCCGAGTGAACGGCAAAGTGCTTGGCACAAGCTAAAAGTTTTTTATATCTTGAATCAGGGTATCCCTGCAGTCCTTTGACGACAGAAATACCCATCCGAGACATCAGGTAAGGATCTTCGCCGTAGGTCTCCTGACCGCGTCCCCAGCGAGGATCACGAAAAATATTGATGTTGGGAGTCCAGACCGAGAGACTTAAAAAACGTCGATTTTCCATCCCTCTTTTTTGCGATTCGTTGTATTTGGCTCGTACTTCATCAGAGACGGCATTGAAAATTTGAAAAACCAATTCATCATCGAATGAAGCTGCCATACCAATAGGTTGGGGGAAGACGGTGACACTGTCATTGTTTGCCAGACCATGCAACGCTTCGCTCCACCAATTGAATTTTTTTATTCCAAGGCGTGGAATAGCGTCCGATACATCACACATCAAAGTGGCTTTTTCTTCAAGTGTCAACCGTGGAATTAAATCTTTCGCCCGCTCTTCGGAGCTTAGCTCAGGATTCTGATAGGGCAGTTGCTGTCCCAGCAAATTGATCGAAAATAGGAAAATCGCGATAATAATGAACTTTTTCTTTAAAATATCTGGTAATAATCTCATTATTTGATCCCGCGCTGCATATTAAAAATGCATTGGTTATTCTCTGAATAGTAATGGCGCGAATTCACGCAGGCTGCGCCGCCAACTCTGCCACTCGTGCGCCGTATTGGGCGAAACGTAGAAATGCGCATTGATGCCTTCTTTTAATATCGCATCGATATTTTCTTTGGGATCCCCACCAAAAGGCCCACGGGGGGGTCTGTTTTTCATGCTTTCGATTTCCCTGCTGCCATAGCTGATGAATACGAGTTTTACTTTATCCTTGAAGCTGGGCGTATTTTTGATATCATCCGGACTGATACTGCCACCGCTGAAAAGACCAATATGGGAAAACGTGTCAAGATTCTCCAGGATGATCAATCTCGTTTCAAAACCACCCATCGAAAGACCTGCCATGGCACGATGGGGCTGATCGGGGAGTGTGCGGAAATGGACATCAATATAAGGAATCAGTTCGTCGACCAGAACGGTTTGAAATGGTTTGATATCAAAATTTCTGAGACCACCAATTTTGGTATCGTTCGTCATACCATAGGTCATGACAATAATAAATGGTCTGATCTTACCCTCGGCAATCAAATTATCCATGATAAGATTGGTTTTGCCCTGATTGGGCCAGCCGGTTTCATCCTCACCCCAGCCATGCTGCAGGTACAGGACGGGATAGCGTTTGGTCAAATTCCTGTCATAATCCGGTGGTGTGTACACATAAGCCCGGCGTGAGGTATTAGTGCTGTTCGAAGGGAATAGAATTTGTCGTATCTGACCATGCGGGACGTTCTTGAGAGCATAGAAATCCTGATCTTTGGCAGGAATGTCGATGCCGCTGCCACAGCGCATGGCACCATAAAAATACAGGCTGCCTGGATCGGGTACTGCCGCGCCATCAATCCAGAGCTGGTAGTAGTGGAATCCTTCGTCCTGGGGATTCGAGTCGCCGGTCCAGACACCACTCGTATCCTTAATTAGGTCGTATTTTACGGCACTTATATCGATCTGAACTCTATATGCCTCAGGGGCTAAAATGCTGGCGCGTACCCGACCTTCGGAATTCACCTGCGGATAATCTCTGCCTGGTTGATTGGTGGTCGCCGGTTTGAAGTCTTCGATTATTTCCGTCTGTACATCCTGTGCTAAACATGTTCCACTGCATGAAAAGACAATAATCAAATAAGATAAAAGTTTTTGTTTCATTAGATATACTCCTCAAGATTATTTTTTAACTCTTACATTAGCTCAAATCTCAAACTTATTATTTTATCGTTTTGAATGATTCCCATTCGTAGAGTTTAATTCATTTTATTTAGAAATTGTTTTAATAACAAATCCGCCCTCAGGCTGCATCGTCACGCCAATCGGTTTTGAAAAAGCAAGGTCTTTTTTTACCAGCTCAGATTTATCATCTGAATCAGTAATCAGAATCCCATTAGATTTACTGCTGATGAAAGGAATATTTAATTTTACAGTACGTTCAGCCTTCTCTCCATTGATACCAGCTATATACCAGGTATTATTTTTCTTTCGAGCCAATACGAAGTATTTCCCCGGATATCCGTCAATAAATTTCACATCATCCCAGGTTTCGGGTAATGACCGCATATATTCTTTCACAAAATCTCTTTGCGCCGCCATACCCTCCGGCGTTTCAGCAATATGCTGAATACCGGAAGTGAATAATACGGACAAAGCGATATCAAAACCGCCAGTTGTTCGGCGTTTTATATTCGGAATACCGGAGAAATTTACCGGTGTGAAATCCATCGGATCAAAAAGATTTCGCGTAAATGGAATGACGGTACAATGCGAAGGTTGATTATCGGCAAAGTACTGCCCGAAGGTCACATATTCCTCTCCTCTGATTGCCTCCATGCTCACTAAATTAGGATAGGTTCGATGCCAACCCCTCGGAAAGGTACATCCATGAAAATTTACGGCAAGATTATATTTTGAAGCGTCCTTTAGAATATCGATGTAATATTTCATCATTGATTGTCCATCACCGCCGAAGAAATCAACTTTAATACCACCAATGCCCATATCCTTTAATTTCTGAAACTCAGCGCACCTCGATTCTCTTGTAAGCATTTTGTCGCGTGGTGTAAGTGTCGTCGTATTCCAATCGCCCGCAGAGTTATACCACAATAATATTTTTACATTTTTCGTTTTAGCATAGACAGCGAGCTCCTTAATCTTTTCATATCCAATTTTTGTATCCCAAAATGCATCAATGAGACAATATCGCCAATTCATTGAAGCCGCAAAATCAATATATCTTTGTTGAACATCGAATACCGTTGAATCATCTTTTAGAATCACCCAGCTCCACGAAGCAATACCGGGATGAAGCCACGACGAAACATCGTATTGGGCTGGAATCGCTAAATCAGTCCCTAAAGTCGATTCAACAAGACCGCCAAGATTTTCAGCTATTGCAATAATCCGCCAGGGGGTATACCATGGTAAAACCGATTCCGGCAGAAACGGTTCGTTTCCTCGGCTTTCTTGTGGTTGTGGAAATTGAATGGAATACTCACCAGCGGGAGAAAATTGACTTAGACGCGATCCACAGTAATTGGTATCCACAGCTGTTTCGGTAATGCTCATCCAGTATTTGCCATAATTAAAAAGTGCAGGCATGACCCATCCTGCCTGATAAGGAGAAGGGGTTCCAACTGGCATGTCAATCTGATAATATTCTTCATAGGATGGCTGAGTGAAACACCATCCGGTTCGGGCATCTGGACAGGGTTGCAGGAACGCTTTGGTCGTAAGATCAAAGTGAAAGGAGGTTGCCTCTTTGAAAATTTTCACAGTTTTATCTGTTTTTTCAGGGAAATGATACCGGAATGCCACGCCATCGTCCGATACCTGAAAAATGATTTCGATTGTTTTTGAACTCGCATTTTTCAAATAAAAGATCCGCTTGTTGCCGAGATAATTACAATTCAACCGCTTGCCATGCAACAAGGTGTATTTGTCGGAAACAATACTTGCATTCGAAACAGAGTCAAGAATAAGGTTAGCTGAAAAATCCCCATCGCTTCTGATGATTCCCAATTTTGACTGTTTCAAAATAGTTGAACCCAAATGAGAAATTGAATACACCGGCTCGCCTTGAGTAGTAAGCCAAAATTCGACAGACATTTTTTGATCCGGACTTTTGATCGTATAATTTTCTAAGCATAAACATTCACTGGAGGAGAAAAAAATTACAAAAATAGCAAATAGCCGGTTAACCCATTTCATAATCTTTATTTCCATTAGTCTTTCCTTTATCTAAATAGCAACTGTGCAAAATTGAAAAGGTTGTTTCGCCATACCGGCCAGGTATGCCCGCCGGGATATTCGCTATAGGTGTATTTGATATTCAACTCATCGAACTTCGCAAGCATAATTTGACAGTTGTTATAAGCGATATCTTCTTTACCTCCCATAGCAATCCAGAGTAGTTTTAAGTTGCTTTTAATCCGACTAAGGTTGTTTTTTGTAAATTCGTACTGAGCGTCCGCAATATCCTTTTGCATTGGCATGATCCAGCCGGAGCTGAACACTCCCAGATATGAAAATAAATCAGAGTTATTTATTCCTACATAAAGCGTTTGTATGCCACCCATTGATAAACCCGCCAGTGCCCGGTTTTTCGACTCAGTTTTTACCCTATAATTTTTTTCGACAAATGGGATAATGCACCTTTTTAATTCGGCTTCGAATATTTTTAAAGTTTGTTCGCCAAAACCAGGCATCTCAACATTTCCATCCGGTATCACCACAAGCATAGGTTTTGCCTTTTTTACGGCGATGAGATTATCAAGGATTAAATCGGTTTTCCCTTGCGTTGCCCAGCCGCGTTCGTCTTCACCACCACCATGGAGTATGTATAATACCGGATATTTTTCATTTGGATTGACATCATATCCGGGGGGTGTATAAATATAAAATTGACGCCAGGTATTAAAGACAGTGGAATAATAGCGCTTTATTCTTATCTCCCCGTGAAGAATATCTTTGACGGTATAGTAATCATCTCCGCTGAACGGCACCTCAATCCCGCTTGCCATACGCCCCATACCATAAAAAGTCTCACTGGCTGGATCTGCTACTGCAACGCCATCTATAATCAGAGAATAGTAATGAAAACCTTCGCTTAAAGAATCGGTTATTATTTCCCAAACTCCTTGCTCGTCTTTAACCATATCGTATTTTTTCACCAAATCAAGTTGTACCTTTTGGGCTTCGGGCGCTTTCAAGCGGAAAATAGCCCGACCATTGGGTAAAATCTGGGGGTATTTTGCTCTCCTTACATTGGTCGAAGCGGGTTTTCCTAAAATGCTACTATATTGGGAAAAGACCGATTGATCAACCGGTTTAAACAGAAATTGGGAAAACAGGTACAAATCATTTTTCCAAACCTTAAAATCATGTACCCCGGGCTCGACGTAATAAATATGGGGGACATCATTCTTCACAAGATAGTCGTGCGTACGTTGACTAAACAGAATCAGATTATCATTATCACCGCAGGAAATCCAGGATAATTTCAGTTTTTTTCTGGCATCGTCCGGACTTGGGACCAACTGTTCAGGAGGCTTGGTATTAGGTGCCGCTGAAAATCCGCCAACCCAGGCAAATTTGTCGAGATTACCCAATCCGAAGTTCAATGCCTGCCCGCCGCCCATTGATAGGCCCGCAATCGCCCGGTGTTCACGATCTTTGATCACCGGGTATGTTTTTTCGATGAACGGGATCAAATCATCAAGCAAATCCTTCTCAAATGTGGCAAAAGCCTGCACCTTTTCAGGGGCCATGATATTTCCTTCAACCCGGTCGTTTTTCATCGCCCTGCCATTGGGCATGACAACAATCATGAATTCAATTTTCTTTTCGGCATACAGGTTATCCAAGATCACTTGAGGCTGACCACCGTTCAGCCATTCCATTTCATCACCGCCAATGCCATGGAGAAGGTAGAGTACAGGATATTTTTTATCCTTTGAAAATCCGGGAGGAGTGTAGATAATCGCCTTGCGTCTGGTTCCAACTGTTTTTGACTCATAATAGATGGTGTCTATTTTCCCCGGTGATATACCGGGCTGTAAAGCATCGAAGCCCGGCGGGGCATGTTTGATGCTGTTTTGCGCATTTGCGAATATGCAAAAAACGAATAAAACCGAAATTAAAATAAACTGTCTCATAATTATCCTCTTATTTCTCTTACTTCAATAAAAACAGCTTCCCTGTCTGCCCAAAACCTATACTCATTGATAGTTGGTAAAAATAAACACCGCTTGGCAAACCCGACGCATTTTATTGACAATAATAGCTCATCGTCGGAGTTCTCTTGCAACGACAATCCTGCAATCTGGTTCAATCTTCCATATATTGTATTGACTGCGTTAACACCCGGATCATTTTTCATTGCAAGCGTTTTGCGGCCCGGAACGATTCCTGAGTATCCCATGATCAGTGGATACTCGCTCTAACTTCATCCATCCAAAAGACCTTTTAGTCTCCCAGCCAGGCAGAAAGATTTTCCGCGGGAATCAGGATCCTGGCGATGTTCGGTCCCTGCCATGCGACGGATAAATTGTCGCCGCCACCACCTTCTTTTTGAACTGCTTCGATATAATAGAATTTCCCTGCTTCCAGTTGAAAATTAGCAGAATGCTGGAAGGTAAATTTACTGTATTCCTGATAGTTGGTCCATTCATCAACTCTAGCAATTAATGTTTTTTGGTTCGGATTCTCGTTCATACTAAGATAGAGCTGGGAAGCATCATCGCTTGCGATCCAGAAGGAATAGGTGCCGCTGGTGTCCGGACGAACGTATCCCCTTAGACGCGACCCATAATTATCACCAAAGGCCTGCGGTCCATTCAGCTGCTTAATGTATCTCCTGCCAGTCGGAAAATCCGGGAATCTCGGATCGGAAATTAAATTGCTTATTGACGTTCCAGGCATGTCACTCCACCATTCACGAAGAATAAACCCAGTGTAGGATTGGACGGCGTGAACCACAATGGTATCCGCAAATTCGTTAGCCGTATCCCTGACAATTAAAAGCGTATTGCCTTCGGCCTGAGCAAGGAGAACGGCGTCAGGATAACCAGCTGCAACCGGCTCGATGTCCACAATTTCCGGATCCGCACAAGACCACTCATACATTGGAGCGGCATTTCCACCTTGGGATAAAGCCTTCACTGTTCGGGGCACGTTTACACCGATTATCAAGGTGTCGATTCCCCCCGGTTCAGCCGGCAACCAGTTAACAGTTATCCCCGTTTCCAAATCCTCAAATTGGCTCGCATCAAATGAGTTTTTCAGCGTGGCACCTGGTCCATTATAGGCATTGGCAGAAATGGACATTTCAACTTCCTGTGCATCCGTTCCTCTCAATGAAGATTGATAGGAGATCCAGTAATAACTATCCGCAAATTTGGCGATTGCTGCCTGGATTTTGGTGAAAACTTCGGCAAGTTGACTCGCATCAGAGACGACAATCCATCCACGATTTCCAGCCCGATTCAGGAAATCCTGATCTAGGTCACTGCCAAGACCGATTGTGTAGACGTTGGCTAGCTGGGAGGTATAGATGACCTCTTCTTTGCTCTTTTCATTTTCGGTGTCATCCCCGGCAGTAAAGACCACCAAATTCCCCTGCTGAACGACTCCCAGATTGTAACCCTCACTGTACAGATTTAATCCGCGCGAGATGGCACCGTACAGATTTCTCTCTGACGAACCAGCTACGATCCCCTCAATTGCACTAATCAATTGGTCGAGGTCACCTGTAAAATCTTGAACCATGTTCAATGTTTTTGAAAAAGTATAAATTGCGATGGACTGCATTGGATCAAGATTACTTACAAATGCCAGAGCGGCTTCTTTTAAGGCATCCAGACTGACTCCCGTGCTGATATCCAACAGCAAGACTGTGTTCAAGCGGTAGTCGAACGTATTCCGCTTACGGACTAACAAGGCTACCTTTTTCGGATCGATGGACACTCCGTTTTCCTTGATTGAAAAGCGGTCCACGGTTAATAAATCCGCTGCCATGCCGGAAGTGTCGAGTACATTACAGAACAGGTGCACTTCATGCGGAGGAGAGGTCACTACACCATGTGACAGGATGATATACATGCCCACATCCGGGACCGGGTTCTGATCTTCGGGCCCTACATTATCGCCCTTGTCACACCGGATGGAGCAAAGGGTCACAATGACCAGGATAAAAAGAATTGCATTTCTCATCTCTTACCTCCAATTTGACATCAAATGCATAATGTCCTTTTTAAAACGTCGCACCAACGGTGAACATGGAATAATTGCCCAAGAGACCGATTGATTTATAGGCATAATCCAAC
>CAZAKO010000003.1:0-8461 GCA_964485745.1 uncultured bacterium
ACTACGAAATGAGCCTGTATCAGGGTTGGAATCAAGTCGGGACGCCTTTTTACTTTCCAATTGATTGGACGGATGTATTTACCGCCAGCGGCAGTGATGTAGTGCAGCAAGGCCAGCGCCGACGTCAAAACCATTGATTTAATGACGGGACGTGATATTGTGACGGTAATCCAAAGCGGCATCAAGGGGGCTGGCAACGATTTCAACACGTCTAACAAAGCCGCTTTAAAGAAATGCACGGAGTCGGTTGTCCAGGAGTTGATCAAAGGCTTACAATCCGCTTTAAAATAACAGTCTAAGGTTTTTCTGAATAAATCGGTCTTTTTTTTCTTCGTAATAAATAATAGATAATGTTTTAGTAGTGCGTATTAAATCAGGAGTCCGGAAATGAAAAAGTATGGTTTACTAGTGATTCTGACACTAATGGTCGGCACCTTAGAGGCAGAATGGTATTGGCAGAATCCCGTGCCGCAAGGCAATTTGTTGATGTCGGTGGATTTCATTGATGGATTGCAGGGGTGGGCGGTTGGCTACTGCGGGACGATTTTGAAAACTGATGACGGCGGCGCGAGCTGGCACTTGATCAGACGCGGTGCCGATGAACATTACATGAAAATAAAGTTCATTAATACCGAAAAGGGATGGATTTTTGGATGTTATGGGACAGTTTTAAAAACCGTTGACGGGGGGAGCACCTGGAGTACTATTTCCATTGTCGGTGCAACGATCAACACTGCTTTCATCCTGGATGAAAATCATATCTGGGCAGTGGGTCCTTGGGGACAAATATATTATTCTAATGATGGAGGTGAAAACTGGAGCGCACAATCTGCACCGACTGCGGAAATATTAAGGTCAGTGTTTTTCATTTCGGAAACAAATGGTTGGGCGGTGGGATTAAATGGTGTAATCTTACGAACAATTGATGGCGGCACTACTTGGGAAAGTACAAGTCTGTCCACGCCAATTGAGCTAAATGGCATCTACTTTTTGGATGAGAACAACGGATATTTAATAAGCGGAGGTGGTAAAATATTTAAAACTACCGATGCAGGAAGTACCTGGGATGAGCAAACCAGTGGAACGGATAGTTTCCTGTGGTCAATACTGTTCACCACACCCACTGAAGGTTGGATTACCGGCAATAACGTGATTTTACATACGACCGACGGCTATACCTGGAGCAAATTTAGTCTTGGTGTGACTAACCTATTTGTATCATCTGATTTTGACGATACCGATCTAAATCATGGTTGGGTTGTCGGTTCGAATGGCATTATTCTAAATACTACTGACCGTGGTGAGCACTGGAACAACCAGGACCGTAATCATGCGTGTAATTTTACCTCGACATTTTTTACTACCGAAAACACCGGTTGGGCAGTGGGAACTGAAGGGGTGATTCTACATACAACCGATGCCGGCAGTCATTGGGAAAGTCAGATAAGTCATACAGGAAATAATTTGTACTCGGTTCGATTCCTTGATACGGAACACGGTTGGATTTGCGGCGATGGAGGAGTAATCTTAAAAACGGAAAATGCCGGAGAAACCTGGACTGCCGATGTATCCGGAACCGGATCTTCGCTTGAAGAAATTTATTTTATTGATGCGACTAATGGTTGGATCGCTGGTTGGAACGGCACTATTTTAAAATATGATGGCAGTACCTGGTCGCTTCAGACCTGTCCGACGACTGAGCATCTGTATTCAATTTTCATTCTGCCTTCCGGTACCAGCTTTAAAGGTTGGGCGGTTGGTGATAATGGAACAGTGATAAAAACCGATGACGGCATAACCTGGCGTTTACCAACCACCTCTATTCCCACCTCGATGCGTCTGAAATCAGTGTTCTTCGTCAATGAACATGACGGCTGGGCTGTCGGCTATAATGGGACGGTATTACAGACCGATGACGGTGGTGATAACTGGGTATTACGAACTGATATCACTATTTATTCTCCGGAATCAGTATATTTTTTGTCTCCGACCGAAGGCTATATCGCGGGTATGAATGGTCTGATTCTCAAAACCAGCGACGGTGGATTAACCTGGGAACGGCAATACAGCCAGGTTTTTGGAGCCATTAACAGTATCTTTTTCCCATCGGCGACCGAAGGTTGGGCAGTTGGTGACGCAGGTACGATAATTTCGACTGCGCCTATCGTCGAAATAATCAATAAACAACAAGAGGTAGTACCCGCCCGGTTTAATCTGTATGCCAATCATCCCAATCCTTTTAATCAGATGACGACAATCGAGTTTGATTTGCCGTATTTTTCTGAGGTTACTCTTACTGTTTATGATCTTAACGGACGCGAGGTGGATGCTTTAATCCAGAACGGTTTACCCGGAGGAAAGTACACAATCAATTGGCAACCTGGTCGGATGACTTCGGGCGTTTATTTCATCAGACTCCAGACTCCGCATTTCCAGGCAGTCAGAAAATGTATCCTACTAAAATAATCTCAGGGCAATACCGTAAATCAGTGAGGAAAAAGGTATGCGGAAGGTAAAATTCATATTTCGGGTTATTGCATCGCTATTATTCTTGTTCAATTTGAGTACCGGTGATATCACTCCCCACGGTTCAAAATTTCTACCCCGATGTACCAGATTGGTCAACACCGAGGAATTCGGTGGCACGATCTTTATTGGATATATCCAGATGGTTACAGATCCTGGCCACTTGCTATATAAAATTAATCCTGATTCCTGTCTGATAATTGGGTACAAATTCAATACGCTGTATATCTTAGCAGTTGATTCTGGTTATGATCTCAATAGACTTGACCATGAGGATTTTCATAACGATCCTAATATCTGCTGGACAAATTTCGGGGACAATCCAGAAGGCGGTTATATTCCAAAATCCGATAACCGAATATCTGAAGAGATCGAGTATAAAATCGCCGGATTTACCGGGAATCAGATTGTCATTTACATGGCCAAGCGTACTACGACTTTTCGAAGTAAAAAGCCTAAAACCGAGATATTTGCCCCTCCCCAGATGACGGGTTTACGAAAATTAGTCAGAACAGGTTGGTAAATAGATTTAATACTTAGCAGCTGAATTAATGACAGATCTGCCGCTGAACTACATCGGTGAATTCGGAATTGCATTACTAATTACCATCGTTGTCGAAACGATTGCGCTGATGGCATTGATCAGATTTGTATTTAAAGTCAGTGCGCGGGAAATTCACGCGGATAGAATAATCGGCGTCGGCATTCTCGCTTCTGCTCTGACGTTACCCTACGTTTGGTTTGTTATTCCAAACTGCATTCCGAGCAGATTTTGGTTTGTTGTTACCGCCGAGTCATTTGCGTTTACTATCGAAATGATCATATATCGCAAGTTATTGGGTATCAGGTGGTTTATGGCCCTGATCTTATCCTTGGTATGTAATGTCTTGTCTTTTTGCAGCGGTCTACTATTGTTCTGACCAAAAACAAAAAGTTAAATGAATTCTAAGCCGGATTGTTTTTTTTCTGGTAAACTATTTTGCCGTCGACAATTGTCATATAGACTGAATCATCGAAGTCGAGTAGTACAAGATCGGCATCATAGCCGGGTTTTACGGCTCCTGTTTTTTCGGAAATATTCAGCACCCGCGCCGGATTGCAGGTTATCGTTTGCAGAGCAATATTTTTGGTGCAGGCGGTGAAACGTTGAAAGCGACGACTAATCTCATGTACATCTAAAGCTGTGCCGATAAGTGTTCCATCGTCGTATCTTGCGGAACCATCGCGACTTTCGTACTCACGCCCATTGTAGACGTAATGACCGTCCGGTAAACCAATCGCCTGAATGCCGTCTGTAATGCAAATACAACGATCACTGCCAAGGTTACGATATATCAAATTAACGATAGCCGGGTGTAAGTGGATGCCATCGCTGATTATTTGGGCGGTGACGGTCTCGCTCTCAAAGATGGCGGCAATTGGACCTGGTGTACGATGGTGTAGGCTGGGCATGGCATTAAAAATATGCGTTATATGTGAAATGCCGGCATCAAAACCTGCCAGAGTTTCGGTATAATCTGCATTCGAGTGCCCAAACGAAGCGACAATATGATACTTTTTCAAATAGCGGATAATATCAAGGTTGCCGGGAAGTTCCGGAGCAAGCGTCATCATTTTTAAAGCATTACCGGTTATATTTAAAATTTCCCCTAAAACCCCCTGTGATGGCGGTAAAATGGCATTTTTGGCAATGCCACCTCGTTTTGCAGGATTGATAAAAGGACCTTCCAGATGTATGCCCAACAGTTTGGCCCCCCCCAGGTCTTGATGCCACAAGTTAGTCAAGGTATTTAAATGTTGATTACCGGTATCAGGTTTAATTACCGTAGTGGCCAGGAAACCGGTAACACCGAATTGTGCCAGGGTTATGGAAATCGTTTTAATCGCTTTTTCGGTTGCATCTAATACATCAGCGCCGCCCGCTCCCTGAATGTGTACATCAATAAATCCGGGAACAATGTAGCGACCACCCGCATCTATGACGTTGTTTACGGCTATCAGGGGCGCTTGTTCGGCAATAGAGGCGATTTGTTTATTTTTAATAAGGATATTAAGAAATCCTGCTGTAGCATCATCGCTAAGCCGGCAATTTTGAATTAATAATTCTCCGGACATTTTACTCCTGATTGTGGTTGCAGTAGCCGATCAATGCGTACGAAGTGATAACCTTTAAGAGCTAATACATCAATCAATTCACCCAGACGAAAATAAAATTTATCTGTTCTGTCAGGGTGAGTACCAATATGAAGCAGAAGAATAAAACCATTTAAACCAGTCTTTTCCTTTTCTTCAAAATTGATTATACTCCTGAAGATGGTTTCGGTCGAACGATAATTATGCATGGATGGGATGGTATAATCAGCGTTGCTTAAAGTTCCAGGCGAGTAGTTAATCAGTTGAATACCTTCGCGGTTACACCAGACGCTGATAGTATCGTTGTACCATTCGTAAGGAGGCATGAAAAATGGTGCTTCGTCTTTTTCAATACCAAACCTTTTCAACTCGGCATAATTCGCTGACAAGTCTTCATAAAATTGTTGGTGATTGACAAGCAACGAGTCGCGTTTCTCCCAGCTGCAATAGAGCAGATGCTTGTCCGAATGAGCGCCCAAATAATGCCCATCTTGGATTAAATCATTGATTGTGGAATCAAACGCCTTATTGCGGTAGAAATCGCCGGTGAAAAAAAATGATGATTGAGTCCTCCGCTGGTGGAGGATTTCACGTATCAAATTGCCGCCTTCGCCAAAATCGCCACCTGTAAAGACCAAGGCGATTTGTTTCTTTGTCTGATCACCCCGGATAATTCCACCATAGGCATAAGTATAGGCTTTAGAAGGTTGATCACCTCCAAGACCAATTGCAGTAACGAGAATTACCATAGAAAAATGTTGGATTAATCTGTAACAGTTCATGACATAAAATACTTGATTAAACAAACCAATTTACAGCAATTTTCCCTCTGCTCGAAAAAAAATTATTCGGTCAGACAACTTTTTCCTGTAGCGGGTAGTCTAATTATCGTACTCTGACAGTTGATTTGTGATACAAAGCCGGTATGGATGACACCCTGCTGGTAAAGTATATAAAATAAATCCTCATCTCCTTATAGATCCTTCCTCACAAATGGTCTGCACCAGCAGACCATTTTATTTTAAGTCTGATTATTTTACTTGCTTGATATTCAAATACAGGTTTACCTTTGCGGTGTATGTAGAATCAAGGAGTCAGAATTTCTCTGCAGTTACGACCGTTTTTATTAATTAACAAAATCCAACCTTACGCCTGGGGAACGACTGGTTCCCAGGCTTATATCCCGCACTTATTAGGTATCCCGCCCATTGATAACCAAACCTACGCTGAATTATGGATGGGTGACCATCCCCAGGCATCGTCAGAAATCGACCTAAATGGCACACTAAGCCCTTTACGCGACGTCATCCGAGATCATCCGATTGAATTTATCGGAAAATATTGTCATGAACGTTTTGGAGATTTGCCTTTTTTATTCAAAGTACTGTCGGTAGGTCAGACGCTATCTATTCAAGTCCATCCCACTCAGGAACATGCTCGACGCCTGTATGCAAAAGACCCGGAACATTATCCTGATCCGAATTATAAATCGGAAATCGCGATAGCTCTAGACGAGTTGATCGCTCTGATTGGTTATAACGATTCGGTTAGTGTCAGAAGGTTGTTCCAAAAATATCCTGAACTAATTCCCGTGTCTTTATCCCAGAAGTCTATCAAACCTAATCAAGCCGGATTGAGCATTAATGTTCCATCAATATTTAAAAATGTCCTTCAGATGGCGATTAAACGTCCAGCCATGGTGGCCGAAACGGCCAGTCTAATCCACAATCGATTAATAAATATGACCCCATCTGACTCTGCCGAGGCATTATATCAGGCAGTCTTCCGGACGGCCGCCAGTATTGACGTCGGATTAATATTGATACTGCTCATGAAGATTATCAGACTCAGAGCAGGGGAGGCAATTGTTATAAAGCCGGGCATTCCTCACGCTTATGTCCGGGGTAATTTGATCGAGTGCATGTCCAATTCTGATAATGTCATAAGAATGGGGTTGACCCATAAATATTGTGATCTTGAAAATGCTGTGACGGGTTTGGCTGTAGTGCCGGAAAAAACCGGAAAACTGAAACCGATTAAACAAGGTATCGCGACTATTTATGATATTCCGGGAGAAGTATTCAGAGTAAGCCATATTAACTGGACCAGGGTAGGGAAACCACTCACATTATTTACCAATAACAAGCCGCACGTCTTTCTGGTAATTAAGGGTAAATGTAGAATAAGCTGGAGAGAAGACCTTTCTGAGAACATTGAAACCGGGCAGAGTATTTTCATCCCGGCAGGATTAGCGTGCTATAAAATTGAACCTTTGAAAAAACCAGTAGCAATTTATCAGGTTACAGTACGCTGACCGATTAGTAATATTCGGTAACCTGATAAGTGAAAGGGGTCCCATCAATCCGTCTGGCTAAAACGACATGATGATAAATTTCACTGCTTACTTCGCGATAGAGGATTACACCATTGATCAGTACTTGGATCTCCAATAATCCCTCTTGTCCAATAGTATAAGGTGAACGAGCATAAATGTAGACGTCGTAGTCATTTTTATTGATGAATGATAATTCCCACGGATTGGGGACGTCCTTTAACTCAATATTAAAAGCTTCGGCGTCTTTGTAAGTGATAAACAATTTTTGCATGTTGGGAGTCCCAATAACACGGAAAGTGATTTGATATTCCTTGTCGAATTGTCTCTGATACGCCACCGGATTTTCGGGACATTTGATAAAGAACAACAGGGCATTATACAGAATGACTATTCTGAGATTTTTTATGAACATGATATGTTCTCTATCAGCGTCCATCGCTCACTTGCAATACGAAACGGATTCCGTAGTTATTGATAGCCCGGTTAAAATTGGTAAATATCTCCGTCCCCAAGCCGAATTCCGGAATAAGGGGATGGCGGAAGATAATTTGGAGCATGGAGAAAGTGCCCCAACCATCTGTATATCCCAAATCGCTGCTAAGTCCTTCGACAAAAGGGATTTTCACCTTCCCATAATTATAGGAGGGACCAATAAAACCAGCTAATATCATGAAATTTGTTTGCCAGCGTCTTCCGATTCCGGCGTGGAAGCTATCCAATTCGTAATTCGCTCCACGGCTATGAGTACCTTCAGCTATTGTGAATCCTAATTGGTAGAAATATTTACTGCCAAAATTAAAATTGATGGCTTTAACTGAGCCGTCACTCCATTTGAGATTCAGGGGCTTAGAAAAACCGCTACTGACGTTCAGCCACTCGACTTTTGGTCTTTTTATCGAATCTGCCCGGGCATTAACCACCGCAGTCGCAAGTCCGAATATTAATATGATTAAAATTTGTTTCATTAAAGTGAAATTTCTCTTATCTGCTCTGATTAGACCAATATATATCTGTTCAGTGGTCGCATCAACGGTTAAGCGGTTTATAGAAACCAGACGACGAACTGCAGGAAATTTATTCGTTCAAGTAGTATTTCGAGTGGGTATCCGTGCTCTGGAGGAGGGACTTGAACCCCCATCCCGCCCCGGCGGGATAACAGCCACCAGTTACATCCACTTGAACGTATTTGCAATTATCTTCTCAATTAGTGACCGGTTTTTTTGTTTTTTAATCCACCTTTCCCAGTAAATGGCTTCGGACTTGGAATTGAATTCTTTCTGAAAGACAAGGATCCAAGGCCGTCCTCTTCGACTCCATCCTTTGTTTTGACGATTGTGATATTCAAGTCGTTGGAGAGGATTGTTGGTGATACCGGTGTAGAAACTATTTAAACTCTCTGAGTAAAGTATATACAAGTAGTATTTCGAGTGGGTATCCGTGCTCTGGAGGAGGGACTTGAACCCCCAT
>CAZAKO010000003.1:8561-55803 GCA_964485745.1 uncultured bacterium
ACAAGTAGTATTTCGAGTGGGTATCCGTGCTCTGGAGGAGGGACTTGAACCCCCAACCTAGTGGTTAACAGCCACCCGCTCTGCCGGTTGAGCTACTCCAGAATAAAATTAAAAAGCGGTGCTAATTTAATTGAATTTTACTCTTATTTCAAAGAGTTAAGAACTTGGTACGTAATTTTGTCCAGGTTTCCGTCAAACCTTCACTTAATACCTTGATATGTCCTAATACAGGCATAAAATTGGTATCGCCGGTCCAACGTGGTACGATATGGAAATGCAGATGATCCTTTAATCCGGCTCCAGCGACCGAGCCCGAGTTCAATCCAACGTTAAAACCTTCGGCTTTTAGCTCCGAATGCAAGATTGACATGGATTTATCGAGAAAATAAAATATCTCAAGCCTGGTCTCCGAGTCTAGTTCGGTCAAGGTACTTGTATGCAGGTAAGGTGCCACCATCAAATGCCCATTATTGTAGGGATAGTAATTCATAATGACGAACACCTTTTTACCGCGCGCAAGAATCAGACGTTTTTTATCGTCGTTTTCACGGGGATAATCACATAAAAAACACCCTGCTTCATGGGGATTTGTAATATATTCTATACGCCAGGGAGCCCAAAGTCGTTCGGTCGTCATCATTCCTCAACTTTGTGTTTTTTAGAAGATTCGACGACTTTATCTTGCAATTCCTTAGGCATTTGTTCATAATGGGAAAAACTTTGACGATGCATACCACGTCCCTGGGTCATCGAACGTAAGGCGGTACTATAGCGATTTAATTCAGCCAGAGGTACCTTGGCCGTGATTTTTTGGAAGGGTCCTTCAGCATCCATGCCCTGGATTTTTCCCCGGCGGACAGAAATGTCGCCCATGACATCGCCCATGAATTCCTCGGGTACGATTACTTCGAGATTATAAATCGGCTCGAGTAGGATTGGATTGGCACTCATAAAACATTCTTTAAAAGCGCCTTTGCCGGCAATCTGGAAAGCGATATCTTTGGAATCAACAGGATGCATTTTGCCGTCATAAAATACAGCTTTCACATCCGTTACGTGGTAACCCGCCAAAATCCCTTCCTCACAGGCTGAGCGCACGCCTTTCTCAACGGAAGGTACAAATACGCGATCGACATTTTGCCCGACCAAGGTATTGGCAAATTCGACACCGGAACCCGTGGGGCCTGGTTCGACGTACATCCATACTTCGGCAAACTGACCCGCGCCACCCGTTTGTTTTTTATGCCGGTATTTGGAATCACCCCGTTTTTTTATGGTTTCGCGATAGGGAATCCGCGGGGTTAATTGTTCTACCTCGACATTAAATTTCTGTTTGAGCCGCTGTAGAATGATTGTAAGATGCAATTCACCCTGACCGGAAAGAATAGTCTGCTTCAATTCCGGATCGTAATGCCAGGTCATGGTTGGGTCTTCACCAGCCAAAGATTGCAAACCTGCGCTGATCTTTTCTTCATCGCCGCGGGATTTGGGTTCAATCGCGATCTGGATAACCGGTGCGGGGAATTGGATTTTGGGATATTCGATGGGAGAGCGAGAATCACAAAGGGTGTCGTTTGTTTGGGTATATTTTAACTTAACCACGGTGCCCAAATCACCAGCGTGGAGATGCGCTATCTCTACCTTTTCCTTGCCATTGACGACATAAATTTGGCCGATCCTTTCGGTTTTCCCGTTGTGGGCATTAAAAAGATCCACACCAGTTTTAACAGATCCTGAAATGACCTTAAAGAGCGACAAATCGCCGACATGCAACTCGCTGATGGTTTTGAAGACAAAAAGCGAAACAGGCTCGCTGTCAGAGATTTTTCTAGCCAGGGTATTGCCTTTATAGGAGCCATTAACGGCTTGTTTGACTTTAGGATTGGGGGCATATTCAGCAATGTAATCCAGAACTTTGGTCACACCTGTATTTGTATAGGCTGAGGTAGCAAAAACGGGGAGGAGGGTCTTATTAACCAGCGCATTTTTTAATCCTATCATGAATTCGGCATCACTTAATACCCCTTCAGTCAGATATTTTTCCAGCAAAGCATCGTCACTTTCAGCTACAGCTTCGATCAATTCATTTTTAATGGCTGCTAATTTGGACTTAATGGCCTCAGGGACTTCCGATTCGGTGGCTGAACCTTTTAAATCTTTACTGTATTTGTATATCTTACCCGATAAGACGTCCGCTATTGAATCGAATTCCAGTCCGGCATTTACCGGAACAGTCAGCGGAATGACTTTCTTGCCAAATGAGTTTTTCAGACTATCGAGCGTTTTATCGAAATTTGCATGTTCCTTATCTAACAGGTTGATGACAAACCAGAGCGGCAAATTGTCTTCTTTAGCAAATTTGCACACCAGTTCGGTGCCGACTTCGACACCAGACTGACCATGGACAACGATTAATGCCAGGTCCGCCACTTTGGTCAGCGCCTTGGATTCACCGACGAAATCCAAATATCCCGGCGCGTCTAAGATATTTATTTTGGTTTTATTCCACTCACAGAATAAAAGGGTAGAGGAGATGGAGAATTTTCTCTCGATTTCATCACTATGGTAATCGGAAACCGTAGTGCCGTCGTCAATTCGTCCCAGACGTGAGGTGACACCGGAGCTATAGAGCATGGCTTCGGTTAAGCAAGTTTTTCCCGAACTGCCATGGCCCAGTAAGACTATATTTCTGATTTCATCGGTCTGATACTCTTTCAAAATTTGCCTCCATAAATTGAGTAGTAAATTTAATTTTTATTGAGCAGATTGCGAAGAATTTTCCCGCTCTGATCACGTTCAAAGTGATTATAGAACTCGACGATTTCTGGAGTCAGAAAACGCGGCAATCGACTTTGGCAGATATTCATCATTTCATCCGTTGATAGCTGGGCATCATCAGCTGGGATGATGCAGATTTTAATCGCATCATTGTATTCCGTCTGGTGAACTGGTACGGCTACGACATCTTTGATTTTGGACGATTCCCGGAGAACTTTTTCAATATCAAGGGGATTGATAAAATATCCATAGCGTCGGATGAAATCGCATTTTTTCCCGACTAAGTAAAAAGAATCATCTGCATCTTTACTGAAAAGATCGTCAGTCCTGACCCAGTCACTGTGAAAATGATGCGGATGAAACAATTCATCAAAATAACCCAACATAGCTGAACCACCCCGCACCTGCAGCTCGCCTACTTGACCTGTCCTGACAGGCGCCCCCTGTTCATTGACGAGGCGTAATTCATCGGAAGGAAAAGGTTGACCGGTAGCGGTTAGATTTACTTCAACTCGACGTCGATTGATCAAGGTAACTAAAGTCTCGGTTGTACCGTAAAATTGTGTAATTTCAATATTCAAACCGTTACAGGTTTTGCTCAGTACCTCATCAGCATACCGGTCGCCGGTAATTAAACAAACAAGCAGAGCAGTGTCCGATTTCTCATTAGCCATCAGCCTTTGGCCAAAGTCCGGCGTCGTTATCAGTACATTGACTTTGTTATCTTTGATCGTGCGGCTGATTTCGTCAATTTGAGGATTAGAGAATAGTACGATTGTACTGCCGGTCATAACCAGAGTATGGGTAAAGAAGGAGACTGCCGGATATTGATATAAAGGAAATGTCGATAGGATCCGGGAAGGATTTCGCACAGGTAACAGATGCCGGCACTTTTCAGCATTGTGTATAAAGCCTTGTTCTGAATGGACGACCGTTCGGTTATAACCGGAATAACCAGAAGTGAAAAGAATCGTAAATGGCGCAGTGGGTGAAATTGTCGATTCAGACACTCCGGAAGGCGCAGACTTGTCGGCAGATTGATTTGTCTCAGGGAGTGCATTAAGGTTATTAAGGTTAATTTTGTTGAAAGGCGATCCTTTTTTCAACTCAACTTCATCAATGATCTTTTGGAAGTCCGGATGATAAATAACAGTTTCAATTTTGATTTTATTGACCAGATAAGTGAGTTTATTGGTCGAGAGAGTCGGTTGAAACAGCACCGGAACAGCGGAGCAGTTAACCAAACTGTAATAGGCTAAGATGAATTCTGGATTATTTTTTTGGAATACACCCACAAATTGTCCTGGCCTGATATTCCGGTTTCTTAAATATTTCGAATACTCGTTGATCAGTGAGAGAAATTTTCGATAGGTGATTGTTTCAGAACCGAAAATTATAAATGGCGCGTCCGGTTGGCTTTCTGCTTTTTGCCGCAGGTTATTGATTAAAGAGGTCATTAAGTTTCCAGATTAGTTAAAAAGCGGGCAAATATTAATCAAATTGGTTTTATAATGTCAAGGAAATAAAACAAAAAGGGCTGACCCGCAAAGAGCCAGCCCTTCGATCAGAAAACATTAATGAACTCAGAAACGCACGCTCAGACCAAAGTTGATCCGGCGCGGCATACTGACGAAAACCTCTGCATCGTCAGCTTTATGGTTTTTACCATCACCCGTAAAGGCATTGTAGGCGCTGTTGTCAATCGCATCCTGAACATAAATCGCATCCAGGACATTGAAAACGTGACAAAAGACCTGGAAGTTCAGACCAGCGGGACGGATCGGCAGCTCATAAGCCGCATGCAGGTCAATTTTACTGTAGGAAGGCACCTGCCAGCTTTGTCTGCGGTCCGGAGTGACGCCGGTTTGAATTTCGCGACTCGCCGGATCCCAATTCGCCCAGTAGCGGTCATAATAATTATAAATCGCTGATAGGGTCAGCCCCTTGACCGGGTACAGGGAAGTTGTGAAGGCCAGAATCGTTTGCGGCATGTCACCAACCATCAAATCCTTAATGGAGTACGTGTACTCGTAGGTTGTATCATTTTCGATATCTTTGTAGGTGCCCACCGCGTCGTCCAGGTACTTCCAGATACCATAGGAGAAAGCGGCATCGAATCGAATCAGATTAATCGGTTGAAAAGCCAGTTCCAATTCCAGACCTTTGTGATTCTGATCCATGCCGGTCAGGAAGATCAGATCGGTGTCGCCACTGGATCCCTGTCCTGAGGTGACCGCTTTAATCAGGTTACGATCTTTCCAGTTGGTCATATACACATTGACTTTGGCGGCTAATTTATCCGCTAAAGCGCGTTGATTCAACCCAAATTCCGTGCTGATGAATTTCTCATTAGTCGGATCGGGAGCTAAGGCGATTTTTACGTCATCAATAATATTGTCCAAAATAGGGACTTTTTCGACGTAACCAAAGTTCACAAACACTTCCGTATTCTTGGTCAGCTTATATAGACCACCGGTTTTGAACTGAAAAGCCGTGATCCAGTCCGAAACAATCATCAGTTCCCCCTTATCGGTGGAGTCAACGAACGATTTGGCATGCAGACTGGCTTTTTTGAAATAGTCGATCAGACTATATTTAACCATGCTGTAGCCTGCCATCCCATACACCGAAAAGAGGTTGCCTTTGTACTCCGCCTGGGCGAAAGTGCCAAACCAATCGACCGAATTGGTATTGTTGTAATCAATTTTATCGCCTAAATAGACTTTATTGTCGTCAATTGTAGATGGTTTAAATTCATCACGAAAAGCCTTATACCGAGCCGTTCCCGTTTTGCTATTATCGTAGGTTGCGTTGACCGCATAATCGCCACCTAAAAGGTCACGGACTTCACGGAAGTGGGTTATCTCAGCGGTGCGCCAATCTATCCCGATCTGGGTTTTCAGGTTTGCACTGAGATCGAAATTCAGTTTGGAAATCGCGCCGATGGTCCACTGCCGATTGACACTATTACGCAGGAAACCGACCGCTTCGCCGGCTGGTTTGAGTTTATTCTTCCGGTTAAGAGTATCTTTGTTGATCGCAATAGTCGCATCCCAGTCTGCGATGCGGGAGGGTAGATCAGTACCTATTCCATAACTTGACCATTTGATATCACCAAACGTGCCACTACCACCGCCGGAGCCGCCTGAAAAATAGGCTACCGTGGATAGACGCATTTTTTCATTGAGCGTCCAATACCAGTTCAAATTAACCTGCGGCTTGTGATAGTAGTTTTCATTCTCGTTCAGATAATCTTCGGCATAGCGATCAACTTCTTTGTCGCCGTACATATAGAAATATTGCTTGCCTTTGTAATCTTTGGAAACGGTATTCCAGTTTTCATTGAAAGTACGTCCAGCATCCGGAAAAACGGCAAATACGTCTTTGGCAGTTCCCGGGTGCGCTTCCGCTGAGTCAAGTACTGACTTATCGAAAACCTCTTTGGCATATTCATGATCATAGCCTGCGATATTCTGAGCATAACGCATCTGGCCATGGCGTTGGGGTGCCCCTAGAGCAAAAAATTCAAAGCGATGGCTTTTTGTGGCGGCAAAACTTACTCCTAAGTAATAAGCCCAGGCATCAGTCCAAGTCTTGTCAATCGCCCCATCACCGGTTTTGCGCACAACCGTACCGCTGACCGCTAGTTTATCATTTATTAAACCGGAATGGAAGGTAGCGGTAGTTTTCAGAAAAGCGCCACTGCCAAACTCCTGTTTCACCAGACCACCTCTGGTCATGGCAGTCGGATCAGTAAGGATATTCATTGTGCCACCTACAGATGGCGCGGCTAAATTGACTGCCGAAAGCCCGCGTTGCATCTGGATCGAAGAAGTGGCATCCGCTACGCCATCCCAGTTCGACCAATAAACCCAGCCGTTCTCCATATCATTGACCGGGACACCATTGATCATGATCGCCACATTTCGTTGATTGAATCCTCGCACATTGACGCGCGCATCGCCGGCTCCGCCACCTTGTTCCGTAGCGTAAACGCTGGGAGTCGTATTCAGTACCATTGGAATATCACGCGAACCAAGTTCCAGCGCCATATCCTGTTTGGTGATATCGGTATAAGCTACCGGTGTTTCGCGTGTGGCTCGGGAAGCCAGTACTTCCAGTGCCCCTAACTCCAGAACGCCCCGAGCCAGTTCAAAATTCAACGTAATTGGTTTACCCGCCGCGACATTGACCGTCCGGGTCACTTTGTCGTACCCAATAACGGACACAGCAATATTTACTGCACCTACGGGAACGGCACTGATGATGAACTGACCATCAACATCCGATGCGGCCCCCAATGTGGTCCCTTCAATGATCACGTTGGCGCCAGGAATACCCCTACCGGTTGCTTTATCAGAGACCCGACCCTTGATTTCACCGGTCTGCGCAAAAAGCAGAGCAGGGATTAATGACAAACACACTGCAATAAGGACAATTTTCCTCATTTTACCTCCAGTTAAAAGTTAATAAAACCCCAAACCTGATATCATCTACTATATTTAGATGTCAAATGAACTGCGTGCCAAAGATATTGCATTATTTGGGAAAATGCAAGTACCTTAGAAAAAATTCTGCTTTTAGAAAAGTACGACGTTTATCGTAACAACAGCGAGTCCTGTGGTTCGAAGGGGCGCAGTTGTAGCATTCTTTCGTTGATACGCATAAAAAAGGTACGGCGATTGATTGGCGATAGATGACGTTCTATATTGCTTTCTAAATTGAATGTCTCATGCCATTGTAGAGAATCATCAGGATCAGTAAAAGCGAGGTACATGTACTGCCCGGATTTGAGGTCGGTAAAACGAATTGTGTCAGCGCGTTCCGGCAGAATAGTTAGAACTGGTAAAGCACTCAATTTCGTCTCAATCAGCCGGTTGATTGGTGCAACGATCCGGAAGTGAAGTTCTTCGACTTTCTGACTTGGAAAGGATTCCATTTCTAAGGCTAATTCTTCAATCTCTTGCTTTTTACGACGGAGTTCCGCCTGTTCCTGCGATTTGAAATATTC
This sequence comes from uncultured bacterium, assembly GCA_964485745.1. Classification (GTDB taxonomy): domain Bacteria; phylum Fidelibacterota; class UBA2242; order UBA2242; family UBA2242; genus CAZAKO01. Next base: position 16,351 of record CAZAKO010000003.1, read on the forward strand.
GAGATCGGACTCAATCGCATCAATCAGGCATGTCACAGCTGCTGGCAGTTGATTGAATCCCTCCGGATGCGTCGCCAATTTAATCTGTAAAGGGAAATTATTAGCTAAATCAAGATAAACCTGATCAAACGTAATGGTTTCTCCCGGGGCGAGAGCGACCTGATAAGGCTGGTGATGTACTAGTGTATCACTTTTATATAACAAAGTGAGTGTCAATCCTTTAATCTGCTCATTCCCGGTATTTTCTAACCTGATCCAGAAGCGCCAAACAGTTCCGAATTTCTGAATACGGGACACCTCGGATTTGATCTGTTGGCGATAGACCTCGAATAAATCATAACATCTCCGTTCGAGGTCTGCCTGGTTTTTTTGGTAAAACGCTTCGGAAATCATATAATTACGATACATACGTCTTAAACTGTCATTGACCTGGTAGATATTCCTGAGCAGGTAATCCTGATTGGTGGTCAGGATTGAACTCATATTGGATTGTTCATTGGCACTAAGCAGGTAAACCTTGAGGGGGCGTTTACTCTCCCGCCAACTTTCATCCTCAATAATGATATTGAGCGTATATCGGGAAGTACAGGTCACGAAGAAGATCAGGCCGACAATGATTATAAAAATCCTTTGACGTGAATTCATTGGTCACCCGGTTCTTAAGGAGAAATACCTGAATCCAATAATTGATGTAAATATGATTACCATTGCCGATTCATTTTTTTTCAAATGCCGGTCGGAAGGTAAGACTAATCAATCGCGCAAAAAATCTGAGAATTACTTTCTTCGATTCATCTAAAAAGAAATTGCTGGACTCAGTGTCAAAAACCAAGGCGGCTTTAACATCGCTACTTATTGTCAGCGGTACCGCCAGTGCGGCCTTAGTCTTTAACAAATCCCAGATTTTTCGGACATCCCGGATGGTTTTATCATTCTCTGAAACGAAAAGAATTTGGTCGTCGAGAATTGCATTAGCGGCAATGCTGTTACGGTTGTAAGGATGATCGAAGAATCGCAGATCAGTAAAACTCGGATCGTAAGAATAGATACACCGTAGAACTGAACGATCTTCGGATAATAAGTACAAACGAGGGTAAATCAATTTATATTGTTTGCAGAAAAGCTGAATCAGATTCGTCTGTATTGCAGTAAAATCACCTGTTAAAGCAGGAATAATATCCTGGACATTTTTAATAATTGAAGAATAAATATTGAAGATATCTGATTTTTTCGGATAAGTCAGTATACAGATCATACTGGAAAAATCGAATAGCGTATGAATCGGTGCGAACTGAAAATCTATTTGCTGGGTTTCTTTATTCTCATTTTTATATAGAATGGAGACTGCGGCAGGAGACAACGATTCGATTGCCTGGTTCATGCTCGGGATAATTTGTTTCAGGATATCGTCTTCAAAAAGTTTATTGAACGTATTACCCAGCAGACGTTCACGGGAAATCATCAGCATTTGTTCAGCGGCGGTGTTTGAGGAAGTGATTTTGCTATTCTCATCGAATTCCAGAATTCCTACGGTGCCTCTTTCGATCACACCACGGTACACTTCCTGAAAGTTAGCCAAATATTGTTCTGATACAGACTGAAGAATAATCTCTCCCAGAACACTATGTAAAATGGATGGAACGCGCAAATTTACCTTATTGGGAGCCGTCTTGTCGCGTGGCTCATCCAGAGTCAGTACCGCGATTGGACGACCGCCGTAGTACAATGGAGCATAGAGCAGATCATTTCTATTCCATTCGATACGCAGATTAAGCGGAATCTCAGTACTCAAACCATCACTGACGATCCGACGGGCACGTTCATCACGCCAGGGGAGATAATAAAAAGGGATAATGCGCCATCGGTCAACTGCCGAACTCAGCAGTTCTTTGCGTTTTTCCGGAGCGAGCTTATTTTCTTCAGATTTCTTAACTTCTTCCGCAGAATAGCCGGAATAGAGAGTTTTCTTTGTTTCGAATTTTCCATTTAAAAAGCAAAGACTGACTTTCGCCCAACCTGATTTACGCAATATGTCCAGAATCTGGATACACTTGTCATCCAGCGAAGACAGGGTTTTTAATTGATACAAATAGGTAGAGAGAAGATCCAGATAAGTCAGATCACTTGCCATTGCTGATAAAAATCTTTCTTGTTTTTTAGTACGTCATATTTCCCGCTTTAATCTATCTATTTTGCAAATTCGTTACAAGACAGAAATTTTCTTAAAATTTTCTATTATACTTCGACTGATTTGTGCCATTTCACTTTTTGACTAAGTATTTGAAAATGGTCAACCGAATAACTAATTTTGCGAGTTAATTTGGCAATTAAAGCATGTGTGATTATTGACAAATCAAGATTTACACCATACAATTAGTTTTGACAATCATTCACAGAGGATTAAATGAATTTTCCTACCCTTTCCGAAATCGTCTTGTTGATCAGTGGGTTGTTGACATCGGCTTTCCCACAGGACAAATTCAAATTGAACCTAGTCGACACTGATACAATTGCCACGCCACCGGTAAGCATAGTAGATACTACCCAGAAATCATCACCAATGCCAGTCGCTGTAGCTATCATGGAGCTTGAAGCCAACGGCATTTTACCCACTGAAGCACGTGCTTTGTCCGATCGTCTGCGCATTGAAATTTTTAAGGTTGGGATCTATCAGGTGCTGGAACGCGAAAAAATGAATCGGATACTGGACGAAATGCAGTTCCAACTTAGTGGTTGCACTTCTGATGAATGTGCCGTCGAAGTCGGTCGAATAGTAGGAGTGCAAAAAATAATCGCCGGCTCAATCAGTAAAGTCGGAGAATATTATTCGGTCAGCGTGCGTCTGATAGATGTGGAGACGGGAAAAATTGAAGCCACCGCATTAGAGGACATTGAAGGAACTTTGGGAGTTGTCCTGACCAAAGCCATCCCCTCGGTCGCCCGTCAAATTTCAGGTCTTTCACGAGAGCCAATTATTTTAGCAGGGCAGAAGACGACTTTTAACGTCGATACTGAACCCCAAGGTGCGGCAATTTACCTCAACGGCATTTACAAAGGAGTCGCCCCACTGGAAATCGAGGTAAATTATGAATATTCGCACATGTTAAAGGCTGTTCTCGATGGATATGAAACATGGGAACGCACCTATGAAGCGCGGAAAAACCAGAGAACGGAAATCAACATTGTACTATTAAAAAAATCACCCAGCAATGATCAGTCTGCTCAATTACATCCCCGTCGTTCATTCAATCAAGGTTTCAAAATCCGCTATGCCGATATGCGTGTCAAAGATAAAATCAATCATCAGATTGATATGATCAATAGTAATCTCGCTTCCGGCAATCAACTTTTCAAGCAAAACATCGGAACACCTAATTTTGGCCAAATTAGTCATTTTAACGGCATCGAATTTTACAATTTACGCCAGCTTGGTCCCTGGTTAGGTTTCGATTTTGGGTTGGGTTATTATCGGAATAACTTTGATCATTGGATTACTGATATATTTAAATCGGACGGCTCTTCCGACGATTATCGACTCTCCGTAATAAGTCCAGAACTGACATTCAATCTACGATTTGCACCGATTCGTTATCCCTTATTTTACCCATATTTCAATATTGGGTTAGGCTATAATTTGCTCGTTATTCAGACGCATCAGGGCGATAAATCCTTTGGCGGCCCCTTGTATCAAGCATGGGGAATGACGTATGGTGGTGGTTTGGAAATTCGGCCCTTTAAAGCGATAGGTTTTGCAGTCGAATGGCTTCATCGCAGAATGGATCTGGAACTGATGGATGTTGATAAAGTCACGGATCGTTTTAAGCACGCCGGATTAACAAAAATACCGCTCGGTGGAAATAATGTGGGAGTTTCCCTGAATCTGTATTATTAGGGGAACCATTACCAAACCGATCTTCTTGCGCAATTGCCGGTCAGAAATGTAAATTAGCCCGCTTTTTATCATTGGGGAGTCGTCCAACGGCAGGACATCAGACTCTGGATCTGAGTATCGGGGTTCGAATCCCTGCTCCCCAGCCAATTAGTTATTTGGAATAGTAATCTGATGTCATGGAAAATTTGAGATAATCTGAAACGGCGCATTCGTCTAGGGGTTTAGGACGCTGGCCTCTCACGTCGGTAACAGGGGTTCGAATCCCCTATGCGCTACAAAGCAGGTGGTCGGTTTATATCCTTCAGGGTCTTAAAGATAGCAACTTTCACGTCGGGTAAGCGAAATCGTAACAGCGCGTTTAAAGAATAATAACGGCGGCGAAGTACGTTCTACCAAGGCAATAAATCGCATATAACAAAGTTTGTAGCCATTATGCTCTTTATTTAGATTACGTACCAAATAAAAAAGGAGCGATGATATGACATATAAATTTGACAATCAGTTTCTCCAAATTACAATAACAGTACCATCCCGCGAGCTTGCATCCGCAATTGCTAATTCGCTTGTTGAACAGCACCTTGCCGCCTGTGTGCAAATCAGTGGACCTGTGATGAGCATTTATCATTGGCAAGGTAAAATCGAGACCGCAGAAGAATGGGTTTGTAAGATTAAAAGTATCGACAAAAATTTAAAACAGATCATCGCTACAGTCAAACAAAGTCATCCCTACCAGGTTCCTGAAATTATCGCGATGCCGATTATTGCCGGCAATGAGGCTTATCTGGATTGGGTAGCCGAACAGACGAAAAACTGAATTTTCGTAGATTCATGCGTTCGAAACTCTCTGAGATATGCTGTTAGCATTTTAACTAACTAAAGTCCGCCATTATAATATCAAATCGATTATTTAATTAATAATGGTATTTTAATATCTACCTTAAATATGCAATAATATATAAAATATATTGCATAATGTAAACATTCTTATTAGATTGCCACCACTTTATTATATCTTTTTTAAACAGAAAGGTCATTATGTTAAAAGAGGCGATGAAAGACAAGATCGAATTTGTAAGTTTGCAGTTCAGCGACTTATTAGGTGTTCCTAAAGAAGTGATTATTCCATTTTCCGCGCTAGAAGGAGCGGTAGAAAATGGAATCTGGTTTGACGGTTCTTCTATAGAAGGTTTTGCCCGCATCCAGGAAAGTGATTTGTTTCTAAAACCGGACATGGCAACTTATGCACCCGTTCCATGGATAAATGAAAATGGTAGAACTGCCCGAGTAATTTGTGATATTTATAATGCTGAAGGTGAACCATTCGTCAATGATCCCCGTTTCATTCTGAAAAAAATAGTCAAAGAAGCTGGGCAGCAGAACTTCGTTTTCAATGTCGGGCCAGAGTTGGAATTCTACCTTATGCGGAATGACCAGAATTTGCCGACGACAGTAATTGATTCCGGTGGTTATTTTGACTTTACATCCTATGAAGGCTTTAAAGTTCTGCGTGATATTATCACTGCCTTGAAGAGTTTTAATATCATTGTTGAAACGGGACATCATGAAGTTGGCAAAGGGCAATACGAAATTGATTTCCATTACGGCAATGCTCTCGAAACTGCCGATAAAATGCTGACCCTAAAATATACGATCAAGAAGATCGCCCAGATGAACGGGCTAAGAGCAACTTTCATGGCGAAACCCATTGCAGGGGTACCCGGTTCCGGAATGCATACCCATCAGAGCCTGTTTGACGAGCGGACTGGCCAAAACCTCTTCTATGATGAAAACGATACATACCGTTTGTCTAAGACTGCTTATCATTTTATCGCCGGACAAATGAAACATATCAAAGCGATGAGTGCGATTCTATGTCCAACGGTCAATTCCTATAAACGCCTGGTAACCGGTTTTGAAGCACCGGTTTATATTACGTGGGCAAGCATGAACCGCACGGCTTTAATACGCGTCCCTAAATGGTTCAAACAAAAAAGTAATTCAGCACGTATTGAATTGCGATGTCCGGATCCTACGTGCAACCCATATTTGGCGTTTGCGGTGATGTTAAAAGCCGGTTTGGAAGGTATCGAGCATAAACTTGAACCAGATAAACCGGTTGAAGAAAATATTTTCAAACTCGATCAAGAAGTACTACGGATGAAAAAAATTGATATGCTTCCTTCGACACTTAATGAGGCTCTGACCTATATGAAACAAAGCCAGATGATTAAAACTACGTTAGGTGATGCACTGTTCAATAAGTACCTTGATATTAAGAACCACGAATATAGCGAATACAAACAGCAAGTGACCTATTGGGAAGTCCAAAGATATATAGATATGTTTTGAAATATACAGATTCTTAATCCTCAAAAGACAACGACCGCTTCTTCGGAATAGCCATGAAGCGGTTTTTGTTGTTAAGTAAAACAGACCATAGATACTATTGAATCGTATGCCCCTGAAAAAGTCGAGGAGAGGAGAGAGGATTTATTTTGATGCCGATCTGCAAAAATATCTTGAAAATGATGGTAATACTCCTTAACTTACCGACCGGTAAGTAAGGACATCGTATGCGAAGTGAAAATATTACCAAAGATAAAATCTTCAAAACCGCCGCGGAACTATTTGCCGAAATGGGGTATGAACGTACCTCGATGCGTGAAATCGCGGCCCGCTGTGCGATTACCAAACCGGCACTGTACTATTATTTCCCCGATAAGAAAACTCTTTTCCAGGAGATAATTGATACGGTTATAACGTATATTGATCGTGCCAGTCAGGACATTGCTGATAGCAATCAGTCGCCGGTAGAAAAATTATATGCTTTGGCCTTCAACCGTTTCCGGCAGATTAAAGTCCATCCGGAGGTGGCCCGATTCTTATATAAACTCATCGTCGGAGAAGTGCCGTATGACATTGCGCTTGACCTGATCCGGATTTTTCAGCCGTATGTCGCATCATTAAATCGCATACTGCAGGAAGGACAGGAACTTGGTGTTTTCGTAGCGGATTTTGATTTTAAAAATTTCGGTTTCTGTCTGACCGGTGGTATCAATTTTTATGTTATGCGCTATTTTCATTTTGGGATTGATGAACTTGACGAGCAAAATGCTCGATTATTGGTCGATACACTTTTAAATGGGATACGTAAACCGAAAAGCGAGGTTATATGAATAATAGACTGAAGTTTTTTTACCGCGGATTTATGTTTCTGCTTTTAATCAGGACAAGTCTGCACGGAGAATTGCTGAATCTTGATTTACAAAAGGCCTGTGATATTGCTCTACAGAATAATCCCGGTGTGAAATTGGCTCGCGAAGGTGTCCAGAAATCGGAGGAGCGCGTTCGGGAGGCCCGTGGTGGACTTTTACCGACGCTGAGCGGTTTTTCACAGTACCAACATGCCTGGGAACTTCCCACCTTTGTTATGAATTTTCCTGATCCTCTGACCGGACAAACAAAAGTCCTGAAGATTAAAATGGGGCAAGAAAACACCATTGCCTATGGATTTTCGTTCTCCCAGCCGGTTTATCTTGGGGGTACCTTACAGAATGCCTATCGGCTTAGCCGCCTCGGCGTAAATATAAGTAAGGTGCAACTAAAGATCACCGAGCAGAAGGTAGTCAATGAGGTAACAAATGCGTATTATGGATTATTATTTGCACGGTCGGCGTCAGAAGTAACTGCTGAAGGATTAAATTCCGCCCAGGAAAATTTGGCACAAGTCAGGAAGTTTTTCGATGTCGGTCGGGCCTCGCGATTCGATGTTCTACGGGCAGAAGTTCAGGTAGCCAATTATCAACCGATGGTAGTAACTGCCCGCAACGCCGTGCGTCTGGCGGAATCAGCCTTACGAATGGCGCTGGGTATCGCGGATGAAATTGAACTAAATATCACTGAAAAATTGCAATACGCTACAACAGATTATTCTAATAAGGCATTGGATGAATTGCTGATAATTGCTTTGCGAGAGCGACCGGAACTCGGTCTGCTTGCTCAGCAGAAGCAAATGGCTGACAGGCAAATTGCATTATCCAAGGCCTCCACGAAACCGTCTTTACTATTTGGAAGTAATTATCAATTTCAGGGTCAGCGGGATGATCTAAAGTTCGTTTCGGATGATTTCTTTAAATCGTTCAGTTCGTCCTTCAGTTTGAATGTTCCGCTTTTTGCCGGTTTTACCAATAATGCCAAGATTCAGCAGGCCAAAATTGCGCGTAAAGAAGTTGATCTACAACAGGAATCGTTGATCAATGCTATCAAGCTGGAAGTAAAATCGAGTTATTTCTCCATGAAGGAAGCAGATGAAAATGTCAAGTCTCAATTGAAAACGATTGATCAGGCTCAGGAAGCATTGAGATTAGCTCAGATAATGTATAGTGAAGGTGCCAGCACTCAGTTGGATGTTTTGAATGCCAATTTAGCAGTCAACCAGGCGAAGATGAACTACCAGAAATCGCTTTATGAATACAACGTCGCGCTGGCGAACCTTAAAAAAGCCATTAATCAGTTATAGGAGTGTATAAAATGTCGAAAAGAAGTATATGCATCTGGATGGTTATTACTTTACAACTCATGGGTTTAATTACCTGTGGAAAACCGAATAAAGCGACAGATAGTACGACCAGTTTAGCAATGCCAATCGAAGTCGCGCCAGTTGAGCGTGGTTCGATTGAATCCAAACTTGATTTTTTAGGCAATATAATGGCTTCTCAGGAAGTGAAAGTTTATTCAACGGTGCCTACCCGGATAATTAATATGAAAGTCGATGTAGGTGACGTTGTAAAGAAGAATCAGATTCTGGCGATTGTCGATAATGAAAAAATTAAACAGGCGGTAATCCAGGCCGAGGCGGGATTGGAAGCTGCACGCGCCCAGTATAAAAATATCGAAGCTGAATGGGCCAGGACTCAAAAATTATTTGAAGCCAATGCCATCAGCAAGTCGCAATTTGATGCGTTGAATGCTCAGCGAGAAGCTGCCCGTTCATCAGTTAAACAAGCTGAAGCTGGTTTGGCTACGATGCATAATCAGATGAGTGATAGTTATATCACCGCTCCGATCAGCGGAGTAGTCGCCAGTCGCCTGCTTGAAGAAGGCGACCAGGCTGCACCCGCTATTCCGGTATTTTCGATTGTCAAAATGAATCCTGTCAAGATTCAAATCGAAATAGTCGAAAACCAAATCGGTTTAGTGAAAGTCGGCCAGAAGGCGCATATCAAAGTCGAGTCATATCCGGCTGAGCAATTCGAGGGCAAAATCTCCAAACTCAATCCGACCCTCAATCCGATCACCAGAACGATTGGAGCCGAAGTGTTAGTTGAAAACTCTGAGTACAAATTAAAACCCGGCATGTTTGCAAGAGTGGAAATCATCATTGATAAACATGAAGATGTTCTAATCATTCCGAAGTATGCTATATTGGAAAATACCCGACTTGAATATTTAGGTGGCGAAATTACCAACAGCCGGGTGGTGGTCGAGAAATTCGTCTTTATTCGTCAGGACACGATCGCTCTGAAGCGGTATATCAGAACCGGCATCGAGAACGGTAACCGGATTGAAATTACCGAAGGTCTTGACGATAATGAAGAGATTGTTATTGTTGGTCAGCATAATTTGGATGATTCTTCCCGAGTGGAGATTATCGCGAAAAGGAGTGCATCATGAGGTTGTCCAACTTAGCCATCCGGCGTGGTATTACTTTCGGGATGATTTATATTATCGTGATCGGTTTTGGCTTATTTGGTTTGTCGGGTCTAAAGATAGATTTATATCCGAATATTACCTTCCCGATAATAGCGGTGCTCTGCGAGTATCCCGGTGTCGGTTCCGAAGACATTGAGAACTCAGTCACACGACCGCTTGAGAAAGCGATCATTTCAACGAAAAATATCAAACGCCTGACCTCGCATTCCTATTCAGGTACAGCGGTTTTAATTGCGGAGTTCGACTGGGGTTCAGATATGAACCAGGCAGAAATTGACGTACGGAAGAATATCGATTTTGTACGCGATTATCTGCCGGATGGAGCCAGTGATCCAATGTCGTTCGCTTTCGATCCCTCAATGCAACCCATAATGTTTGTGGCTTTAAGTTCCGATCAACTTGGTATGGCAGAATTACGCACGTTGACGTCTGAGCAAATTGAGCCGCGGTTGGAGCGGATTGCAGGAGTGGCTACGGCTTCCAGCGCTGGTGGCATGGAGCGGCAGATCCGGGTGTTAGTAGATCCGCACAAGTTAGCCGCTCAGAATTTAGCAATTGCGCAGGTACTGCAAGCCCTGCGCATGGAAAATCTGCAGGTGCCCGGTGGGATCATTAATGATGAATTCCAGGAGTATACTGTCCGGACCTATGGTGAATATACCAGTATTGATCAAATCGGTAATACCGTCGTAGGTTATCGCGGAAATGCACCGGTGTATCTAAAAAACGTTGCCCGGGTTGTTGATGGTTTCAAAGACCAGACGCAGGTTGTGCGAAATAATGGAAAAAATGCGTTGGTCATGTACATCCAGAAGCAATCAGATGCGAACACTGTACAGACGGCACGAGCTGTGCGCAAGGAGTTTCCGAAAATCGCCGAAAAGCTCGGGCAGGGTATTAAATTCGATATTATCATGGATTCGTCGGAGTTCATCACCCGCGCGCTGGATAATCTGACCAGCACCGCCTGGCAGGCTTTTATTATGTGTTTTATTGTACTGTTCTTCTTTTTAAGGCACTTCACAAGCTCTCTGATTGCCGCGGTTTCGATTCCGGTTTCAGTCATCGTAACTTTTTTCATTATGTACCAAATCGGCCTTACTCTCAACATTATTTCGATGGCCGGATTGGCGTTGGCGATTGGGATGCTGGTTGACAACGCCATCGTGGTACTGGAAAATATTTATCGGCATAAAGAAATGGGCAGTGAGATTCGGGTCGCCGCAGACGAAGGGGCGGCGGAAGTAACCATGGCGATTACTGCTTCCACTTTGACGACTTTGGCGATTTTTGTGCCGGTACTATTTGTTCCGGGTATTGCCGGCGAACTTTTCAACGATATGGTAATTGCGATTGTAGTATCGCTGACCGCTTCATTGGCGGTAGCGATCACTTTGATTCCATTGTTGTCCTCACGACTTCTATCCAAAGAAAAGGGTTATAAAATAAAGTTCTTGCGAGCCATGGATCGCGGTTTTGGCAAGTTCATCGAAGCGATGGAGCGCCGTTACGTAAAAATTTTGGATTATTTCCTCGGCCATAAAAAGATCTTCTTATTGGGGTTGATTATTACCCTGGTAGCCACGATTTTGGTATATCCCAAGGTCGGAGGTGAGTTTCTTTCCCATACCGATCAATCTTTTTTACAGATTAACGTTCAACGCGAAGCCGGGGCCTCCCTGACGTCGACTGACCAGACATTCCGTGAAGTCGAGAAAATCATCATGGAGGAGGTGCCGGAAGCGACCAATGTTCAGGCTGATTTTGGTACAGGGGCAGGCATTGGAGCTGTTTTTGGTACGAGCGGCACGAATAAGGGTTCAATATCCATCGGTCTTCCGGATGTCAAGGAGCGTAAGCGCTCGGTGTTTGAAATTGAAAAAGCCCTGCGCGCTCGATTTGCCCGTATACCAGGAGCAAAAATCACGATTTCCGAAGGTGGTATGATGTTTGGCGCCGGGGGAGACATCGAAATAAAAATCTATGGCCACGATCGTAGCGTGGCTATCGCTTTAGGCAACAAAGTCGCGGATCAGATCGCGAAAGTCGAAGGGGTGTTCGATGTCAACAAGAGTTATGATCTGCCAAAACCGGAGTACCAGATTCGCCTGAATCGCGACCGAATATCAGCTTTTGGGCTGTCTGTCTACCAGATTGCTTCCAGTATCGAAACTGACCTGAAGGGTACGGTGGCTACGCAATTCCGAGAAGGAGGACAGGAATACGATATTCTGCTGCAAATCGAGGAATCTGCGCGGCAGTCCAAAAGTGACATAGAAAATCTCTATATCAGCTCACCTGCCGGTGTACAAATCCCCCTTAAAAACCTCGCCGATGTCCAGGTTGGCCAAGCTTCTGAAAATATTGTCCGGGAGGATCAATCCCGCATGTTATCAGTGTCCTGCTCGGTGCGTGGGAGGGATTTGCAGAGTGTCACTAAGGACGTTACGGAAAAAATGCAGAAGATTGTCTTCCCGCCGGATTTTCGCTGGGAGATTGGTGGTACTGCTGAAAGTCAGGCAGAATCGTTTATGTATTTAGGGCTGGCCCTCTTAGCGGCGATATTCCTTGTGTACATGGTGATGGCGTCTCAATTCGAGTCACTTTTAGATCCTTTTATTATCATGTTTACGGTGCCATTAGCTTTCATTGGGGTGATTTGGGCGATGTTAATAACGGGAACGACCATGAGCGTGACCGGCCTGATAGGCTGTGTCCTGTTAGTGGGCATCGTGGTCAATAACGGTATTGTGTTAGTCGATTATATCAATCAGATGCGTGAGAAGCACGGGATGGATTTATGGGTTGCCATTTTAACCAGTGGCAAACGCCGCATGCGACCGGTGCTGATGACCGCATTGACTACAATCTTAGGCATGTTGCCGTTGGCATTAAATCTTGGTTCAGGTGCCGAAATCTGGGTACCGCTGGCGCGTGCAGTCATGGGCGGAATGACCTTCGCTACTATCTTTACCCTGATTCTCGTTCCGCTAATCTATCTCTTTTTTGAGCAGATCGCTCTCAAACGAGCTATTAAAAAGCACAAATGCGAGATGAAACCGATCGGGCGTCCCGAAAACTTTGATATTGCCCTGATAAAGTAGCAATTATCAATTTCAACGGGCAGATATGGACACTGTTTGTATCTGCCCGTTTTTAATTTTAAATTCCGTCCACATGATGGAAATATTAATTGAATGAAATATTGTGATTTAAGTTGTCAATATGCCGAATTTCCGCAGGAATTAGCCGATGGATCAGGCACCTGTATGACCTTTATCGCTCTGTATTGCAATATTTTAAAAAAGTTAGTTGATAAAAATAGTCCTTGTCAGGTTAAAGATGGAGTGCCAGATAAAAGTGCAGAGTAAAATCATTAATCGCATTGCCCGCGGATGTTGGATAAAACTGATTGGATTTTTTAGTCTGTGCATCTTAATGACTGAGGTCAGTCAATGCTCGGTTTCGAGTGCTGGTTTACAAACACTGACCCGGCAATCAAAGCCGGTTGCAGGCAGGGTCAGCGCCCGAAAATTTAAGAAAATTGTCCGGCAGCTACTGGCTCAACCGGCCTTAGAATCAGCCATTATCGGCGTGCATATTGAAGAGACCGAAAGTGGTAGGATCATTTTTTCGCAAAATGCCAATACTTTATTGATGCCTGCCAGTAATATGAAATTATTCACGACAGCTACCGGGTTGACCAAATTAGGAGGGGACTATCGGTATCGGACTGAGCTGTACCTCGATGGCCAGGTTAAGGATGGGGCTCTTGTCGGTAATCTCATCGTTAAAGGCAGTGGAGACCCGACAATCAATAAACGGTATCACAATGGAGATGCCCTCAAAGTATTCAAAGACTGGGCTGATTCGCTAAAAGTTCAGGGCATCTATCGCATTGACGGGAAAATTATTGGCGACGACAACATCTTTGACGACATTGGTTGGGGACCAGCTTGGTCATGGGATTACCTGTGGTACAATTATGCCGCGCCGACTGGAGGTTTAGTTTTCAACGATAACTGTCTGGATTTAGTATGCAGTGCCGGAAAAGCTGTGGGCGAGCCCGCCAGCTTGGCTGTTGTACCTGCTACTGAATATTTTCAATTCGATAATAATCTGACGACCACTACGGCGGGTGCTGGTTCGGAGATGGATTACTATCGCTATCCTGGAACTGAAAAATTCAACTTTTTTGGTCAGATACCACTTGATGCCGACACGATCCGGGATAATATTGCAGTCGCCAACCCTACCACCTATTTCCTCACAGTTTTCAAGGAAACCCTTAATCAATGCGGTATTAGTGCCGGTGCAATCGTGGATGTCGACGACAGCCTTGTTGGTAACCTTAATTATGGGGAAATGAAACTTTGCGCTACATATCAATCCCTTCCGCTAAGGGAGATTGTATTCACGATCAATAAAATCAGTCAGAATCTGTACGCCGAGCAATTACAGAAAACCATTGGAATTGAACACAATTCATCCACCAGGCAACCTGATGGAATTATTATTGAAAGAGAATGGTTAGGCAGCATTGGGATTGACACCAATCAGATTTTCATAGTGGATGGCTCGGGCTTGTCGCGCCTCAATCTTGTAACTCCATATCAGGTTGTGCAATTACTGAAGGCCATGCGGGTTAGTCCTCATTGGCCGGATTATTTGAACTCCTTGCCGATTGGAGGGGTAGATGGAACATTGAAAAATCGGTTTCAGGGTTCCGGCGTCGTCGGCCATGTTTTTGCTAAAACCGGATATATTGGAAGAGTACGGGCGCTTTCAGGTTATGTTGATGGCCAATCTGGAAGACAATTTATTTTCTCAATTATTGCTAATCACTACGCAGTACCGACCCGTGAGATAAATAATCTGCAGGATACGATTATTGACCTGTTGTACAATCTGCGATGAAGTATGAATTCCAGAATTCGCGTCTTACCGGATAGTCTCCTTTACAAAATAAAAAATGCCCCGACTGATGCAGGCTGTTACCTTTACAAAAACAGCGCAAATAAAATTATCTATATCGGCAAAGCTAAAAACCTGCGGAAACGCGTACGTTCTTATTTCGTCGCCGAAAATTCCAAAGATGCCAAAACTCGCTCTCTGGTTCGGCAGATCGCCGATGTCGAATACATCATTACGAATTCCGAAATCGAAGCTCTGATCCTTGAAAACACGCTGATCAAGAAACATCATCCGCGTTACAACATCTGGTTTCGCGATGATAAAACCTATCCATACGTGAAAATTACCAACGAGCCCTATCCCCAGGTTTTAATTACCCGCAAAGTGTTTAAAGATGGCTCCAAATATTTCGGTCCGTATACCGATTCGCAGCTCCTTAAAGAGACAGTGCGGATAATCAAAAACATTTTCAGCGTCAGAAGCTGCTCCCATCCACTGAGATCAGACGCGATTGCCTCCCGAAAGTATAAAATCTGCTTGGATTATCATATAAAAAAATGTGATGGGCCATGCCAGAATCTTATTTCCGAACTCGAGTACAACCAAATGATCAGTAAAGTCAGCGCCTTTTTGAATGGCAAGACTCAGGAGGCGCTCGACTATTTTCGCAGAAGGATGGAAGCGGCGGCGAGCGAAATGCGCTTCGAAGATGCCGCTCAAATCCGCGATAAAATCAGTACTCTGCAGAATTATAGCAATCGTCAAGTCGTTGAATCTAACGACTTTATCGACCGCGATTTGATTGCGGTTCGCAAGGATTCCGAATTATGCTGTGCGGTTGTTTTCAAAGTTCGGCAGGGGAAACTGATCGGCCGCGACAGTATTACTCTGGAAGGGGTGGAGCCTTATGACCTGCCGGAGATTATGCGCAATTTCATTCAGCAGTTTTATGCAGTCGGCAGTACTTTTCCTCAGGAAATTGTCGTTAACGTGATGCCCTTAGAAGCCAATATTATTCAATCCTGGTTATCGAATATCCGGGGACAGAAAGTCACGATAACGCTACCGCAAAAGGGTTTTAAATTACATCAGCTAAAAATGGCGGAACATAATGCCGACCTGCAAATCGGTGAACTGCTGGCGAAAGCCACTCAGAAAACGGCTTTTGCACCCAAATCCCTACAAAATCTTCAACAAGTACTTAATCTGCCAGCTTTGCCACGCTTAATTGAAGCCTTCGATATTTCCAATATTCGCGGAAAATATGCCGTAGGTTCACTCATCACTTTCCAGGATGCGCGGGCTAAGACCAACGCTTATCGTAGATTCAAAATAAAGACTGTCAGCGGCAGTGATGACTACGCCATGCTGGCGGAGGTTATTCATCGACGGTATTCTCGCCAGCTACGCGAAAATCAGTTGCTACCGGATTTGATTCTAATTGACGGGGGAAAGGGGCAATTGCATGCCGCTCAAAAAGAAATGGAAAACCTGAAACTGAACCACATTCCCATCATTGGTTTAGCCAAACGGCTGGAAGAAATATTTCGTCCTGGATCACCTGAACCAGTCTTATTACCGCGGGATTGTCCCGCCCTGGCCTTGCTACAGCGCGTGCGTAATGAAGCCCATCGGTTCGCAATTACCTATCATCGAAAGTTGCGTTCAGGAGGAGCTATCCGAACCAGTCTTGATGTAATCGAGGGATTAGGCCAAGTAAAGAAGCAAGCGTTATTACGCCACTTCAAGACCATAGAGAATATCAAGAACGCCAAATTCGCCGAACTCTTATTGGTCAAAGGTATTGGGCCACGGCTCGCCCAACAAATTATCCAATCCTTTTTTAAACAAAATTGAAGGCTAAAGTTTTTATGCAGATCAATGGAATTGAAGTCCGGCATTTAGCAAATTGCTACCAAACTCCGCTGTACGTGTACGATTTTGACCGCATCGTGGCTAACGTTAAACGGATGCAAACTGCCTTCAGCACTGATGATGTTCCGGTTAAAATTTATTATGCGATGAAAGCTAATTCTCATCCAGCAATTGTGAGTCTGATAAATTCGTTGGGTATAGGAGTTGACTGCGTCAGTCCTGGTGAAATGGAAATCGCCCTCCGTATGGGTGTCCCACCTACAGATGTATTGTTTACCGGGAACTATGAGAGTAGTGAGGATTTAAAGGCGGCCTTCGATGCCGGCGTACTAATCAATCTCGACGATATCAGCTCGCTTGACCGAATGCTGAGAATCGGCAAACCGGACAGGGTCAGTTTCCGGATCAACCCCGGCAAGGGCAGAGGACGTTTCGAACAAATCACGACCGCAGGCGAAAAGGCCAAATTTGGTATACCATTCGAAAAGGCCACCCTAGCTTATCAACGCGCATTGGAGGCCGGGATCAAGCGCTTTGGGGCCCATATCATGACCGGCTCGGGGATTCTGGACGCAGACCATTTTTTAACAATCCTGACTCGCCTGCTTGATATTTTAGAGGCGATTGCCGTTGAACTTGGGATTCGATTTGAATTCATTGATATGGGGGGCGGTTTTGGTATCCCATATTACGAAGATGAATCTGCCTTGGATATTCTCTCTTTAGGGCACCAATTAATTGAACTGTTCCGGGAGAGAAGACGACATGGAAAGCTGGGGCGACCGGCATTATGCATTGAACCGGGGCGTTATCTCGTTGGAGATGCGGGCTACTTGATTACGAAGGTTACCGGCATCAAAGAAAGCTATAAAAAATTTGCGGGATTGGATGCCGGTTTTAATACCCTGATCCGTCCGGCGTTATATCATGCCTATCATCCCATTTTTATTGATGGCAAAGAAAGCGACAGCGATTTGCGACCGATTAATTTATGCGGGCAGATTTGCGAAAATACCGACATTTTTTATACCGATCGGCTATTACCGGAACTGGCTGAGGGCGACCTGCTCATTTTTACACAAGCTGGAGCATACGGGAACGTGATGGCTATGACCTATAATCATCGACTCCGACCCGCAGAAATTGCCATAAAGGATGGCCAGGTGGATGAAATCACACGCCGGGAGCGAATGGAGGATTTCTGGAATCGAATCACCTTTCCCTATAATAAATCCAAATAAGGAATAAAGATGAAAAACAGCCAATCAACGACGGTCACACTTGAGACAGCACTCCAGCATGGATTAAATGCCGAGGAATGGGCTAAAATACTTGAGATATTAGGACGTATTCCCACAATCACCGAACTGGGCGTTTTTTCGGTAATGTGGAGTGAGCATTGCAGTTATAAGAACTCCATCGCCATGATAAAGACACTGCCTCGCAGTGGTAAGCGGCTCCTGGTTGGTGCTGGTGAAGAAAATGCCGGTCTGATCGATATTGGAGAAGGGCAAGCGATTTGTTTCAAAATCGAAAGCCACAATCATCCCTCTGCCCTCGAACCTTTTCAGGGAGCGGCGACTGGAGTGGGAGGAATCCTCCGGGATATTTTCACAATGGGGGCCCGACCGGTGGCTTCATTGGATTCTTTACGCTTTGGGCCACTCGATATCCCGCATAACCGTTATTTATTCGATAACGTCGTCAAAGGCATTGCGAATTACGGCAATTGTATGGGTGTTCCAACGGTGGCGGGTGAGGTTTATTTTGAAGATTGCTATACCGGTAATCCACTGGTGAATGTGATGACGATTGGCATCGTGAACCACGATCAAATTGTGCGAGCTGTATCGAAAGGAGAGGGGAATACCGTCATGATCGTTGGTTCGTCTACCGGGCGTGATGGCATTCATGGCGCCACGTTTGCTTCGGTCGAGCTCTCAGAAGAATCAGAAAACAAACGTTCCTCGGTTCAGGTAGGGGATCCATTCACTGAGAAATTGTTACTTGAAGCGACTCTTGAGTTAGCTAAACAGGATTACCTGATTGGAATTCAGGACATGGGCGCCGCCGGGATTGCCTGCTCTACGTCAGAGATGGCGGCTCGCGGAAAAACCGGCATGATTCTCGACCTGAGCGATGTCCCATTGCGTGAGTCGGACATGTCTCCCTATGAAATTATGCTATCCGAGTCTCAGGAACGCATGTTGGTGGTAATCAGAAAAGGATTTGAAGAAGAAGCGCGGAATATTTTTAAAAAGTGGGATTTGAACTGTGTCAAGATTGGTAAGGTAATCAATTCCCACAACTTGGATATTTTTATGAAAGGGAAGAGGGTCGGTGCAGTACCCGCGTGGCATCTCGTTTTGGGAGGTGGAGCTCCTGTTTATCAGCGAGAAATCAAAGAACCTGCCTATCTGAAAAAGGTTCGTGAAAAAAACATCAGGCGTCTACCCGAACCGAAAGATTATAACCAAGTTCTGCTTCGATTGCTTGCCAGTCCGAATATTGCCAGTAAAGCTTGGGTTTACCATCAGTACGATTTTTCCGTGCGTACCAATACGGCCGTACCGCCGGGGAGTTCCGCTGCTGTCATAAGAATTAAAGGTACCAATAAAGCCATCGCTACAAAAACCGATGGTAATGGACGTTACACTTATCTTAATCCCTTTAAAGGTGGCGCAATTGCGGTTGCTGAATCGGCGCGCAACGTCGTTTGTTCAGGAGCAAAACCGCTGGCGATTACCAATTGCCTGAATTTTGGTGATCCTTACGATCCGGAAGTATATTATCAGTTCAAACAAGCAGTATTGGGTATTGGAGAAGCCTGCCGGGTACTCGATACTCCGGTTACCGGGGGAAATGTGAGTTTCTATAACGAATCGCCTAATACGGTAGTGTATCCGACACCGGTAATTGGCATGTTGGGTCTTATCGAGAACCTATCGCATATCACGACCTCCTGGTTTAAACACGATGGTGATTTCATATTATTGTTGGGGGCTTTGAAAGGCGAATTGGGAGGCAGTGAATATCTGAAGGTAATTCACAAAATTGTAGCCGGCGATGCTCCCGATTTGGACTTACCGTTCGAGAAACGTATCCAGACCGCCTGTCTGGAAGCAATTCGAAAAGGGATCGTCAACTCTGCGATTGATGTATCCGACGGCGGATTGGCAGTTGCCTTGGCAGAAGCGTGCATGACTAATCCCGAAAAGGCGCTGGGGGCTTCGATTTACATTTCACGAAAACTTCGCAATGACGAGATTTATTTCGGTGAGAGCCAATCAGTTATCATTATTACTATCAGTGAAAAGAATCTCCTGGAAATGGAACGGATTGCCGCTAAAAATATTATTCCTTGTGTCACGATAGGACGCGTAAAGCATAACAATCGTTTGAAAATTAACGATATTATTGACCTATCCTGTGATGAACTGCGTAGCGCATATCAGAATACGATTCCAGATTTTATGCAATTAATCGGAGCCTGAGTATAAATGCTGTCAGATCTAAAAGACCTAATACCGGAATTAAATACTATACGCCGCCACTTGCATGAGTATCCTGAAATTGCTTATAAAGAATTTCAGACAACACAGTATATCGAGGAAACCATCAAAAGGTGGGGTTTGAAGTTCCATCCCTTCAAACGGTTACAGACGGGCGGATATTGTGACGTTGGCGCAGGACCCCTAATGGCGTTCCGGGCCGATATCGACGGACTGGCTGTTATGGAAAATCAGGAGCACCCCTGCCGATCGCAGATTTCGGGCGTGATGCATGCCTGTGGTCATGATTACCATATCACACTGGGGTTAGGATTATTGCGCTACTTCGTCCGAAATAATATTTTAAAAAATCGCTTAAGAGTAATTTTTCAACCAGCAGAAGAAGCCTATCCCGGCGGCGCCAAGGACGTTATCGCCGAAAACATTCTGCGTGGATGTAAAGTGATCTTGACCACGCATGTTCTATCTGACCTCACAGTTGGGAAAATCGGTCTATGTCAGGGCGTGTCGAGTGCTTCTTCCAGTACATTAGCAATCGAAATATCCGGTCCAGGAGGACACACTTCCCGACCTCACGAATCTGTGGATTTAATTCGCCTCACGGGAGCATATCTCTGTCAGATGAATGACTATATTCAGCAGAAAACCGATCCACGCCTACGATTCACATTAGTTTTTGGTGAAATCAAAGGGGGCACCGCCCATAATATTATACCCCAATTTATCTCCTTGAGAGGAACGTTAAGAACGCTGGAGGTCAATTTAGCACCTCAGATTATTGACGAGATCAGACAATTTAGTGCTCAGTACTCTCAGATTTATGGTTGTACAATTGTCGTCAGTAACCCATCTACTTGTCCAGTAGTAGTAAATGACCAAAACCTCGTTAAGTATTTTGTTGACTTCGCCAAAGCGCATAAAATAGAACATGAATTCGTTCTTCTACCACAACCCTCGATGGGCGCCGATGATTTTGCTTATTATTTAGATAAGATACCGGGTTTGTATATGAAGTTAGGATGCGGGGGAAAGGGAAGCGCTCATTCCGGCGAATTTGAAGCAGATGAATCGATGCTGGCGCCGGCGATGAATCACTTAATCAGTTTTATTAAGTATCTATCCTGTAATAGACTGATTGTCTGAATGTTGAACGTAGCCGTGCGGATTACGCTTCTGCCAGTTCCATGTATCGCGGCACATTTCTTCAATCCCACGTTTGGCGACCCAATTTAATTCGATCTTGGCTTTGGTGGCATCGGCAAAGCACTCGGCGATATCGCCAGGGCGGCGATCAACGATTTGGTAAGGGATTTCGGTCTGGGCGACTTTCGCAAATGTTTTTACCATGTCAAGAACACTATACCCCATGCCCGTCCCAAGGTTGTATGTGTGACATCCTTTCCATGAAAAGATCTTCTCGAGCGCACATAAATGCCCCTGAGCTAAATCTACTACATGAATATAGTCCCGGATACCGGTTCCGTCACGGGTTGGATAATCGGCACCATAGATTCGCAGAAATGGTAAACGCCCGACGGCCACTTGAGCTATATATGGCATCAAATTATTGGGAATACCCCGAGGGTCTTCACCTATCAATCCGCTTACATGTGCGCCAACCGGATTAAAATAACGCAAGAGAATTACTTTCCAATCGTGAGTAACATGTAGATCTTTTAGTAGATACTCAATGATTAGCTTGGTTGATCCATAAGGATTAACAGCCGCAACAGGGAAGTCTTCGGTAATCGGAACCTTGTGCGGGATACCATAAACAGTTGCTGACGAGCTGAAGATAATTTTATCAATTCCGTACTGCTCCATCGCGCTACAAAGCATAATTGTACCATATACATTATTTTCATAGTAGCGTAGCGGCTCAAGCATTGACTCACCCACAGCTTTAAGTCCCGCGAAATGAATTACCGCATCGATGGTGTGCTTTTCGAATACCTTGTATAATGCATCTTTATCCCGAATATCAATCTTGTAAAAGGACAATTGTTTATTGGTCAGGATTTGAATTCGGCTTAGCGATTCAATACTACTATTGGATAAATTATCTACGACAATCAGCTCATAACCACCCTGGAGGAGTTCCAGACAAGTGTGGGAGCCGATATAACCCGCTCCACCGGTGACCAGTATTTTTTTTCGTTTATCAGCCATTCTTTGCGATACTCTTTCCGATTATCCCCACTGGTACCGAGGGGAAGGTGATTCCAAACTGAAAATATTCTGATTCACCGATACAAATAAACATACCTGGTTTGAAATCAGCAATTCCTAAAAAACCCGGGAATATCTCTATCTTATTAGTTATATACTTCGGTCCAGTCAGGGTAAAAGAACCTAACAGGGAATTATATCGATCATAAAATATTGCGAAAACATAATCTAAATTGGGTGCCATATATCTGGCATCGCGATAATGAATTTCCTGCAGTTTTTGAACAACCGCTCCCAACGAACAGGAAATAGATGTCGAATCATTTAAGCTGCGACTTATTCCGCATGTTGTCGTTAAGCCCCAATATAAAAAAGCCGAATATTCACTTTTACCAAAACGCACCTTGGTCGCATATTGCTGCCCCGCATTTTCGATATGACGATTATGTGGGTTATAATAAGGTTGTAATGACCAGTCAAAAATCGGCACTGTTTGGGTGAAGAATTTTTCCCCAAACTCACTATTGAAAAGCAATATTCCAAGAGGATTGAATATTAACATATCTGAAATCGGATCGACGTTGCAACCGATAAATTCACCATTTTCGTAAATTTCATTACAGAACTGATAGGTAGTTGTGATTAATAAAGACCTTAATTTTGGATTAGAATATTGGTGATATGTGTACCATTCAGCCAGCTTTTGATACTGCATCCCATTGCCTAAAATATGCAAACCGATATTGGGCAGAAACTGAGATTCATTGGAATTTGTTGTAATATTGAATATTTCACGATGCAAAAATTTTTGTAGCCCATATTTTTTTATATTACTGATTGGATTAGAAATATTCATCCAAACGTTTTTAATTCCATTTTGGTAGGGTTGTTTAAAAATGTCCTTGGAATATGAACCATTGCGTAAGATGTCGCAAGCCCCATTAGTAAATAAAGTTACAGGATTAAAAATAGACTCTGAGCCATAGTCAATTTCCGGATGATAAAAATGAAACTGAGAAAAGCCTTTAGATGATATTAAAAAAACCAATACAATCAAAGAAAATTTATTCATACATATTCTTGGATAACTTACTTATTCAAATTTAATCCTGTTTACTATTGTATCAAAGACGTTCATTTGAGTTGCTATTAGTATTATGCATAAGAACTATTATGTAAACATGCGAATGGCAAGAAACAACCTGCAATTCCTGAAAGTCCCTACTTCCCTTATTCAGTTACAATACTGATCAATTTGTTTTTAATGAAGATGGTCTTTTTTATTTTTTTTGCGTCAATATGACGTTGGACATTTTCTAAATCTAATGCAGCTTTTAAACAATCATTTTCGTCTAAGTCACGTTCAATATTTATATGACCCCTGATTTTCCCGTTAACCTGAACTGCAATAGAAACGATTTCATCTTTGATTAGGCGAAGATCATATTTTGGCCAATCTTGAAATGCCAAGGACTGTGATTCGCCTAATAAATGCCAAATTTCTTCTGTTATATGTGGAGCGAATGGATTGAGCAGTTGCAGAAAAGATTTAAGAACACTGATTGGTTTTATAGAGACTTTTTGGATTTCATTTAGGAAAATCATCATTTGGGCAATTGCTGTATTAAAGCGCAGGTTTTCAATATCTTCAGTCACTTTGTAGATGCATTTATTAATAAAAATCTGGATTTTTCCTTCAGGTGCAACATCCTGAATATCAGGATTTAAAGTGCCAGTTTCTGAAATGAAAAGATTCCAGACACGATTAAGAAACCTAAAAACTCCATCAATGCTTGAGGTACTCCAGGGCTTGGTGCGTGTAAGCGGTCCCATAAACATTTCATAGACTCTAAAGGTATCTGCACCAAATTTATTAAGAATGTCATCTGGGTTAATAACATTACCACGCGACTTGCTCATCTTCTCGTTATCTTCTCCGAGAATCATACCTTGATTGACAAGTTTCAGAAATGGTTCAGGAGTACTGACCAAACCCAGGTCAAACAAAACTTTATGCCAGAAACGTGCATAAAGCAGATGCAGAACCGCGTGCTCTGCTCCGCCAATATATAAGTCTACTGGCATCCAGTATTTTTCCTTGTCCCTATTAACAAATTCTCCTGAATTAGTGGGATCAATATAACGTAAATAGTACCAGCAAGAGCCAGCCCATTGCGGCATTGTATTCGTTTCGAATGTCGATAAATGACCCGTTACAGGATCAGTAAAATTTGTCCAGGTAGGTAAATTGGCAAGCGGTGATTCACCGGTGCCGCTGGGTTCATATTTTTCCAATTCCGGCAGAGTCAGTGGAAGTTCTTTTTTATCGACCAATCTTACTTTTCCATCTACTTTAGAAATGATAATGGGAAAAGGTTCGCCCCAGTACCTTTGACGGGAAAAAACCCAGTCTCGTAGTTTATACTGGATAGATGGAGTTCCAACTTGATTGTCTTTCAACCATTCGATGATGCGTTTTTTAGCATTTTCTACATTCAGACCATTTAATATTCCGGAGTTGACTAAAATTCCATCGCCAGTCCAGGCTTCTTTGGTTATGTCACCGCCGGAAATGACCTCGATAATTTCCAAATTAAATTTCTTGGCAAATTCCCAGTCACGTTGGTCATGTCCCGGAACAGCCATGATGGCTCCAGTACCATAGGTCATTAATACATAATCAGAA
This sequence comes from uncultured bacterium, assembly GCA_964485745.1. Classification (GTDB taxonomy): domain Bacteria; phylum Fidelibacterota; class UBA2242; order UBA2242; family UBA2242; genus CAZAKO01. Next base: position 41,111 of record CAZAKO010000003.1, read on the forward strand.
GTCCAGATCGGGATTTTCTTGGAATTGACCGGATTGACAGCATAGAGTCCGGTGAAAATGCCGGTTTTTTCGCGATTAAGTTCGGTACGATCCAAATCGCTTTTATTTTGAGCCAGTTTTTTATACTCATTAATACTGGACTGAAATTGAGATGACACCAGCTCGTCAAGAATGGGATGTTCGGGAGATACGACCATGTAAGTCGCTCCGAACAAAGTATCAGGTCGCGTGGTAAAAACTTCCAATGTCTTTTTGTGACCAGCAATTCGGAAAAGGATATTTGCTCCCTCCGAGCGACCGATCCAGTTTCTTTGCATTTCCTTGATACTATCCGGGAAATCAACTAAATCTAGGTCGTTCAACAGGCGGTCGGCATAGGCAGTGATTTTCAGCATCCATTGCCGCATTGGGACACGAATTACCGGATGTCCCCCCCTCTCCGATTTACCATTGACGACTTCCTCGTTAGCCAGTACGGTTTTCAACTCCGGACACCAGTTGACCGGTATCTCAGCCTGATATGCTAATCCCATTTTATAAATTTGCTGAAATATCCATTGAGTCCATTTGTAATATTGTGGATCGGTAGTATTGATTTCCCGCTCCCAGTCATAGGAGAAGCCAAAAGCTTTAATCTGGCGTCGAAATGTAGCTATATTACGCTGAGTAGTTATTTTAGGATGGGTACCGGTTTGCAGAGCATAATTTTCTGCCGGCAAGCCAAAGGCATCCCAGCCCATCGGGTGCAGAACATTAAACCCTTTTTGACGTTTATAGCGTGCGATAATGTCAGTAGCTATATATCCTTCGGGGTGCCCAACATGCAGACCTGCCCCTGATGGATACGGAAACATATCCAGTACGTAATACTTAGGTTTCGGGGAAAAATCAAGCGCCCGAAAGGTTTTGTGCTCTTCCCAGTATTTTTGCCATTTCTTTTCGATTTCAGCGAATGGATAAATCATTTAATTTCAGCCCTTAATTAATCAAATCTCAATTATCAGTATAAAATTGCGACCCGGATTGTCCCTGGTATCATTTTGATTTTTTCGATGACACCTCGTTCATATTCAATACCAATATCGGTAATGACATATCCGAGATGTTCATTGGTTTTTAAGTACTGCCCTTCTATATTAATGGAATTGGCAGCAAAAATATTATTGATCCTTGCGAGAATACCCGGAACATTCTGATGCACATGCACTAAGCGGTGTGCATTTAAAATCTCAGGTAACTGCAGGTTAGGGAAGTTGACACTGAGCATGGTGCTGCCATTCTGAACGAAGTCAACGATTTTATGCGTAACAAATTCAGCGATATTCCGTTGAGCTTCTTCCGTACTGCCGCCGATATGGGGAGTGATGATCACGTTTGGAAAATTCTGTAATTCGCTTCCGAATTGCTCATTGTTCTGTTTGGGTTCGACCGGAAAAACGTCCACCGCCGCCCCTTTGATCTTGCCATTTCCAAGGAATTTTACCAAGGCGGGGATATCAACAACGAAACCGCGTGAAAGGTTCAGAAAAATTACCCCGTCCTTCATTAATTGAAATTGGTTTTCACCGATTAAGCCTTTATTTTCAGGGCGTCCATCAACATGGACGGTCACAATATCCACTTTTTCAAGTAATTGCTGAAGTGAATCGCAACGTTTGGCATTACCCAGTGCCAGCTTGTCTACGATATCGTAGTAATAAACCTGCATCCCGAGCGATTCGGCCAGGACGGAAAGCTGCGCGCCGATATTACCGTAACCAATAATTCCCAAACGTTTGCCACGCACCTCATACGTGCCTTCGGCGCTTTTTGACCATACGCCATGGCGCAACTTATTGCTTTTTTCAAACACACCCCTGATCAGCATAATAATTTCACCCAATACCAGTTCCACTACACTGCGGGTGTTGCTGTAAGGGGCATTAAAGACTGCAACTCCCTGACTGGAGGCTTGCCGTAGATCGATCTGGTTGGTCCCGATACAGTATGCACCAATTACTTCTAATTTATCGGCACAAGTGAGGATTTTACGTGTCACCCGGGTTTTTGACCGGATACCTAAAATCGATACGTCCTTGATTTTTTGACAAAGTTCATCTTCATCCAGAGCACCATCCAGTATCTCCAGCTTAAAATCACCGTTGGAAAACACCGGATAAGCGTCAGGGTGGATGTGTTCCAGAAGCAGGACTTTTTTTGTTTCTTTGTTATACATTTTATCTCATTTTTAGCGGTATTTGATTATTTGTTAGGTAGGATCTCACTCGGAAAAATTGTCCATAGTTTAGATTATTCTTTGAAATATCCAAGAAAAACCAACCAATCCTTCATAGAATCTGTATGCCGCTCGCTTGACACTGCTGGAGCATTTCAAGCGGCCAAATACTGGCCTGCACCTCCCCGATATGCGCCTTTCTGAGGTAGAACATACAAAGCCTGGATTGGCCAATACCGCCTCCGATCGACGCCGGCAATTTATCATTCAACAGTAACTTGTGAAATTCTAGATCTTTTTTCCAGGTTTCCGCTTTAAAGGTTAGCTGGTCAACTAATGCGGTTTTATCTACCCTGATTCCCATCGAAGATAACTCCAATGCGCAGGCGAGCGGCGGATACCAGACGAGGATATCGCCATTCAATCCGTGCCTTCCGGGACTGGTTTCGGTAATCCAGTCATCATAATCGGAAGCCCGCTCGTCATGGGGCTTTCCTTCACTTAACGGATAACCTATCCCAATGACGAAGACGGCTTTTTTTTCGCGGCAAATGCGATTTTCGCGCTCCCGCGGATCAAGTGCGGGAAACATCTCCTGTAATTCTTCAGTATGAATAAAATGGATGGTGTCCGGCAGGATGTTCGGAGCTAATTCGGGATATTTTCTGGTGATGAAGTGTTCCGTTTTGACGATGACTTTGTATATTTTACGCACAATATATTTCAGGACGTTGAGGTTGCGTTCTTTATCTGAGATGATACGCTCCCAATCCCACTGATCAACATATACTGAGTGCAGGTTATCGAGTGTTGCTTCATCAGGCCGTATGGCGTTCATATCCGTATAGAGCCCTTCGCCACTGATAAATCCATAGTCAATCAGAGCTTTCCGCTTCCATTTGGCGAGCGACTGGACAATCTCGGCATCCTGGGCCAGGGCTTTGATTGAAAATTTGACTGGTTGTTCTTGGCCCGATAAATAGTCATTAAGGCCACTGTTACCCGAAACAATCAAAGGTGCCGAAACCCTCTGGAGATTCATTTCCTGAGCGAAAGCCATTTCGAAATGATCCTTGATAAATTTAATGGCCTGTTCGGTTTCCCGAATATCGAGACGAGAATTGTAGCCTTCGGGCATGTGGATGTTATGCTTGAACGACATGGGATTGAGTGACTCCTTTAAGCCAATTGATGGCTTGATCAATGATTTTGGCGTGGTCCTTTATTATCGTAGAGCAGGATCGACTAATAAAATTTAGCAATCTATTGGAAACTGCCGCCTGCCGCAGTTCATCTTCGTCGAGGATTTTGACCGTATCATCGGGATAGATTAATATGTCAAGCACCAGATCGCGCCACCTGAAGCATGACGACGTAAGTCGCACATGGTCAGCGATATTAAAATAACTGCCGACTAAACAATTCTCTGCGTCGAACCACTGATATAATGTATACGGCCGTTCCTGCCAGTAAAAAGCATAGGTTCGCCAGTCTTTCAATAAACACAAAGCATCGACCTGGATATTTTTCGGTACCAGATAATGTAAAATTCCCCGCTGACGGCGTGCATCCAGATAAAGCAAAGTGCAGTCAAACCGCAAAATACGATTATCCAACGTGTGTTTTTCTTCGACACAAGCCTTGTTCACGTCAACGGTTATCCCAACAGGTGTTCGAGCAGGATTTTTAATCCGATTCCGATTAGAATAATTCCGCCCAGGATTTCGACTTTTTTGCCGAAACGGTCGCCTATCTGCTTCCCAATAAAAGTTCCGGTCAGGGACATGGCAAAGGTAATTAAACCAATGATTATCACTGGAGTAGCAATTCCGATCTGAAGCAAGGCAAAAGTAATTCCGACCGCCAAGGCATCAACACTGGTCGCGAATGACAAGGTCATGAGATTTTGAAAGCGAGTTGGATCAGAAATATCGCGGCATTCCTTCGTACTAACGGCTTGATAAATCATCCGCGTACCGATGTACGTCAATAGAACGAAGGCTAACCAATGATCCCAATTGGCGATGAAAACCTGCAGTGCTTTTCCTGCTAACCAGCCAATCACCGGCATCAAGGCCTGGAAAGAACCGAAGGCCAGGGCGATTTTCAAAGCTTTGGGACGTTTAGGGGCTTGAAGTGTTAGTCCGCAGGACACAGAAACAGCAAAAGCATCCATCGCCAAGCCGATACCAATTAATATAGTCGCCATTAGATCCACAGCTTAGTTTTCATCTCCGGTAATTTCGATGGCATCGGTGGCGATATCCGGGAGTTCCGCGGACGTCTTCCCTTCTATTTCGACACGTGCGATTTTATCAAAAGCATTGGAAATTTTGCTGGAAGTCGTGTGAATCTCCTTAATGTCCTTATGCACGGTATCAATATGCGTAGACAATTTATTCCAGCGTTCACGGTAGCGCCGAAATTCTTCGGAGAGTTTGACGATTTCCTGCTGAATGATATCGGCATATTTCTGCCGCTCCATATCCCGCAGAACAATTTGAATGGTGTTGAGAACCGCCATAAATGTCGTGGGCGAGGTAATCCAAACACGCTGGTGGTGCGCATACTTGATCAGATCATCGTGATAGGCGTACAGCTCCGCAAAGACGGCTTCAGCAGGGATGAACATAATGGCCTGATTGGCGGTTTCACCGGGGATAATGTACTTTTCACTTATATCATCTATCTGATTCTTGACATCGGTCTCGAACAATTTACCTGCCCGGGTGCGGTCGTTATCGGGCAAATTGCGATCGATCATACGCTTATAGTTGTCCAGTGGGAATTTGGCATCAATTGGCAAATTCCCGATGGGGGCCGGTAAAAATAGCATCGCATCCACGGTGCGGGAGTTGCTCAGCGAGTACTGCGTGCGGAAAACGCTGTCATTTTTTTCACCGAAAACTGCATACAGGATATGATTCAGTTGGACTTCTCCGAAGATGCCGCGGCTTTTCTTGTCACTCAGAATTTCCTGTAAGGAAACGACATTCATCGACAGATTCTCGATATTTTTCTGAGCTTCGTCTATCTTGGCCAGTCGTTCCAGCACATTGTTGAACGTTTCGTTGGATTTTTTAAAGCCTTCATTCAGGTTTTCTTGAACTTTGGTATTGATGGCTTCTAATTTATTCTCGACGGAGAGGATGAGACGATCAAAATCCTCAGTAATGGCTTTTTTTAGAATTTCTTTGAAAGCACTGAAATCTTCGGTAAGCCGTTTGCTGTTCTCCCCCATCGACTTGGTGAGCTCGGCTTGGAATGCGCCGAATCTTTGCACCAGTTCCTGGTTTTTGGACGAAAGATTATCGCTGAACTTGGTGAATCGCTCCTGAACGATATCCGCCGTATTCGACCGAATCAAGTCCGGAAAGACTTGCAGGCGCGCTTCAAAATCGGTGATCTTTCCTTTCAGCGCCTCGAGATCCCGCCAGAGTTCGCCGCTATTGTTCTTTCTGATATTTAACCAAATCAACATCAGCAGAATAAAAATGATCAGCGTCGTAAATCCGGTAATTGTCATTAGTGTATTCATTGTTTCTCTCTGAGTTTTTTAAAGAAGGCGTCGAGGAGTGCCTGACACTTTTCCTGGACAATTCCACCACGTACTAATGCTTTGTGATTTAACAGGTTTTGGTCCAAAAGGTTTTCCACTGAGCCACACATCCCGTACTCCCGATCATAAGCGCCGAAAACGACTCGCGGTAGCCGCGCATTCAGAATTGCACCCGCACACATTGCGCACGGTTCTAACGTGACGTATAGTGTGCAATCATCGAGACGCCAGGCCTCGCGGGCGATTGCCGCAGAAGTAATCGCCAACATTTCTGCATGGGCGGTCGGATCTTTCAGAGTCTCTCTCTGATTGTAGCCCCGCCCGATGATTTTATTAGCATGTACGATCACCGCTCCGACCGGTACTTCGTTACAGTTCAGAGCTTTATCGGCTTCTTTTAGTGCAAATTCCATCCAGTGTTCGTCGTCGTTTTGCATCAGACCCATACGAAAATTTAACCAATTCGGTTGTGGAAAACCAACCATCTGCATTGAATCTTTCCCGGAATTTGCGTATTATTATGCCAAATTTTGAGAACGTCAAAGCAAAGGCAGATATGGAAACCGCGCGCGAAATTCTGAATAGTACTGCTAATTTGATCTGGAGTTTTCCGGACTTCTTTCCCGTGATGATTATTTTATTACTGACGACGGGACTGCTGATGACGATCCGGACGCGGCTGGTGCAATATCGCCTATTCTGGCATTCCTGGAAGGTGATGTTCGGGAAATTTGATAAAGACGATACTCCCGGCGACATCAATCATTTTCAAACGATTTCGGCAGTCCTCTCCGCCACCGTAGGCATTGGAAATATTGCCGGCGTCGCAACTGCAATCCATTACGGCGGCCCCGGTGCCCTATTTTGGATGTGGGTGACGGCTTTGTTAGGAATGGCACTAAAATATTCCGAAGCCCTGTTAGCGGTCAAGTACCGCAAACAAAATACTGACGGCACCTATTCCGGTGGACCTATGTATTATATCGAACGCGGTTTAGGTTCAAACTGGAAATGGATGGCGATATTGTTTGCATCAATGACCGCCATCGCCGCCCTTGGTATCGGCAATACGATCCAGGCTTTTACCATGGCAGATCAGATGCGGGCTGATTTTGGGATTCCGACCTGGGTGACCGGTTTACTGTCGGCGACCATAGTCGGCGTCGTGATCATTGGTGGGGTCAAACGCATCGGCAGAGTCACTTCTTTTCTGTCACCTTTTATGTGTCTCCTGTATATGACCGGTGGCCTGGTAATCATTGTTTTGAATTATAAAAGTCTTCCGCAATGCATGGCCCTGATTCTCGGCAATGCTTTCACTGCGACGGATGGCGTAGGTGGATTCGCCGGAGCGACGTTTCTTTTTGGAATGATGTGGGGTGTCAAACGGGGACTGTTCAGCAATGAAGCCGGTCAGGGTAGTGCCCCCATCCTGCACGCCGTAGCCCGTACCGATGAACCAGCCCGGGAAGGCGCCAATTCAATGTTAGGTCCTTTTATTGACACGATCGTAGTCTGTTCGATCACTGGTCTGGTTATCGTCATGACCGGAGTCTGGTCGCAGAAAAAGACCGATACCCTCCCGCTGAATCAACAAGCCGCCATAACGCTCGTCGATCAAAATTCGACTATCCAGACTAATTCACGAATTTGCGGCAAAGTCGTCGCTGACACCATACTTACCATGCACGCTGGGCAAATACCGACCGGCCTCCAATTTATCCGCAATCATGCCGTGGTTGATAGTGCGATCCTGCTGGTCAATGCCAGACCCTTTGACGGTGTTCTGCATTTCACTGGCGGAATCCCCAAAACCGACAACCCCGATGATATCATCTCCTTACAAGGTAAAATGGTACAGAATGGTTCGATTCTGACTGCCTGGGCGTTTCAGGTTGGGTTAGCAGATTTGGTTGGTTGGGGCGGTTTCATCGTAACAATTGGGGTCTTCCTCTTTGCGATTTCGACGGCCATCAGCTGGTACTTCTACGGTGATCGCGGAATTCAGTACCTTTTTGGTGACAGGGCGATTCCTTTTTATAAATGGATTTACGTTGCTTTGCATTTCATCGGAGCGGTGGTTTCGTTGGAAGTGGTCTGGAGTTTCGGTGATATTGCTAACGGATTGATGGCAATTCCCAACCTCATTGCCGTTATCCTTTTATCGCGTGTAGTGCGCGACGATACTCGCCGATATACCCTGATGTATTCCAACAAACGACTCCCAAAAAACGTTTGATTGTATGTTATCTAATACACTTGCAGTCAGTGAAATACAGCGGTTCTTTGAAACAGCTTTATCCGCGGCACTCTCCGCGGGGGAACTATTATTGAGCCGAGTCAATTCCGAGCTGAACACGAAGTACAAAGGGCGAGTTAATTTAGTGACATCCGCCGATCAGGATGCGGAACAACTAATCATTGATATTATCCGGAACTCTTTTCCTGCTCACCAGATCTTAGCCGAAGAACGGCCGCCGGTGGCGACCGCTTCTGAATATCGCTGGATAATTGATCCCCTCGATGGCACAACCAATTACGTCCACGGCCTTCCTTTCTATGCAGTCTCGATTGCCCTTGAATGGCGTGGGCGTATTATTGTCGGCGTCGTCAACGTTCCGGCTCTGCATGAAGTTTTCACCGCCATCCACGGTCAGGGCGCCTATTTGAATAAAAAATCCATTCTGGTTTCAACCACCACCCAATTGAATAATGCCTTGCTCGCGACCGGTTTCCCCTATGAACAGGAAACACACTTTCACCTTAATTTTGAATTATTCAAAGCCTTTTATCAAAAGTGTCAGGGTATCCGACGCGCTGGCTCCGCGGCCATTGACCTTTGTTATGTGGCCTGTGGTCGTTTTGATGGTTTCTGGGAATATGCACTCAATCCATGGGATGTAGCCGCAGGCAGTCTGATTGTTACCGAAGCCAGTGGTAAAGTCACCAACATTGACCGAACGCCTTTTCGGGTAGATGCCAGACAAATCCTGGCGACCAACGGCCGGATCATGGACGAGATGTACGGTATTTTCGAACAATTTTCTTTACCGGGGAGACAAATATGAACTACCTTAAAATCATTGTCTGCTTTCTTATTATGTTTAACTTCAGCTTGGGGCAGATCGAGATTATTCTCGATAATGACCAGCCCAATTTCTCCAAACAAGGCACGACCTGGAACTTGAAAACCCACGCTGACTGTTACAATGGCACCGGACGTTATAGCAAACGGGGACAGGGCAACAACTGGGCTAAATGGGAGACAGCGATCATTTTTCCGGGAGCTTATCATTTGGATTACTGGTTGATCAATTACAAATACGCCAGTGACGCCCACGCCTATGTCAAAACGGATACTGGCGATTCTGCAATTATCATTAACGAATATTATCAACCAAAGGGATGGAGCCGCTTAGGAACTTTCAACCTGACGGACAATTTTACGTTTAAAATCACCGACCTGTTTGCTGACACCAACGCCACCTACGTTTATATTGATGCACTCAAATTAACTTATGCCAATCCGACTTATAATCTGGGTGGACAGGTACAGACCGCGATTACTGACACAACCTCAATCATCAAGGTTGAACTTTATCAATCCGGTACGGCTAACCTGCTGATTGAAAGGATATTGAACCCTGGCAACCGACAGTTTACTTTTGAAAATATTCCGGAAGGATTTTATACCATTATTTGCAGTGCCTGGGGCTATGACACATTGACAGTCGAGGCTGTGCAACTCAGCGGTGGCGATTTGACGAATTTGAATCTGACCTTGAATCGTGCGACTTTGAATCGCTATACTCTAACAGGAAGCGTGCAGTTAGACGATCACTCAAATATTAAGCGCTGTCGGATTGATGTCTTCCCTTTGGTACTCTCCTACCCTGTTGCCTACGATTCGATTGGAGACGGTGAAGCGTTTACTTTTGCGGAACTGCCTGCCGGCAGTTATCGTCTCCGGTACAGCGGCGCAGGTTACCTGACCGATTCGACAACTCATGCCAATGTCAATCTCGACCATAACCTCAATTTGCCGGCAACGACGCTTTATGCGTTCTTTCAGGTGGCGTGGATTACCGACTCCCACATCGGCGCAGGCACAGAGACGGCGTTTACCAAGGTACGCGATGCGATCAATAATCGCATGGCGGATCTTGATTTTCTGATTCACACGGGCGATATGACTGAACGAGGTTCAAACTCAGAGTTAGCTGACTTTAAAAGTTATGCCTCAGGATTCCGCCTTCCCGTCTATTATGTCCCCGGAAACCACGATACAAAGTGGTCGGAATCCGGATTACAGACTTATATAAATACGTTTGGTTCTCTACATTTCTCCTTTAATCATAAGGGCTTTCATTTTGTGGGGATGAATTCCGGAACACCGATGAAAGGCGGCAGTGGTTATTTTGATCCAGCTGAAATCCAATGGCTGATCACCGACCTTGCTAATCTGCCTGACCCGAATATGCCGATCATTTTCGCGACCCATATGCCCGTGGATATCGGTTCCTGCGCCAATTACTGGAGCGTACTTGATATCCTCAAACGCTACCGGACGGCTTTTATTTTGGTCGGGCACGGTCATTCCAATCAGACCCACAACTTCGAAGGCATTGATGGCGCGATGTCTTTTGATACTTATCGTGCTGATTACCCGTCCGGCTACAACGTCCTCAACATCTCGCGCAAGGAAATCGCTATCTCCTCCTGCTTGAACAGCACCAATTTGGTCAGCGGTGCTACCTGGTTCCGCAAACCTTTCAAGGCAGTCATCCAGCCGGTGATAGAATTCGTCAATCTCAATGAAGATGAAAGTCTGAGTGGTACACGTAACATCCAGATCACGGTTTCCGCGCCGATGAACAGCGGCGTTTATGAAATCCGCAGTGGCGGCAGTGGGACCCCGGCCTTATCGGGTAGTGGAATGAACTGGAATTTCAATCTGAACACCGTTAGTCTGGAAAACGGCTCGCATGTTGTGATGGTTACCTTTACCGACGCCACCGGGCAAAAATATACCTGCACCCGCGAATTTTACGTCGCCAATGGCTATCCCCGGGCAGTCTGGCGTTACGATGCAGGAGCGATTGTAATTGGCACTCCGGCATACGACAGCAGTCAGGTTTTCTTTGGCACAAGCGCGGGCAAAATCCACGCAGTCAACCGGGAAACCGGTTTGCCGGGTTGGTCACCGGTTCAGACTGATGGTGCGGTTTTTTCATCGCCATGTATTTCCGACTCGACACTTTATATCGGTTCTTCCGATGGTAAATTGTACGCAATCTCCACTATCGACGGTTCGATTCGCTGGACTTTCAACGCCGGGCAGGCTGTGATTTGTCCGGTTGTCGCCGTGGATTCACTTTTATACTTTGCCGGCAGTAGTAAATTGTACTGCCTCAATCTGAAAACTCAGCAGAAAGTCTGGGAGTACGTGACCGGCGGTCTGATTGAAAGTAAACCCGCCATATTGGGCGAAAAAATCATCGTGACTTCCTGGGACCGCAACGCGCACTGTGTCAATCGTTTCACCGGAACATCAATCTGGCGCTGGAACAAGCAATCCAGTTTCTATTATGCTCCGGCGGCCTGCTGGCCGGTCATCGGGCTTGATAAGGTTTTCGTCGTGGATCCGATGAAAAACCTGACTGCCATCAATCTTGCTACTGGGGCGACTATCTGGGAAAGCGGCGGTACTCCGCAAGCCTGGGAGTCAATTGGCATTTCCGAAGACAAAACTCGCGTTTATATTCGCTCACTCGACGGCAATCTCTATGCTTTTTCGGGAATAGCAACGTCCAAACAACAGGTCTGGTCTTCCGCCACGGATTACGGCTGGGACTCGACTCCTTCCATGCCAATCGAAAAGAATGGTGCGGTGCTGACCGGCGGGAAAAAAGGCTTCATCGTTTCCGTTGCCGCGCATAACGGACAGGTAAACTGGAAATACTGGGTGTCGCAAGCGTTGGTTTCGACGGTCAATGCGATAGACGGTGTGACGGCATTAGCCGGTTCGTTGGATGGCTCGGTAGCCTTGATAACCGGCGATCCGGCGCTCGCCAACCGTGAAGAAAAACCGCTTCTCCCACTTGAAAATCAGCTGTTAGCCGCGGCGCCGAATCCTTTTAACAGCAACACTAAAATCAGGTTTATTCTGCGCGAACTGCAAACTGTCAGAGTCACTATTTACGATTTGAGAGGCGTGCCGCAATTTACCTGGACGCAAAATAACCTGCCCGCGGGTTATCATGAAATTTTGTGGAACGGGCGGGATGCAACCGGTCGCGAGCTGGCTTCCGGTGTCTATTTAGTCCGCATCCAGGGACGACAGTTCGAGCAATCCCGGAAAATCATGTATCTGAAGTGATGCCGTTTTCTCCAGCTTCTTCCGACTCACGCGACGTGCGTTCGATCAGTACTTCCTGAATTACTCGTCGTGAGGCTTTCCTGACGGTTAACAACCAGTCCTGGTAACGCAATCGTTCACCGGCGCGGGGCAGATACTGCAGGCGATCAATAATATACCCGCCGATCGTATCATAATCCCCGTCGGGTAATTCAATGCCAAAGCGCTCGCGCAGTTCACTGATTTCCGTTCGTCCGTTGGTAATGATTGAACCATCGGCGGTAATCCGGTCACGCAAAGGTTCCCGATCATATTCATCTTCCAGCTCGCCGACGACTTCTTCAAGAATATCTTCGACTGTGACGATTCCCTCTGCCCCGCCATATTCATCCACTACGATTGCCATATTCTGACCGCTACTGCGTAGTTGTTCAAATAAAAGGGCGATTTTCATATTGGGTGGAACGAAGAGCGCCGACCGATAGAATTTTTTTAGCGAGGCGTTGCCATTTTCGCCAAGTATGTCGAAACTATTGAGAATCCCGATGATCCGGTCAATCCTTTGATGATAAATCGGGAAACGGCGATGCTTGGTTTGGGCGATCAGGGCGACCGCGTCGCGTACTTTGTCCCGGACATTCAGAGCGGAGACATTGATCAGCGGAATCATAACCTCATCCACCCGCTGAGCCTTAAAGTCCAACAACCGGTCGATCATTTTGCGCTCGGCCGGCTTGATATCGCTGCGTTCACTGATGACCCGCATCAACAGTTGGATTTCCTCCCGATTGATAAATGGCAGGCCGCTTGCCGGTTTACCGGATAACGAAGTTATAATCAGTGAAGCGACTCGTGAGAAAATCCAAACGACCGGATAGAATAACCAGGCAAAGAATTTCAGAACAGGATATACTCTTATGGCCAGCTGATTATTGTAATGCTGAAAAATACTCTTGGGCACGATCTCGGCAAAAATCCAGTTGATCAAGGCCATCAGCGCAATGGCTAAGGGTACTCCCTTCGCGTCGAATAGACTATAGAATAGCAAAGTCGCCAGGGTACTACCAAGTACCATGCAGAAATTCGTACCAAACAAAGTCGTGCCCAGGATCCACTCGGGATTGCGCAATGCGTCCAGAACCTGGCGGGCCGGTACATTACCTAATTTCGCCTCGTGCCGCAATCGCAATCGGTCAGCCGAAAAAAGCGCGATCTCGGAACCCGAGAAGAAACCTTCGCCTAATACACAAATCAGAATAATAACAATGAGAATTCCTGAATACATCACGCAACCCGCACCAGCATACAGATGATCCGGTCGTTCTCGGTTCTCTCGATGATGAAGTTCAGATTCTCATGACGAACAGCCATTTTGGGGCGCAGTGGCTCTTCCGTTAATCCATGGATGAACTCACCGATTGTTCCCCCTGAACTGGGCGACAACGCCGTACCAAAGAGCTGATTAAAATCCTCCAGCTCCATGTTACCTTTTACCCGCCAGAGGGTATTACTCAACCTCTCCCAAACCTGATTCTTCTTCTCGAATTCATCGTAAATTTCACCGAAGATTTCCTCCAAAAGATCCTCGACGGTTACCAGACCAATAACTTGTTCATTGACGTCGCAGACCAAAGCCAGCGAGATTTTGCGCTGTTGAAAAGCATGTAAAAGGTCATCCACTTTCCAGTCGCGAGGTACGAAAAACGGACGCCGCAGGAGTTTTTTTATATCAATCGCCTGCCCATCTTTGGCCCCGGCAAAAGCCCCCATCAGGTCGGTGGTGAAAAGTATACCTATAATCCGCTCGCGATCTGCGGCGTCGGATATTGGAATCCGGGAAAAATGACTCGCTTTGATATTGCCAATCAAGCGCTCAACGGGCGTATCAACAGATTGAGTGAACATCCGAGCCCGCGGCGTCATAACCTCCTCGACCCGCAGGTCGCCGAAATCAAAAACATTGTCAATTAAATCTTTTTCCCGTTCATCAATTACCCCTTCGATCTGGCTGTCTTCTATAAGACTGCGGATTACGTCTTCGGTCAGGATATTTTCCCGACGTGCATAGGATTGCACAATCAGACCGACGATTGCGTCGGCTATCTGACGAATCATCCAGCGCAGAGGAGTCATCAATCGCATAAAAAGAAAGAGCGCCCCTCCTGCCCAACGCGCAAATCGCTCATTATAACGCGCGGCATAGGTTTTCGGAACGATTTCACCCACTAACAGGACCAGAGGCAATGCCACTAATAAATTGAGCCAAGGCTGACGTGTACCGGTTATCTGGATGATCATCAGTGTAAACAAAGCCGAGATGGTGATGTTGACCAACTCATTACCCAATAGTAAAGTAATGATCAGTGCGCGGGGACGATCCAGTAACCGCCGGATGTATTTCGCCTTCGTGGGATGTTGCTGACGGAGCTTTTCCCGCTGTATTCGGGACAACGAGAACAAAGCCGTCTCGGAACCGGAGAAGAAGCCGCTGAATCCCAGTAAAATCACGATGGCTACTATTTCGATCAAGATCAACATAACGTCAGTGAAAATTACAAATC
>CAZAKO010000004.1:0-5193 GCA_964485745.1 uncultured bacterium
CGTGGATTGGCGGCATCCTGCACAATTGCCCGGGCTTGACTCTTCATAATTTGTCCCGCTTTTTTAACAATTCAATCAGTTGTCGAATACTGCGCTCCAACTTCTGACTCCTCATTTTTTCGGTATATTCAATTAAGCGTTCAACCTTAATTAACTCACAATGCTGGAGCCTTAATTCCGACCAGCGACTAATTGTCCATTCACCGGCAGAAAAATAACAAACATCAATTAACGCTCGTTCCGGATCAGCAATCAGCGCCGATAGTTGTTCGCCATCCCCCAGAATTATCTTGGAATAACCGAAAAAACGATCTGGAATAGTATAAAAATACTGAAATCTTCCCAGCCCGGTTTCCCAGGTTGCCGTCTGGCGTGTCGTTACTCCTTGGATTACCGCAACTTCCTCGGGAATACACTGATAATGCTGCAGGGCTGTATAAAGACTAATAAAGGAAGGGCGGTAAAGGTAATTTGAAATGTAATACGGATGCGCCGGTCGGTTCTGATACCGTGACGGCAGCAGATATTTACCACGCCGCAGCTGGATGAGTTTTCCCTGACGTACCCAGCGGGAAATCCGGGGCAGTACTTGCCTTTCTGTTTGATCGAATAGGGCTATGACTTCCGGCGTTTCAAAGAATGGACGATTTTTAAACTGATATTGAAGGGTCTCAAATTTCATATATATAACTTACCACATTTGGCAAGTTATACAAATAAAAATTGAAAAATCGAACTTAATCACCACCTGTATATGAAGCCAGGTTTGAATCCACAAACCTGAAAAATCAGTATCCTATCATGATACAGGATTTTTTTATTTTATCTGATATCACAAAAGAGTATTTCAATATCTAACGGTTTGGCCTACCGGAGCGAGCATCCAGTGGAGCCGGTGTTAGCCCCGTATTTTGCTTTTTCAAGTACCACTTCTTAATCATTACTTTTTCTTCAATTTATCCAACACCGATCTTACGAGAGGAATATATTCTTGGCGAATTTTAAAATTGTCTTTTTCCCAAGGGTGGTTAGGATATTCAAATGAGACCACCTGTCGTAAGTAATCTTTCCATTTATGCCCCAACTGATTGGATATGAGTGAAAGAAAATACCCTGCTTGGCTTTCATCGGGCGCGGCCTTCAACCGGACGAATTCCTTGCGTAATTGATCTCTTGAGATTTGACCCTTTTCCAATAATGTCGGAAGGAAATAATCTCTGATGCGTTGAGAGGAATAAAGATTTTTAGAAAGATATTCACTTAGTTTGATCTCTAGAGTAGCTTCATCATAGGTGCCGGGTTCGTTGGACATCTCGATGATAAATTTCTTTTTGTTGGCTTTTTGTTTCTCCACTTCTTCAGGAATAATTACCATTCGAGATAGGATCTCATCGCCTTTGGGAGTCATTACATAACTCAAAATAACCGCGTTGATGCCAACACTATATTTATCAGAAAGCCACTCGATCATTCTGCCAAGCGATTCCTCAATAGCGAACCCCACAAGTAGAAGTCGCTGTGCTTGATTAATAGCTAAGTCCTCGATTGGTATACCCTCAAATTTCTGTTGGAAATAATCTTCAAATGTCTGGCCGGTATATGATTGACAAATTTCGCGGAAGCGATCCAAATCCCAGTCAGCAATATCTGACGCATAATCAATGGCCTGAACAAGGGCTTCTCGAGGCAACCTATCCCTTTTCAGTTCTACAATTACTATATTTCCACTACTGTCTATTCCTAAAAAATCTACAGGCCCCGAACTAGTTTGAACTTGTTCTCCTATAAGTACTATGTCTTCTCCAAGTACTGAAGAGTTCGACTTTATCCATCTTTCCAAATCCTCTTTCTCTCGGCGGCTGCTTTCTTGAAGAGATGACTGAATCGGAACAAGTTTCCCATCTATTATTTGCCAGGATTTAATTTCAGAAGCCATATTTTACTCCTTTCAATAGTCACTTCGAATTATAACACTGCCATTATATTGATGAGCATCTTGGATAAATACTGCTAATACGGATGAAATTAAGTTGACTCCCTCAACGCCCGTTCCAGCAGGTCGCCAATTTTGAGTTCCTCTGCCCACTTCCGCAGGTAGTCGAGGTCGAGTTCGCCGGCGCGAGTTTTCAGCACGCCGAGGATGTCGCGCCACTGATTGTCCGAGACCTCGCCGCCCAAGCGATACCATTCTAATTTGGAAAGAATCGTATCTTCGGGGCTGGCAAAGATCGCACTGATTTCGGTCTCGAGGGCAAACACCTGCCTTTGCGCGCGGTCAAGTTGGGATTGCAGAAAGGGACGCGGACGCGGGATAAAAATGTCCACTTTAAACATTGTTTCGCGATTAATGAGGTTAAAACTGGAATTGCATCGAATAGCTTCGGCAATCATCTCATGATCAAGATAAAATTCATCTTGCAGAGCTGCAACAAATGGCTGGAGATGTTCATACCTCATTATTGCAATAATATCCGAATCCTGTGTCGTCCGCACGATACCATAGAGCGTTGAGGCAAGCGAGCCGCCGATGAGATACAGGATGCCGAGTTTCTCTAATACTAGCGTGACTTTGAGCGTGACCTCGAGCGGTTCATTTTGCATGCTGCAAGTCTCCATATACTTTTTTCGCTAAGTCTTCACCTAACAATCGAATTGCCAGTCTGCGGCGCAATTCTACTTCCGCCGCCTGTGGATACTGCGAACGCAAGCCCGCAAGCACCAACAAACGAGCGAACGCATTCAACTGCGCTAACATGTTCATCTTTTGGGTGGGGCTTGCCTGCCGCAAAAGTTGAATTTGCAGGGCTTCCATTTTGGAGTGAGTGTCAGATGATAGGGTGGTCATATTTTTCTCAGATTACTCTTCATTAAATTTCCTGTACCTGATAATCCAAATTGAGTTACATCTTTACTTCAGCACAAAGAATATCTTATCAAAGAATATTAAAAAATCAAATGTAATATGGTCCAAATCAGATTCGTCTCAGACGTCATCTATCTATCTACAGATATTTTTTAACAGCCTTGCCCAGTTCCCGAAAATAGAGTGTCAGTCCGACTCGCTGGGATTGTCCTAATTCCGCATAGGAGCCGCCCATTGCTAAGGCATAATCAAGACTGCCAACCGCCGTCTCGAGTCCCAGACCCACATGCAGACTGCCGAGATTATCCCGTCCGGCACGCAGCAGTAGGGCGCGTTTGATTTGCAGCTCCAGCCCCGCCCGGAATCCGCTGCTAATAAAACCTAAATTAAAATCCGCCTGGTTGGTTTTTCCCTCGAAGGTCAGATCCCAGCCCAGTGAAGGACGAATTATTAACGGAACGATCCTCGGCGCCCAACTGCAGCTGCCGCCCAGCTGCAGCGAAGGCAGAATAAATTCGTTGCTGCCATCGGGATAATAGAGAAAGGTAGTGGTTACGTCACGCAGCACCCCGCCAACCGTCAATCCCGGCAGCAATTCATAAAGTGCACCCAGATCAAAGCCCACTCCCCAGGCGTTAGTTGTACCTAAGGATTTATTGATTATCTTAAATGTTCCGCCGCAGTTCAGGTTGGGATTCAGTGAGCGCGCTAAGGCAAACAGCAAGGCGCTTTCGCTGGCGCCAAAGGTGCGGAATTTCGCTGGATCGAGGCGTTCACCCGGATCCAGCTGACCGTTTCCGTTATCGTCAATCAGCGCCGCCCGCGTATCGGAAATGCCGTCCACCCCCAATCGAAAATAACTCAAACTATAGGCAAAAGATGTACGCGCCGGTAGGGCAATCGCTAAGTAATCCAAATTCAGCACCCCGGCAAATTCTTCGGTATGCATAAACTGTCCCGAAAGGACTGAATTGTTCGCCAGCTGCGCCGGATTCCAATAAGCCGCGGCGACCGCCTGCGGAGCTGCTACCGCTGCGCCACCGAGACTCATTTCCCGCACACCAACGCCAATTTTTAAAAACTCGCCGGCGTATTTGTCGCCAAACGCCAGTGACGTGATCGAAGTGCCGATGGTCAGCAGCAATCCGATTCCCATTCGGCTGATTGCGTTGTCTGCTATTCTGATCGGTTTCATGGTATGCTTAAAACGGCAATCCGGGTTGAATGTTCCGGCGGTCAAACACCGTATTTCTTTTTCAATTGATCCAGCTTTTGCAGCGCCTCCAGCGGCGTTAAGCTGTCAATATCCACCTCACTCAGCTGACGACGCAGCTCACTCTCGAGCTGATCGAATAATCCCATTTGATTTTTATCGGGCTCGGGAATCTTATGGTATTTCATTTTATCCGTTGGCAATACTCTTTCCTCACGGCTTAAATTGGACATAATCTCATTCGCCCGGTGAATCACTTCCAGCGGAATCCCTGCCATCTGAGCCACATGAATGCCATAGCTCTTATCACAGCCGCCGGGTATAATTTTACGCAGAAAGACAACCCGATCGCCGTACTCTTTGACCGCCACATTCAGGTTTTTCACCCGCGGCAGTAACTTTTCCAGCTCGGTCAATTCGTGATAATGCGTGGCGAACAAGGTTTTGGCGGCTACCTCTTTGTGATTATGTAAAAATTCGGTGACCGCCCAGGCGATGGACATCCCATCGTAGGTCGAGGTTCCTCGCCCAATCTCATCTAACAAAATCAGCGATTGCGGAGTCACATTATTCAGAATGTTAGCAGTTTCATTCATCTCCATCAGGAAGGTGGACTCGCCGGCGGCTAAATTATCGCTAGCGCCAACCCGGGTAAAAATTTTATCCACGATTCCAATCGCCGCTTCCTTCGCCGGAATAAAACTGCCGATTTGCGCCATTAGCACCATTAGTCCCACCTGGCGCAAGTAAGTTGATTTGCCCGCCATATTTGGTCCGGTGATAATCAAAATCTGGTTGGTTCGGGTATCAATATCCGTATCGTTGGGTACAAAACTCTCGCCTGCCGGCAGCAGCGCCTCAACCACCGGATGACGTCCCTCATTAATCACAATCCGGTTGCTGTCATTGATCACTGGACGGTTATATTTATTGCGCTCCGCGATCTGCGCTAAATTACTCAATACATCCAATTCGGCAATTACTGCGGCATCTTGTTGAATAGCAATGGTTTCTTTGAGTACATCCTCACGCAATTCCTGGAACAGGTTAAATTCAATTTCCGCCATTTTCTCTTCGGCGTTTAACAATTTCTCCTCGTACTCCTTGAGCTCCGGCG
>CAZAKO010000004.1:5293-39487 GCA_964485745.1 uncultured bacterium
TCTTCGGCGTTTAACAATTTCTCCTCGTACTCCTTGAGCTCCGGCGTGATAAACCGTTCGGAATTGACCAGGGTTTGTTTGCGGATATAACTCTCCGGCACTTTGCCGATATGCGGCTTGGTAATCTCGATGTAATAGCCAAAGACTTTATTGTAACTCACTTTGAGCGAAGGAATGCCCAGGGCTTCGCGTTCTTTTGCCTGCAGCTGCAGAATCCATTCACGTCCATGGCGAACTATATGCCGGTATTCGTCCAGTTCGGCGGAAAATCCATCCCGAATAAAGCCACCCTCACGAATCGAAAGCGGCAAATCCTCCTCCCGAATTGCCCGGTCTAACAGATCGGTCAGGTGCTTCAGCGGTTTCAAATTGGTTGTTAATCCCTTAAAGACATCGCTGTCTTTCAGCAAATCCATCAACCGTGGCACAAGTAATAAAGTTATCTTCAGCGCGAGAAGCTCCCGTGCTCCGGCACGGTTAGTAGTCAGTCGGGATAGCAGTCGCTCCAAGTCGCCGGCATGAGTTAACAATTTGCGCATTTCCGTCCGGCATTTGTGATTTTTGAAGAAAAATTCTACCCGATCGAGCCGCTGATTGATAACCTCGAGACTACGCAGCGGCGCCCGCAGCCATTTGATTAGCAGACGACTGCCCATCGGAGTCACGGTTTCATTCAAGATTCCCAGCAGCGAACCGCGCAAATTGCCGCTTTGCATCGTCTGAAAAAGTTCTAAATTGCGTTGAGTAAATTCATCTACTAACACAAATTCCTGATCGCTCTGAAACCGCAATTGCGAGATATGCGTTAGATCGGTTTGATGATTTTGGCGCAGATAACTGATAATCGGACCGGCAGCCCGGATTCCCATTAGCACCTTTTCGCAACCGAAGCCTTTTAACGATTGTGTACGGAAATGGTGAATGAGCGTTTCATAAGCCATTTCCGACGAGAAAAAATAGTCCTCTAGCGGCGTTATCCGCAAAACTTGCTGATCGAATAGTGCCGTGATTTCCTTTTGCTGACTTTCACTGCAGATAATCTCCGCCGGTTTCAGCGCTAAAACACTTTCCTTCAGACGCGGCAGCGGCACTTCCGTGAGGAAAAACTCACCGGTTGAAACATCAATCGTCGCCAAACCAGCGATAGTTTCACTGAAGATAACCGAAACTAAATAGTTGTTTTTCTCCTTTTCCAGATAATTATCCGAAATCGCCGTGCCCGGAGTGACCAGCTCGACTACTTCGCGCTTGACGATCCCCTTGGCTAATTTCGGATCTTCGACCTGTTCACAGATGGCGACCTTTAGTCCGGCTTTGAGCAACTTATGCAGATAATTATCTAACGCATGATAGGGAAATCCCGCCAGCGGCACCGAAGCGGCTTTCCCGTTCGCCCGTTTGGTCAGGGTAATATTGAGAATTCGGGCGGCGGTTTTGGCATCTTCTCTAAAAGTTTCATAAAAATCACCCATCCGGAAGAGTACCAGGGCATCGGGATATTTGGATTTAACGACTCCAAACTGCCGCATCACCGGGGTAGATTCGTCAATATATTCCTTTTTCTTCGCCATGCTTTTCTGATTCTTAATATAAGAAATCGCTTAGAAGTATGAAATATCATATCCAAGTGCTTACTCAAATGACAGAATTCATTAGAATTTGGTCAATCAATTGACAGAATTTTAATAAATATTGTCAATTGTGAAAAATCGGTGAGACCTCACTCTAAATTCAATACTCGCTGATCACCGATCCGATTGGTCAAGCCGATTTTATCATAGTAATTCAATAACGGGACCGCCCACTTGCGGCTGGTATTCAATATTATTTTTAATTCACTGACCGTCGCGGAGTGCTTTTTGAGTAAATATTCCCGAATCAGGATTATGCCACGATTGACGACCTCTGTAGCCATAAACTTGTCTTTATCAATCTGAATAATTTTCTGCTGATCCACCAGATAAGCTAATAGTCCCCAAACCTCTTTTGCCGATAATTCCGTCGAGTGCTGAATCTCTTGCAAATCCATCGGACTGAATTCTGCCTGGCGGAGCGCGGCTTCTAGAGTCATTAAAAATTTCTGCTGCATCGGCGAAAATCGAATCTCAAAGTCGGCAAGCGTAACTTTATCACCCGTAATTTTTAACTGCTTCTCAGCCGCTAATCGTTTCAGCAGGACGTTTACTAAAACGGGCGAGAGCCGCAGTTTCTCTTCAATTGTAGCTTTTGTAATACCCGAAGCAAGAGGTTCCTCACGGTGATAATCACTAATCAAATCCAAGATCTTTTTTTTCAGTTTTTCATGCTGACTTGTCGAACACCAAAACTTCTCGATTCGAACAACAATACCATCCTTTTCCAAGCGGAGTAAATAATCCTGGATTTCCTCATCGTGACAGGAAAAGATCGTTGCCAGCTGATGAACCTGATAAAGTTGCAGTGGATTGTCTTCCAATAATTTCAGAATCAGCAAAAAGATATTTTCCGTTACCCATTGTTGCAGAGACTCGGCAGCCTGGATATCCTTTTGACGCAGGGGAGTCGGTTGCGTTTCGAGAACCACACCGCCGCCAATCGTAATCATTGGTGAATATTGACGGATAATGAAATGATCCCGAAATCCGGCGGTGGCTGATTCATCCAGCACTAATTGAACAATACCCGTTTCACCGGCAGAAAGCCCACTCCTGCCGACAAATCGAACACGGGCTAAATATTCCGCCGTACCGAGATGCAGTCTAACCTGAGTATTACTCTTAACCGGTGGAGCAGTCGGAAGAAGCGTGATACTGCAGCTCAATAACTTTGTCGGCTGGAAATAACCCGGGGTTGCCAGCTCAAATCCCCGTCGCAACTGCTTCGCCTCGATACCCTGGATATTCAAAGCCGCCCGATGACCGGCGGAAATCCTCACCACTACCCGATTATGGGATTGAATCCCCCGAACTTTTACGAGCTTCTGAATTGGCAAAACCTCCAATTCGTCACCAACTGCTACCGTGCCACTGAGTACCGAACCGGTAACCACGGTGCCATATCCTTTCATCACAAAAATCCGATCAATCGGCAGCCGAAAAATTTGCTGAGCAGTCGCCTGAGGTTGAATTACACCGGTCAGGCTCAAAAGGTAATTTTTCAATTCATCAATACCGCTATTAGTAATCGCAGAAACGCGAAAGATGGGGGCATTCTCAAGAAAGCTGTCCCGGGTCAATTCCCTGATTTCCTTTTCAACCAAATCAATCCAACCGGTCTCGACCAGATCAATCTTAGTGATAGCAATTACTCCGCGAGGAATTTTCAATAATTGCAAAATGTCAAAATGTTCCCTTGTCTGTGGCATAATCCCGTCATTGGCTGCCACAACTAACAGCGCGGTATCAATAGTTCTCGCGCCGGTAACCATATTTTTAACAAAGCGCTCATGACCGGGCACATCAATCAGGGCAATATTTTCATTCAGAAAAGCAAAACCGATGTCAATCGTCATTCCCCGCTGTTTTTCCTCAAGCAGACGATCGGGATCGGTACCGGTCAGGGCTTTTACCAGAGCCGATTTTCCATGATCAATGTGACCGGCAGTGCCGACGATAATCGGACGCATACGATTCTTTTATTGATTTAATAACTTTTCAGCCACCTGATTGATGGCATTCTGAATAAATACCAGTTCTTTTTGACTAACGGCTTTCAAATCGAGATAGAAATAATTCCCTTTAAGATAACCGATTACTGGCGGATCCTGCTGACGGAAGAGTCGGGCAAGCTGCTGCTCGGATACTTTTGGTGAATGCAGGCGCATGGCAACACTCGGCAGCCCTTCGGTTGGCAGCGAGCCACTGCCTGCTTCGGTCAGGGTATCACAAACTTCTATATTCAGGAAACTTTGGTGATTTTCAGGTACTCCCTGCAGGATTATCTCCGCCATTGCGTGCAGCTCCTGCCGGGATCGGGTAAGATAGTGATAGGTTGTCACCTCGGGTATTTCAGCATTCAGCAAGTATTGGCGCAAAGTGGCGACCAGCAGTGCCAGGGTAATTTTATCACAACGGACGACGCGCATCAGGGGATTGCGTCGAATTCTGGTAATATATTCAGCTTTCCCGACAATTATCCCCGCCTGAACCGCACCTAATAACTTATCACCACTGAAGGTTATTACGTCAAAACCAATTCGTACATTATCTGAAACTAACGGTTCATCCGGCAGCCCCAGTGCGGGCATTGGAAATAGCGCCCCGCTGCCCAAATCATGGATAACCGGAATTTTATACTGCTGACCTAAGTTAATAATTTCGTGTGGTTGGGGTCTGCTGGTAAATCCTTCAATGCGATAATTGGAGGTGTGGGCGATTAGAATCGCACCTGTTTTAGGAGTAATTGCCGCTTCATAATCTTTAATGTAAGTGCGGTTTGTCGTTCCAATTTCGACCAACTTGGTGCCGCTTTTTTGCATCACCTCCGGCAGCCGAAACGACCCGCCGATTTCGATCAACTCACCCCGCGAAATAATGACCTCCTTGCGATTAGCCAGGGTATTCAAAGTAATCAGAACCGCCGCCGCATTATTATTCACAATTGCAGAATATTCGGCGCCGGTCAACAATCGGAGATATTTTTCAGTCAAATCCAGCCGCTCGCCGCGCTTACCACTCTCTAAGTCAAACTCCAGATTGAGATAGCCGGATGCCATATTCAATAAATACTGAATTGGCCATTCACCCAGCGGCGCCCGCCCTAAACCGGTATGCAGAATGATTCCGGTCGCGTTGACCAGCCGCTTAAGCGGCGTATTAATCAGCTGACAAACGTTACTCCTGACAGTAACCCGGATCTGCGCAAGAACCTGGGTGCGATCCTTAGCCGGCAATTTGCCCGAAATTAACTGCTTGCGCAACTGCTCAACAGCTTCCCGCACCAGAACAGTCAGATAAACTGGTTTGATTAAAGAAGCTAGATCCGTCAATTCATCCAGCACCTGCTGTACCGGCGGTATTAAACTAAAATCTGCTCGATTGTTTTTAGTCATCAATTTGATTTCTCATTAAGATTTTGGAAGACTTGATGAAATTTTACTTCGATCTGATTTCGACTCACAACACCCACACGAACCATTTCCCAATTGTCATTGGTCAACCGGATAATAGTCGAACCAAGCGGTGAATAAGCGACCTGATCTTCAATTATAATTGCTAATTCCTCTTTAAAGTAAGTCAGAATCTGCGCGGTGGAAGTCGCTGGCGGCTGCCCCGTCGGATTAATGCTGGTCGTCGTAATCGGATGTGGGTAATCTTCGAAAACTTGATTTAAACGAGGGTAATCAATCACGCGTACTCCAGTAAATCCTTTGGAGACTAAAACCTTTGGAAAATCCGGTGGTGCCGGTAACAATAGGGTAATCGGTCCGGGAAGGAAGGCACTAATCGTTTTCCGCTGAATTGCATTCAGGTGTTTGAAATCAGCCAATAATCGGGAAACACTGCTGTACAAAACACTCAGAGGCTTTTGCGCATCTCGTCCTTTCAGGCGAAAAATCTGCGCAACACCCTGGGGTTGAAACGCATCAACTCCCAATCCGGGGAGCGTATCGGTTGGATAGACTATCACCTTTCCCTGACGTAACACTGAGTAAATTCGCTGCCGTTCGTCTGGTCCAATTTGCGCTAACGAAAAGATCAACGGTCGCATGGTGAACTATCCAATCGTTGATTTAATATTTCCTGGGGTGGCTTGGTTTTCCAGCGGCGGTGAAACCAGTAATACTGTTCGGGCTGCTGACGGATCAGATTTTCGAAATAATTAGTGTATTTTTGGGTTAAGAAATGAACTGCTGAGACATTCCCTGAGGGCAAGCTGGTATCTAATCGTTCAAAATGAATCGAATATTTCCCCGAAGCTTCCCGCAAACAAGTGCCAAGGACTACCGGACTCTGGCGATGGCTGGCAAATAATATCGGTCCCCGAAAAGCACTCGACCATTGATTGAAAAAGCGAATCCAGATGCCATTCCGGCGGGCATCCTGGTCCGCCAAGAGAAAAAGAATCTGATTATTTTTCAGTTGACGTAGTAGTCGCAGATTACTACGTTTACCCTTAGGAATTATTTGAAGGCCATGGCGGGTGCGCATTTGCAGAATAATTCGATCAATCAGTCGATTCTTCAAGCGAGCTGCGACCGCCGCGACAGGGTAACCGACGCGCGCCAACCAGTCAACCATTATTTCCCAATTCCCAAAGTGAAAAAGAACCATGACCAATCCCCGACGCTCAGCCAAGGCTTCATTAACTACTTCGGGATTAACCGAAATAATCAGCTGCTTGAAACGTACATCATTTAGCTCATAGACCGTACAAATATCCAGATACACGGCGGCAAAATGACGATAGGTTTTGCGGGCTATCTGACAATGCCAACTATTACTTTGAGTGGGAAATGCCTTCTGTAGATTGGCAAAAATTACTTTTTTTCGGAAAGGAACGAAATGATATCCAACCCACCCTAAAAAATTAGCCAGCCGGTAGCGCTCAGAATGAGTCATCCCGGTCAGGATTTTTTTCAACCAGAATAAACCAAAATATTCAAGGTAATATCGAATTGGATAATTTCTTTGATTCATTCAGGATCCAGCATCTAAAAGCTGGCAGAAATTATTGTGGATAGGTTTTGCGATAAATGTCATGCAACGATTCTGAACCACTCTTGACTTTGTCGGAGGCGTACCTCAGGGCTTCGAAAAAGTTCTGCTCCCGGTTATATTCATTTTGATAGAAAGTGTCAATCCAGTAAATCAAATCGTTCTTTTGATCCTCATCTAAGTCCCTGAAAACTGTATACACCGGATCGGCGAGCTCGGCACTGTACTTAGCGGCAACAGATTTCAGCTTGCGGTTTGTTTTCATCAATTCGGTGATTTCGTGGGTACGATACAGATAGGCATGTAAAAATACTTTCTTCTCAGTCGGATTAAGCGCTTTCCAGTAAATCATCTGACCATAAGAGGTATAATCAAAATCTTTAGATTGAATTAGTTCCTGAGCCGGGAGCGTCCCCACCAGCATCATACCAATCAGTACTAAAATTATTCTTTTCATCTTCAATCCTCCTTATTGACTGCGGTTGAATCCGGTGATTCATTCCACTTTTCGATCTCCACCATTAATCGCTTGACTGCTTGCGATTCCGGAATGCGGGCAATTATCTTCCCTTTTTTAAATAATAAAAATACCTGTTTACCGCCGGCAATTCCCAGGTCCGCTTCGCGGGCTTCGCCAGGACCATTAACCGCGCAGCCCATGATTGCCACGGTCAATGATTTCTGAATGCCCCGGGTACGATTTTCGACTTCTTTGGTAATTCCAATAATATCCACCTCTGCCCGCCCACAAGTCGGACAGGAGACGAGTGTAATTCCCTGGTGGATCAACTTTAGCGACTTTAAGATCTCGCGACCGGCATAGACTTCCTCAACGGGATCATCGGTCAACGACACTCGAATCGTATCGCCAATTCCTTCAGCCAGCAGGGAACCAATCCCAATCGCCGACTTAATAACGCCCTGCCGGAATGGACCCGCCTCGGTAATTCCCAAATGCAGGGGATAATCATATTGTTCGGCAAACAGGCGATTGGCAGCAATCATCAAGTTGACATCACTGGACTTCAACGCAACGATAATAGCCTCAAAACCGTTCTCGCGACACAACTCGATATGTTTTGCAGCACTGGCAACCATCGCCTCGGCTGTGGGGTGAGCTGACTGTTGCAGCAAGTCTTTTTCCAGCGAGCCTGAATTAACCCCAATCCGAATCGGAATTTTTGCCGCCTGAGCCGCTTTTAAAACCTCTTTAACCCGACTGCTATGACCGATATTGCCGGGATTGATGCGAATCTTATCCACTCCTGCGTCTATCGCCATTAATGCCAGCCGGTAATCGAAGTGAATGTCAGCAACCAGCGGAATAGTTATCTGTTGCCTAATCTCAGCCAGTGCTCTCGCCGCAGCTTCGTCAATTACCGATACCCGCACAATCTGACATCCGGCAGCAGTAAGTTTTTGAATTTCCTGAACTGCTACAGGAATATCCTGAGTCCGCGTAGTAGTCATTGACTGCACGCTAATCGGAAATCCTCCGCCGACGGGAACATTTCCAACATTGACAATCCGGGTGGCTCGACGCTTAATTGGATTCATGTTTACAAATTACAACACTACATTTTACAACACAATTTAAAAACCGATTATTAGTCTCTGGCATAAGGTTGGGTTAAATATTTTTTAGCTTCACTAACCATAATCGTCCGATTATTGAGATCAATAGTTCGCTGGTAATACTTCACCGCTTTCTGGCGCTGCCCCATTAAATCATATACTTTTCCCAGCTGTAAGCAAGCATTCCCTAAGTCAATATCCATTTCGGAATAGTACTGATCAATGAATTGTTGCAATTCACGTTCGGCTGAAATCAGATCATTTTCCAGAAGTGCTTGAATGCCGCCAAAAAGTAGCAAGCGCTGTTCATATTCTGATCGGGTATAAGGACTCATGTTGGGTAAGCGTCGTTTAATTCGGTCCAGCTGCAATTCGATCCGGGGATTTTGGGTCTGTAATTCTACCCCGACGCTCATGTAGTTATAATAGTAATTATCCGGGAATTCGTCGAGCAGCATCTTCAGCCAGTAGCGCGCCGCGTCATAGTTTCCTTCATAATTCAAATAAATGTAGGCTAATAGGGCACGGGCTTCATAGTGGGAAAAATGACCGTGTATAGCCGCTTCTTGAATCTGGGCTAAGCCCTCCTCTTTCGAACCCGAGATTTGGAGAATATAGGATGCGATCTTCATAAATCCAGAGGACAATCCGACGTAATAATTGAACACCCCAAAGGCAATGACGATGTCCGGGTCATTGGGATTTTCGGCTAATGCAGATTTGAAATAGCGAATGATATTGTACCCGCTAACCAGTACTCCTAAATAATTTTTTTGGGCTAATTGAACCCGGGCCCGCAGTCCGTTACTCAAACCTAAAAAATATTTCAAATAGTAATTATCCGGCTCGATAATCATCCGCCGACGATAACCAAGAATAACCGCATCAATATCTTTTAACACCTGACGATTTCCGACACCATAACCGAACTCTCCCTGATTAACCATCCATTCATTCGCCAGCGCCCCCAGCGGAGCCAAAGGGTGATAAGGTTCAGAATCCCGGACCTCCTCAAAAAGGCGGAGTGCCTCCTTCAACTCAGCGCGCCCCATAGCTTTTAATGCCAACTGAACTTTAGCTTCCTGCTCCTCAACAGTTTGGGCAGGTAGATAAAAAATCCAACAGGAGACAATCAACCACAATCGAACAATTTTCATCATCACCTTTTTAAATTAGCAGTGTTGTCGCAAAAATCCAATGTACGATCGTATTATTACGGATAGGAAAAAGCCCCGAGGCGGGGCTTTTTGAGAAAAATCCTGATAATTGTCAATCACTATTCAATAAAATCAGCTTCCATAAAATCTTCTAATTTGAAACGGCCCTCTTTTTCTAATTCGCGAACCTTGTCAACAATCAGTTTCTGGGCGGCTTCGACTTTGCGCCGCGGCTGCGGCCCTTCCAATAATTCCATTTCGTCTTCGAGAATGATCTGAGTTCGTTGCGGTAGGCTATTAATAAAGAGCTCTTTAATTTCTTCAGATTGACCTTTTAAAGCATAGGCAACTTCCGAAGCTTCCACCGATTTTAAGACATCTGCTAAAATATCATGGGGTAATTTGGGTAAATCTTCAAAGCTGAAATAGTGGCGCTTGACCTCCTGAATAATATCAGGCGCCTCTTTCTGGAGATGCTCGAGGAAACGCTTCTCATCTTTGGGGCGCATCTGACTTAAAATCCCGGCCAGGTCCTCACCCCCGCCACGTTTGAATTCCGAAGCCCGCGGAATGAACGCCGACTTTTCTTTCAAATCATTGGCAATACTGACTACTCCTTCCAGTGGGATATCTTGCAGATGCCCGATTTCGGTTACTACTCGCGGTTGAATCGTCGGATCGAGAGATTGTAGAACATTGACCTGACGTTGAACATCCAATTGGGCAATGGTAAGAGCCATAATCCGGGGCGTCTCAGTGGCAACCAGGTAGACTACCTGTTCATCACTGAGATTATTAAGGAACTCAAAAGGCTTTTTCGTTTCCGCAGCTGCCGGGGTAAATTTTTCAGTAACGAAACTGAAGTAAAACTCCTCCAGAATAGCCTTTTTTACGTCAAAGGGAACGCTATTGATCGCACTCATCCGTTGTCGGACTTTCTGAATTTGCTGTTTGGTCATCCCCTTAAAGAGCTGTAGTGCCAGATTATTTCCCAGTGTTTTAAATAAAATCGCGACTTTATCTAAACCATCAAGATTCTTAAAATCTATCATACCTATACTCCTCCTTCAGCCTCTGACTCGGTCTCCTGGGTACTGCGTTCCTGTCCCAGCCAATCATTGATGATCCGCGAGGCGGTATCCGGCTGACCGACACTCATCGAAATCACCGACTGTTTAATGCCTTTCATCTCTTCCTTTAAAGCCTCTTCGTCAACTACGGGCTGTGCTGGTTTTGGCGGTACCGGTACTGCTGGCATGGGCGGTACGGGAGCGGCTGCCTGAGGTGCCGCAACCTTCTCAACGGGTGGCTGAGGCGGCGGTGTAGCTGCCGGGGCAGCTGGCTGCTGCGGAATTTGCGGTTGCGGTCTGGGTCCCATCGGAACTTTTGTTCCATAGCCCCATTCCATTTCCTGGCGCTTCTGGGCAGTCCGGCGATTTATTAACAACAGAATCAGCACAACGAGTATTGCCAGTCCGAGCAAGCCAATAATAAGATATAATCCCAACTCACGAATATTGCGCACTCCGGGAGGAGTGGTCTCCAAACCACTCATTTCCAGCTCCTGTAAGCGCCGGTTACTCTCCCGCAGCTGGTCTTTCAAATTAGTAAGTTCCATTTCCCGCTGACTGGTCAACAATTTTGTTTCGGCGCGCTGATCCTCTGAAAGCTGGGATGAACTTAGCTGATCCTTTAAATCGGTAATCTGGTTGCGCAGCTCTTGAATCCGTAAAGAATCCCGAACTACCGCCTGACGTTCCAACTGCTTCTGCTGTTCGATCTTAGCCGCATGCTCAGCTTCTCGCTGGCGCTGTTCGAGGTCACTAATCTTCTCGGCAATGTTCTTCAAGATAATTGCTTCGGCCGCATCTTGATCCTGGCGTTTTTTAAATGAAGCCGTCATGATACTGATTACATCACCTCTTGCACGATCATAATGGGAAGCAACTGTAACCACCTGACGGACATTTTCAATAATTTCCGGTGTGATGCCATCTTCGAGAATGATGTTGATCCGCTGCCGTTTAACTACCGGAATCGAAACAGTCGCCTGGGCTGGTGGAGTAACCACCTTGGCGGCTGCCTGGGGTGCGGTTTCGGTTACTACCTGGGGTGGACCTTCCGGCAATGACGTTGTGGGTCTTTCTCCCTCGGTTACTAAATCGGCGGGAGCCTCGAAACCAGGCAGTGGTAAGTAAAGTTCGGATTTACCCTTCTCCTTCGTCGGCTGAGGTTGCTCGGCTGCGACTTTAGGTTGGATAACTTGAGGCTCGGTTCCGGTTGGTGAGGAAACAGCAGCTTGGGGAATGGGAGTGAACTCGAGATCAATGGCTACATCCACAACAAACTTGATATCTTCTAATAACTTGTCCAGCGCTTCGGATATGCGTTCCCGGAGACTATTCTCCAGAAGCAGTTTTTGGGATAAATAAGAGACCTGATTTTCCTGCGCTAAAAGCGGATATTGCCACACTCCCACAACTAAAATAAAAATAAAAAAACCTCTGAATATCTTGCTGTTACTCTTAAACATTCGCTGTACTCCTTAATTATCTCATTGTCAGAAAAAAGATTTCAACTCGCCGATTAATAGCCCGTTTTTCCGCTGTGGCATTAGCTTCAATCACTGTCTTCCCTTCAGCTCTGGGCTTTGTATCGGCTAATCCGATAGCCTGGAAACGATCCCCGGGTACACCACGGGCGATATAGTAGCGTACCACCTGAGCTGCCCGGGCAGATGACAATTCCCAATTAGAGGGATAAATCGGAGAAGAGATCGGTTCATTATCGGTATGTCCCTCGATTCCAATGGGAAAGATTGAATTCAACATCATTGACTCAAATTTATTTAAGAGGGGAAAAATATTGGGATCCAGGACCGCACTACCTGAAGCAAAAGAAATATTGCTCGGGAGCACAATGGAGACACCTCGCGGACTGGTCTCCACCTCGACTATTCCTTTGAGGTTCTCTTCTTCGATCACTTTCGCAACCTCTTTAAAGATCTCGGCTAAAGAAAATTGTTCGGTTTTTTGTTTACCGCCTAAGGCATCACCAACCGAATCGCTAAATTGCTCCAGCTTAACCGGGTCAATCGTGGACATGGAAAAAAGCAGCACGAAGAAGGTCATAATCAGGGTTACCATATCAGCATAAGTGACCAACCATGGTTCGTCGTCTCCCCCCTCAACACCTTCAAATTTCCGGCGCCTGCGAGCAGCCTCAGCCATTATTTTTCCTCAGGTTTTTTCCATTCACTCGGTCGTAAAAATGCATTCAGTTTTTCTCGTACAATTAAGGGGTGCTTACGTGCATGTATCAGTAACGCTCCCTCAATCAACATCATCTGCATCGTATTTTGTTTTTCAACCCGGGTTTCAAACTTGACCGCCATGGGATTAAAAATCAAATTGGCTAAAATCGAACCATAAAAAGTCGTAATCAGCGCTGCTCCCATACCAGCGCCCAGAACAGCCATCGGATCCTCACCACCACCGGCCATCGCCGCCATACCATATAACATTACTACCAAACCAATTAGGGTTCCAATCATTCCAAAAGCCGGCGAATATTTTCCCATTGTCCTCAATACATTGGCTTCACCTTTCTCACGTTTGATCCGGTTCTCAATCCGAGTTTCCAGAATATCGCGAATTTCTTCGGGATTGTAGCCATCAATTACCATCTGCAAACCATCCCGTAAAAATGGGTCTTTGACATTGGGAAGTGTCTTTTCCAGTTCCTGCATACTTTTGCGGGCAATGGGCGCCAGTTCGACAATCGTATCAACTTCTTCCGGCATCCTGATTTTCTGTTTTTTAAAAACCACCATTATCGAACGTACCAATCCAAATACTTCTTTCATTGAAAAGCTTAGTAGGGTCGAAGCGAATGAACCTCCTAAAACAATCAGGACGCTAGGAAGATTCACAAAGACCATAAAATTCGGTGTTAATTGATAAATTCCCAGGACGATAAGTCCAGTTCCTGCAATGATTCCTAATAAACTAGCAATATCCATAGCTAATTCCTCTACTCCTTTTGGGATGATCCGGCACTGCGCAGACGATTCTCACTAAGTGCCCTAAGAATATTGCGCACATCATCATACTCCGGATCAATTCGCAGTGCCAAATTCCAATTTATAGTCGCCCGGTCAATATCGCCCAGCTTGTAATATATCGAACCGCGCCTGGCATAAGCAAGTGCCAAATTGGAATTTAATTCAATCGCCGCATCTACTTCCTGGAGGGCTTCCCGATAATCATTCTGATAGAAAAAGCGTAAAGAGCGTGAAAGATGCTTTAGCGCTAAGTTGATATTCTGCTCCATCGCGTGCTTGGCTAATTTGGCCGAACGCACGGAATCCTCCAAGACTGCAGTCTTCTGGCGCAGTTGGGCAATTTGACTGGTCAGATGCTTGATCTCAGACTCATAAATTTTCAAGGAGTCCTTTAACAGCGCAATTTCATAGTCGGCCGCTTTCAAGGTTGAATCCAGTTTTGTCGCAAATTGCTGCTCCATATCGAGAATCATTTGCGTTTCTTCGTCTACCATCCCCTCCAATTTACGCTGCCGGGCAGTTTCCGGTTTGATCCGTGGAATCCGAAAATCCAGCCCGACATTAAAACCGGGATAGTCCTTCAAACTCGCGGTGTTAAAATCTTCCGCACCCCAATTGTACAATTTAATCAGATTACTGACTCCCAAATTGAGGTTATAATCCTTCGTTATCGGTAACTTTACTCCTGCATTTACTCCGCCGCCGTCAAATTCGGCAATGAATTCAACCCCACCTTTTTCCTCCATAATCCTAGTATGCAGCAGGACTCCTGCAAAAACGCCTGCTCGGGTTGTCGAATCGCTCCCAAATCCACTTGCCAAACCGCCCGTTCCAAATCCCATATAGGTAAAAAGACTACTATTGGTAAACTGTTTTTCATTGCTGATAATACCAAACAGCGAGAGGGTTTTGGTATCAATATTGAGCTCTTTCGAACCCTGTTTCAAGACCAAGTCATGAATCCCCGCCGCAAAGCTGATATCGCCATAGACAAACAGACGCTTTTGAAAATGAAATCCGAATTCAACTGGCGCATCTGAGCCCAATCCCTGGTTGCAGGTAATTCCCAATTTAAAAGTATTTGACAGGTCACTCTCAAAAAAGACCCCACGGGCAATCAGGGTATCAACCGTCCCGTAAATCTCGGTGCCAATTCCGGTTCTGAAAATGTACGGAGTCCGATAGATGCTACTGGTCGGAATTTTCATCATATAGCCGGGCTTGGTAAAAGCTACTCTCGTTATCTCACCCGCAACCGAAGCAGTCAGTAGAAAGATCAGAGTACTTATAGTAAAACCGCGTTTGATCATCGAATTCAACTCCGTTTTTGTCTTACTCTATTGTTTCCAGCCGTTTCAACTCAAGGTCGGCTAATTTAGCCAGCTGCCCACCGGGGAAACGTTGCAATAAACGTTTGAAAAAAATCGTCGCCAGCTCTTTGTTGCCAAGCTTGCGGTAAGTGATAGCAGTTAGAAACAGGGCATCATCCACATTTTCACTTAGCGGATACTCGACAACCTTTTTAAGATATTCCAGAGCCAGATATTCATCATGCAATTGAATATAGCTATTGCCGATCCAGTAGTAGGCATCGCCGATCATGCTGCTGGCAGCTTCACTGGCGATAGTTTTGGTAAAATAATCAACGGCAACAGCGTAATTGCGAGCTAAATAAGCATCGTGGCCTTTCTGCAAAAAGCGTTCACCTTCCTTCTTGGAATAGGTTCGGATGGGCGGACTGAGAGTCGCATGCGGTGATAAAAATATCAGATTTTGGAGCCGCTGATTTTCCCGCCAGAGTGAATCTAACTGGCTATCCGTCATTTTTTTATATTGCAAAAAAGCCGAAGAGAGGGAGTCCAGCTGGTTCACGATTGGAACCAAACTCGGGTTAGCAACGCCAATACCGTGAAGGGGGGCAGACTCCCTCGCTGGCTCAATTGTTATGCCGAGATCGTAAAGAAAACTCTTGGATTTAGTTGCTCTGGTTGAGATACTATCAATTTCCTGGGACATTATGGCTAAGGGTAAAATTACCATTACGAACAATCGGTACACTTGATCAAATTAAAATTTCTCTTGAGTGGTTAAATATTGCTGGGCTTTCCCGAGTAAATCGCTTTTAGGAAACTGCCTTTCCAGTTTTTTAAATGCCACGATTGCTTCGGCTTGATTGCCCATTTTTAGGTAACTCATGCCAATTTTGAATAGCGCCGCATCCGATTTATTACCATCCCCTAAACCTCCAACTCGCTGAAAATCAGCAATCGCCGCAAGATATTGCTCTTTTGAGTAATTACATTCTCCAATCCAGTATTGACAATTATCTGCCAGGGGATGAGTCTTGCTGAGAGCTAAAAGCTCACTGAATTTTTCAATACTCTGTTGGTAATCCCGATCAAAATAGAGATTTAAAGCTTCGTTGTAACGCGCTCGAAAATCAGTATCGTCTACCTCAATTTTTGTCGGCACAGTTTCACTGGGTTGCTCATCCGATTGCTGAATTGATTCCAAAATCTCCTGCGTCAATTCTTTATCTTCTTCAAGAGTAGTCGCAATTAATTTAAAATTCTCGACCTGATTCTGTTGATCATACAATGAATCAATCTGCGCCTGTTTGGTTTTCAGTGAATCTTCCAGGCGTTTATTGTATTGTTTTAATTTCTCGATTTCAGCGCGAATATCGCGCAGCTCTCTCTCCTGAATACTGAGATCCGACTGCAATTCCAGCAGGTCAACATTCTTTTCATCTAATTGCGTTTTTTTACTCGAGAGTTCATTGACCGTGGTATCGGTTTGGGCGACTACCATGGTTATGCTCATCAATAAACACAGGATAAAAAGCACTGGTCGGTGTGCCATTATTGATATTGCTCCCATTCGATGGTATAGGAATAGCCAATAAACGTTCCAAAGGACTTGGGAATAATCAATTCAAATTTCCCGCTGGCGCCCGGTAATAGCGAATTATTGGTCGTAATCCCGGAATCCTCAAAAGTAAAATAGGAGCCCTCAACAAAGGCAGTGCTGGTCTTAGTATCACCACTCCAATTCTTCCGGAAAATAAAATTGACTTTGACAAAATCAGCTCGCCGTGCGCCAATATTTTTAACTTCACCCGAAAATACCGTATTCCCGGAACGATCTTTTTGTTCTTTGATATTGCCCACCAAAACACAATTTGCAGTTTTGGCGGCACTTTCGGGGATTTGAG
Source organism: uncultured bacterium (assembly GCA_964485745.1). Lineage (GTDB taxonomy): Bacteria > Fidelibacterota > UBA2242 > UBA2242 > UBA2242 > CAZAKO01. The sequence continues at coordinate 21,938 of CAZAKO010000004.1, forward strand.
CCGGCTCAGTACCTTTCGAGACATAGGGTGCCGCGGGAACCGCCGGCTTTTGCGTACCGGTTTTAAGATCACTGGCTAACTCTTCTGGGAGATATTTCTGAGCTGGCTCCTGTGGCACATTGGTTACAACCCGGACAATATTAGCCTTCTCGACGACCAGATAACCGATTAGGGTTTCAACTTTGACGATTTTGTCATCCTGGTAGATGATCTTACCATAAATTGAACTGCCATTGTCGGTGATAATCTCCTTGTCATACATTGCCAGAGGATTCATCCACATCTGACTGTTGGCTTGTAAATCCTGCACCTGGGTCTGGAGATGTTTTAACTCAGCGCTGAGTTTTTTGACCTCAAAGGTAAGCTCATTGACCACATAGGTCTGGTCGGTGCTGCTGACTTTGGTTGGCGCAGCTGCGACAGTCTGGGTTTGGGTACTGCCTGGGCTAACGGTTGATTTTGTTTCGCCCTCCGCCGCAGCTGGTTTTTGCGCTTTATCCGTCGGAGAGACAGCCGTTGTTGTTTCTCCAGCTTCCTTCGGTTTGGCCCGGAAAAGGCTACAGCTGAGAGAGCTTAAAACAAGCAGAAAAAGAAGGGAAATCGTAAAGAAAATTTTGACTTTCATAATCCCACACCTTCGGGTATAAAGTGCCTTAAGAATAAATTTTGACACTATGGCGTTGCATTCCGAAAAAATATAGTCCCCCTCTCAGGATAATGTCAAGGAAAAAATGATGAAAATAGGCAACTTAGACCGATGACTTAAATCATTAATTGAAGTATTGCACCTTTTAAGCTCCCAATTGGTTAAAATTTTCCGCATTTCCATCATCAATCTATCCAATTTCGCTCTCAAGCTGCCAGAGGATACCTCAAAATCGCCGCAATCTCACCATAACGTTGCATGGGCTGACTCACATATTGAATATTGACTCCATGTTGCAGAGCAATATGCAGGATATGCTCGATAATATTCTGAGTCCGTTCGAGAGGCCTACCATGTTCCGGACATTCTGCCAAAGGCGTCAGCTCGATATAGGAACATTTCCGACAGAACACTCCTTTACGCCGGAAATTCTCATCAATAATCAGAGTCTGAATCCAATTGTCCCGGAGCTTGGGTAACACCGCCTCGATGCCCTCCAGGGCTTGTCCCTTTTCCTTCTGAATGTGGTAGGCTTCAATCAAATTGTGCTCATATTCCTGGCGAGCTTGTTTACTAACTTCAGTAACTCTCTCAAAAACTTCATTCAGGGGAGCAGCGGGCTCAATTTCAAATACACTTCTGATTTTACCATTAACGTAATCATGCAGATGTTTCCGAAATTCACTCACCGCTTCTTTTCGCCCACCTAAGATAATCCAGGGAAAATCATGCGATTTATTCAACTCAAAGAGCTTCTGGGCAATTTCCTTATAATGATTCAGTACACCCTGATGAATGCTGCGCTCAACCTTGCGCTCCTGACGCCCTTTGAAGCCACCCACTTTAACCTTCTCGGGAGAATTATCCACAACATGGAATAACTCAAGAAAATTACCCAGGGACTGTTCAAAAATCCGGGCTTTGGCTTTATCCACCAGCACCACTCCGTAGCGCCGGTAGAAACTAAACAATTTCGATAACTGATAAATATAGGGCTTTGGCTGAATAACCAATTCATTAGTCAGGGGAATTTTGAGATTGATTACCTTCCAGAAGCCGGCTCCAGTGGAGGAAAAACAGATTGATCCCGGATAAACGGCAGTATCTAATTCCACACTAAACCAGCGTAAAATTTTCTCAAAATCTGCCAGAACCGAACTTTGCTCCGTCTCTGACAGCTGCCTAAAATAAGTTGTATTTTTCTTATAGCGAATCAGCTGCTTTAAGTTGACCAGATGGGCTTTGCGAATCCCGGCTTTGCCCTGAACTGAAAAGTAAGCACTGGTAACCGGATAATCCTGCCCAGAAAATTGGATGAGTTCCCTGACAATTTGGTTGGTTATCACACTTCCTCCTTTGCTTAAATTATGATTCCAATTTTCTATTTACCATCTTTATTTAATCATAAAGATTTTGCCTCGGCTCCTGGCTATGTACAGTTAGAACCGGCTATTTTTCCCCGTGGTTTTATACCGATTGCGGTAATTATTGCCCGATTTACCACAGTTAATTAATAAGCATTATTTTTGTGATTATCAATATGTATTTTAAAAATTTTAATAATAGTTCATTTTTAATCTAACAATCGGGCATTTAAGGTGATGGATTTGCCGATGATTCATCCAACCATTGAACTGGTCGGCTCAGATCCAGAATCGCGGTATAAGGGTCATTCAAAATTGAAGGATCACAGGCAATTTTCAGACACCGACTGGTTTTACCCGGCTCCAGACTCCCAACCTCTTTATGGAAACCAATGGCGTAAGCACCGTTTAGAGTCGCGAATTTGAATGCAAACTCGGGCGATACCCCGAACTTATCAACACAACGGATGATCTCCTTGCGCATATCTAAATCAGCAACCAGAGTCGCGCTTTCCGTTCCTAAGCAAAGGTTGATTCCTCTTTCCATAATTTTTTTTATCGGAGTAGCACCTAAGTTTAAAGTATCACTACTGCGTGGACAAAGGCAGATATTTACTTTTACCGAACTTCCTTTGATCAAATCGAGATCCGTTTCGGTCACCCAGATCATATGGATCAACAGATTATGACGGGCAAAATAATGATTATTAAAAAAATATTGAACCGGCGTCATCCGCGGAATTTCCCAGGTATAATCAAAATCCTCGTTAGCCAGTAAATATTGCCACAAGGGGCCTTTACCATTTAGCATTAAATCCTGTTCCGCAGGAACCATTGCCATGTGAATAGCTATATGGCGCTCATTCACACAAATCTCTTTCATCAATTGCCCGGATACTCGCCACGGCGCAGAAGGAGCCAAATGAAGAGTAACCTTTTTCTGGATGGGAAATTGAGCGAGGATTTTCTGGCTCTGTTTGAAAATTCGCGCAGCATCATAAGTTTTAAAACCAGTTAATTCCAGGAATATCCTGGCAAATAAATAGCTGTCATCGAGGACCTTTGTTGAAGCCCCTTCACTGGAAAAATCTGCCAATGCCAGGGTGCCATATTGCTGACATTCGGCAATATTTTGCTGCATGATAGTAGTCCGTTGCTCACTGGTCAAGTTTTTGTGATGGTGATCACAGATCGCCAGATATTGAAAAAATGTAGCGGGAGGTTCAGCCGCCTTCGGCTGCTCAAGATGAGTATGGACATTGATAAAACCTGGAAAAATTATGCTATCACCCAAATCAATAACCGTTGCCGGTAAACTGTTTTCCCGATCTTCATAACGCGATACCTCGAGGATTTTTTCACCTCTGATAATGATAACCCCGTTTTCAATTGGCACCGCAGAAATCGGACAGATCCAGCGGGCACGGTAGGCAATTAACTCATCAGCAGCTGCCTTTTGGGGCTGTGAGGCTAACTCATTTGGCTCATTATTCATTACGGTCATTTTCCCTTTCCGGATCAAAAATATAAAGGTAACCCTATAAAAACAAGCCAATTTGCTATTGCATTTAAAAATTAATTTCCATAAACTTGCCGGTTTTTAAGTATTGACTATGATTCATGATTAATTAACCTAAATCAACTTGGTTCTAACCAGATTCAACCGTAAGTGAAAAGAGCAATTCAGATGAACATTTATCAAAAGTTAGTGCTAACCGGATTAATTCTGACCGTAATCCACACTCCGGGCTTTAGAAATGATTCGGCTCAGGCTAATGAATCATTTTATCTAAGTACCACCCTGAAACGTTATGACTACCTCTTCTCCTATCTTGAGGATGCCCAAATTCCGCTGACCGAGGTTCAGGATCTTTTTCTCGATCCTCGGGTCGAATTCTACACTGATATCGCCATCAATTGGTTACAGCCGCCACTAATGAACAATTACTCCAGCGGCTCTTTTCAAAATACGGACAAGTATTACGAGATTGAGGATTTTCTGCAAACTTATAAGAAGGATTTGAAACGTGCCGAAAAGCTTTATAAAGTCGAAAAGGAAACAATTACCGCCATTTTGTTAATCGAAACCCGGCTCGGAAAAATTGTCGGAAAACACTCCGTCTTCAACATTCTCAGTTCACTGGCAATGGCGGATCAGCCACCATCCTTAGAATTAATTAAAAACTATATCAATGCCAACTTTAATGATCTCGATCACCACTCCCGGCAGAAACTTATCACCGATTATCACGAGCGGGCGATCCGCAAAGCGGAGATGGCCAGGGCGGAGTTTGTGAGTTTGATTAAACTCTGGCAGCAAGCTCAGCTTGAGATCCTCGAAATTCCCGGTTCCCGAGCGGGTGCGTTTGGTTACCCACAATTCATGCCTTCCAGTCTTCTTCGCTATGGTATTGATGGTGACAATGACGGCAAAGTAGACCTGTATAATTATCACGATGCAATCATGAGCGTCGCCAATTATCTCCGCGCAAAAGGGTGGGGAACAGAGATAGACAGCCAATACAAGGCGCTTTTGCGCTATAACTACAGTCAGGCTTATGCGGATAATGTCATCGCCATTGCCAATTCAATCAAAAACGAAATGATTTTTTAAGATTTAAATCTTTTATGAATGAGAAAATTGTCGGGAATAAAGGTTAGTTCAATCGGTCCGGCATTAAAAGGAACCACAAGGGTATCACCATTCATAATAAAATTGATTCTTACTCCTGAATTGGATTCTCCATGAACGGTTAATAGCGGCTGCTTCTCGGTCCGGGCATCAGACCAGATGGAGAGCAAATTATCACCGAACCGCAAACGCCGAATGCCGTGACGATCCGTTCGCCGAATGTTCCAGGTCAACTGATCATCAGGTGCATCTACTCGAAAGCCTAAAATATTCTCGATCAACATGGCGATTGGTCCATGACCGGAATAGGCAATATAATCGGATGCGCCATAGGTGCTGGCGTCCCAGCGCGTGCCCGGTTCAAGTTCAGTCGGAGCATATAATTCCCAGATAGTACCCACTTTAAAATCAGCAGATTTCGAGTTAACATTCGCTATATCCGACTGCGATCCGAAGTATATCCGACTCATATTATCAATATGATTCCACGCTGCCAAATCCGCAAAAGAGTGCTCACCATACAATTTTAGAGCATCTACAATCATATAATTAGTGATTCCCCATACGCCACCCCGCCAATAAAATCCGCGCGGATTGAAATCGGCTTCATCCTGAGCCACACTGGGGAATAGATGGAAGCTTTTGAACTCGCTGGAATCTTTCAAATGACTGATCAATAGCTGGGCCGCTTTTCGATCTGGGATTCCGGCTAATAGTGGCCAGAATCCACTTATTGTCTTCACTCTGACTTGTTTCCCTTCACGACCCACATCATAATAGAATGCCGTATTTGTATGCCAGAGCTTTTCCTGGATAGTCCGGGCAATCTCTGAATAGCGGCGCTGATAGTATTCTGCCTTGAAGTCATTCCCCAATAAATCCGCGATTGCCGACAAATCCCGGGCAAACAGAGCCATCTGGGATGAAATGTCAACCCAGCCACCCAATTCTATATCGCCACGGGGTAAGTTCATCATCCCGGAACCAATCGCCGTCGTATAATACAGATCCGCAGCTTCATTTTTTCCACGGCAATAGGAATCTAACCAACTAAAATACTGCTCTAATTTCGGAAAAATGGCTCTAAGCCGTGAAGTATCTGCGCTGAACTTAAAATATTTCAATTCGATCCAGGTAAACAAGGGCGGATTCACCATCGGATCCCGTTGGGTAGGCAAGTGCAGTGGTTCACCTGAATTTTCAATATAAACTCGAGCGATGAATCCGTCGGCTCGCTGCCTCTGGTAAAAAAGATCAAGGGTTTGCATAACTGGGTAAACATAATAGCCGTAGACGCCAAAAAGAGCCATGCTCAAGGTAGACCATTGGTCAATGACATCTTCCTGGTTGATATTCAGGTACGCTTTGGGAAAACCGTTAGCCGGCGTGCCGGACCTTTGCATCAGACTCACGAGCTGCCAGGCTTTCCAGTACAGCTCTACCAATTCAGGGTGAGTTTCAATCATTGGCTCGGGCAAGCGCTTTTGCGGCACATCTGGAGAACAGCGACAGTAATAAAAACCGATCACTGCGATAAGTAACAGTAAATTAATCAGCGAGGTGCCGGTGGTTCTTCGCGCAGGGTGGATTCTTCTTGCCATAGGTCCATAAGCGATTCATTGAGAAAATTCTGATAAGTTTGAGCAGCTTTTTCGCGCAGGCCAGCGCCGGCATAGCATTTCGCCAGTACCAGCCGGTAGCGCTGCACATTCGGACTCAATTCAACGGCCTTCTCAAAAAAAGGTAATGCTGCCTGGTAATTCTGCTTTTCATATAAAAGCTTGCCGTGATAATAATAAGGATACGGATGAGTGCTGAGTAATTCGACCTGTTTAGCAGAAAAACGGAGAGCCTGATCCAGATCACCGGTTACCCGATACGTTTCAGCCATAATAAAATAGGCATCCACCAGGGACCGGTCTATTTGCAGTGCCGCTTTACAATAATAGCGAGCTTGCTTACAGTCGTTTAGATAAAAATGGTATAATCGGGCCAAGTGTAACAAACTGCCTGGATTATAGGTGTACCGCAAGGCTTTCTCATAATGCATTACGGCGTTTTCATAGTGTCCCTGTTTGAATTCTAAATGACCCCAGGCTTCGTAAGCATACTCGGAACGTTGCGCATTTTGATTCAATTTCTCACACACCTTAGCGGCATCGAGAAAAAAGCCATTATTGGCTAAAATACGTTCCAAGATCATCAAGTGATAGGGATCGGTCGCCAGCTCGATTGCCGATTGCGCCAGACTCACCGCCTTCTCGGTATCGCCCTCATCATTCAGCAGGGAAGCATAATAAACTTTAAGATTGGCAGCCTGGGGGAATTCGGTATCAAGACTTCCTAAAAGTTCTAAGGCTGCTCGACGATCCTCCTCATTCCGAATATTATCAAGAATAAAAATCAGCGCTTCATCATTCGGTTGGACTCGATAGTATGCTCTGGCAATCAGACCAATAATTTTCCAGTCTGGATCAAGCGCGAGGGCAAAATCAGCATAATTTCGCAGAAAAAGCTCCAGCGAATCATTCAGCTGATAAGCCCTGAGATACAAAGCCTGCGCATCGGTAATATTTTTCATTTGCCAGGCTGACCAGGCTGAAGCCCAATAGGCATAGAAGTTCGCCTTTTTCTCATTCAAATTTCCATATAATTCATTAGCGCGAGAATACTGCCCATTCTTTAAATAGCTTTCGGCTTGCTGGAAAACCGGTCGGCTGTCCAGCGGCAGCTGCTTCCTGAACTGCTTATATTTCAAACCATCCGGAATTTCGACCGCTTGAGTTAGTCCAAATATTAGGAGTAAAAGGCTTAGGAGAATTGGCTTTCGCATCGTAGAGAATATGAAGAATTTTACCAGATTTTTCAAGTTAAATTCGCTCAGCTAAGTAAATGAATCCACGAACAATCATTAGTCAGACTCAGAGGATAAGAGATTTGTATCACAAGAAATTTAATTTTTATCTGACCTTAATCAGATATTCTTTTGAAAATGAAAACGAAATCGTAATTTTCTGCGTTGATAAGAGGAGTTTATTGAATGGAACTAATCAACCGCATATTAGCTCAGATCAGTCGGGAATCGGTGGCGATGTTACCTACCCCGTTTCAACGACTCAATGCCCTTTCAGAAATATTTAAAAGAGACCTTTATGTCAAACGTGATGATTTGACCGGTTTTGCCTTTGGCGGCAACAAAGCCCGGAAACTTGATTTTTTAATTGCCGATGCCTTGAAAAAAGGTTGTGATTCAATCATTGGAATGGGGTATAATCAATCCAACTTCTGCCGGATACTAGCCGGCGCCGGGGCTAAATTCGGATTGTCCGTTCATCTGGTTCTGAATGGCAACGAGCCAAAAAATCCTACCGGGAATTTACTCCTGGACCATCTGCTTGGAGCAACCTTATATCATATTGAAACTACCGACCCGGAGGAGCATCAGAAGAGAGCCCTTGAAGTTAAAAATTCCCTGGAATATGATGGCAAACAGGTCTACCTATTGCCGCCGGGAGGCTCGACTACAATTGGCGCCCTGGGTTATGTTGCCGGCTGGGGTGAAATAATGGATGACCTTAGTCAAAATGAAGTTACAATCAACAAAATAATCGTCGCGTCCTCAACTGCCGGGACCCAGGCGGGATTGGTGGTCGGTCAGGCAATTAGCGGTTGGCAGGGTGAAATTATTGGTATCAGTGTTGACTTGCCCCAGGCGGCATTGGAAAAAAATGTATATGATCTTGCTTGTGCCGTTGGCGATTTTCTAAATATTAATATTCCCAAATCTCTGATTAAAGTTGATGATCATTATCGTGGTGCCGGTTATGGTAAACGCACGGCATTAGCTACCGAAGCGATTGACCTGTTTGCTCGCAAAGAGGGAATTTTTCTGGATCATGTCTATACCGGCAAAGCCGCCAGCGCTTTGATTGACTATTGCCGAATAGATAAAATTCAATCGGATGATTCAGTTCTTTTTATCCATACTGGTGGTAATGTCGAACTATTTGCCTAAATTATATTTCAGCCAATCAACATGGAGTTTTTCTCAACAAACAACTGGTTTTACGCCTGGATTTTAATTCCCCTGATGATCTTTTTTGCACGCGTTACCGATGTATCCATCGGCACCGTCCGGATTATCCTGGTCTCTAAAGGGAAAAAGAAAATCGCAGCTTTTCTTGGCTTCATCGAAGTCTCGATTTGGTTACTGGCTATTTCCCAGGTTATGCAACACATCAATAACATCGCCTGCTTCCTAGCTTATGGTTTAGGATTCGGAACTGGTAACATTGTCGGAATTATCATCGAGGAAAAAATTGCCCTGGGTCTACAAGCGGTTCAGTTTATTACCCGTAATACGCTGGATTTCTTGCCGATGACTTTGCGTGACGGCGGTTTCGGCGCAACGGTAATCAAAGCCACCGGCGCCAAGGGTGAAGTCAACATTATTATTAGTGTCGTGCCTCGTAAAGATGTCAAAAAGATAATTGAGTTAGCCCGGCAAGTTGATCCCAGCGTCTTCGTTTCACTTCAGGACATCCGCTCGATCAATTCAGGCTATTTTCCCTTACGCGACCCGCTATTCAGCTGGCGGAGAATTATCAAAAAGAAATAATTTTTTGAGTAATGAATAATTTCATCAGAGACTTCGAAAAAATCGGCCTGAGAATCCTGATAATCATCATTCTCCTGATTGGCTGGGCATGGTCATGCTCGGCCAAGAGGGAGATTACTACCTGGCAAACGATTCAAAGGATGGACTCTCCCCAACTGCGAGTGGATGCCTATATCCTGTTTCTGCAAGATTATCCCCATAGCGATAGTTGCGCTCCGGCGATTGCCCGGATATTGGACATATTCAATCAGGAGCTAAATAATCCCGACGGTGCTTTACAATTTAGCATCAATCGGCTGCAAAAACCCTTATCTTCAGATTGCCGTAGAATCCTGTATAATTTCATCTTTTCCCAAAACGGTGCCGGTCTGGATAGTATTCACCAGTTGACCACGGAAGCACTCTACCGGGAGCAACAGTTATCACCCAATCTGGCCGCCGCACTAATTTTAATCCCGCGACTTAACAACATTTTCAGCAATGACAGTTTACGAAATCAAATACTGCAAGAATTGGGAAAAAGCGTTCTGCAATCCGACTACAATGACATCAACAACTTGATTGCTCTTTCAGATTCACTTGCGCAATACGAGGATTACTCACTACTAAATCTCTCCAATCAGTTATTAACCCAAGCCCTCAAAGTAAATTTGCAAGATCAAAAACCGACGGTCTCGGCTACTAATGACTCACTCCGAAGTCTCAAAAATTTCCAAATCTATCTTCGACTCGCCTGGAATGCCTATCATCAACAACGTTACCCGTATGCCCTGCACTTGATTTCTCAAACTACCAAATACGGCGATTTACAACAGGATAACGCTTTAATTTTATTAGGAGCAATTCAATTTTATCATGGCGAAACAACCGACGGTTGGGGTCACATTTTACGGGGCTTGGTCTTGAATCCTGAAGCCGAGACTCGGTCCCCTGAAATTGCCGAAATTTATACTACCCTGTTCCGCAAGATCCGCGGCACCCGCGAGAATCCCTGGCGGTTTCTGGAGCAATACCGTAGTTCACAGCAATAATTATGAGCAAACTCGGAAAAAATCTGATGCCCGCACCATTTAGGTTTATCATCTATGGATATAGCGGTGGAGTAATTCTGCTGATAATTGATTTTTTGACCAAATATCTGGCTAATACTCAATTAATTTTCGAAAAACCCGTCAAAACAATCTTGCCCTTCTTATTCCTCTATCTAACCCATAATACTGGCTACCATTTTCTATTTGGCGTAATTAGAAACCAGTTCCTTTGGGCTATTGGCGGTTTGGTGTTCGTGGTAGTCCTGATTTTTTCCCTTTCACACTCACTCATCAAAGAAAATCTGGATAAGAGCAATCGCATCATTCACGCGGTTGTTCTGAGCCTGACTATTGGTGCCTTGGGTAATGTTTTTGAGATTCTCTGCAGAGGATACGCCACCGATTTTTTTATCTTCCGTCCCTTTCCCTGGCCGAGCAATATTTGTGATCAATATATCAATGGCATTTTATACATTATGCTGCCGATCTTGATCATTAAATCCCTACTCGAGCACCGGAAAGAGAAGGCACACGATAAAACCAAAACCAATCCGGCGAACTAAAATTTCCTTTATTTTATATTTTACCCAATCGCCATCAGATCCAAGAATCTGACAGAACTGACTAATTCCGCATCAATTTGACGATAATGGCTTTTTGAACGTGTAAACGATTTTCGGCTTGATCGAATACGATTGAGTTAGGACCGTCAATGACTTCATCGGTTATTTCATCACCCCGATGAGCCGGCAGGCAGTGCATAACATAGACATCGTGGGGAGCATATTTCAATAATTCCCCATTTACCTGAAAAGCATTAAAGTCACTGCGTCGTTTGGCAAGGTCAGCCTCTTGTCCCATACTTGCCCAGACATCGGTGTAGATTACATCGGCAGATTGAACAGCTTCCTGGGGATTATGGACGATTTCAATCCGGCTGATACCCGTATTCCGGGCTCGTTTTAATATTCCGGCATCCGGCTGATAACCCGTAGGCGTAGCTAAGACAAAATGCATTGGCAGACGGGTAGCGAGATTGAGCCAGGAGTTGGCTACATTGTTACTATCACCAATAAAAGCGACTTTCAAATTATCTAAATGTTTGCGATGTTCCCAGATAGTATAAATGTCCGACAATACCTGACAGGGATGAGTCAGATCAGTCAAGCCGTTAATCACCGGAACCGTAGCATATTCAGCCAATTCCAGCAAATCGTCATGTTTAAATAAACGTGCCATGATCAGATCATCATAGCGGGAGACGACCCGGGCGATATCCCGGGTTGCTTCTCTAGTCCCTAATCCAATATCGGTTGGGCTAAGGTAGATTGCTTGACCTCCCAGCTGCACCATTCCAGTCTCAAAAGAGATGCGGGTCCGGGCTGATGGCTTGGCGAAAATCATCGCCATGATTTTACCTTTAAGGGGAGTATATTCCTGACCTAATTTGGTATACTTTTTCATCTCGGTAGTCAATTGAAAAATCTCCCTGATCTCATCACTCGAAAAATCGGTAATCTGGAGAAAGTCACGTTTCATTGCAGGCTCCTATAAAATATAACGACTTAAATCCCTATCCCGGATAATTTCAGTCAACTTCTCTTCAACTACTTTTTTGGTAATTTTTACTTCTTTAATCGCCGAATCTGGTACCGTAAAGAGCAGATCTTCTAACAAGGTCGTTAAGATTGTATGCAAGCGGCGGGCACCAATGTTCTCAATCTTATCATTTACTTCGACGGCTATTTGGGCAATTTCAGCCACGGCTTCCTCATCAATACTCAGCTCAACACCCTCCGTTTTTAGAAGTGCCGCGTATTGTTTAATCAGAGCATTGCGGGGATTCGTAAGAATCTTGATAAATTCTTCCTTTCCCAGGCTGTCCATTTCCACTCGAATGGGAAATCGTCCCTGCAGTTCGGGAATCAGGTCTGAGGGTTTAGTCATATGAAAAGCTCCAGCGGCGATAAACAAAATATGATCGGTTTTCACAACTCCAAATTTGGTCTGAACGTTTGAACCTTCGACAATCGGCAGAATATCGCGCTGAACACCCTCACGCGAGACATCGGGTCCGTGCCCGGATTCACCATGACTCGAGGCGATCTTATCAATCTCATCCACAAATACGATACCTAACTCCTCAACCCGCCGCACGGCTTCCTGGATAATACGATCCATATCAATTAATTTTTCGGCTTCCTCTTCGATAAAAATCTTGCGTGCCTCAACGACTGTAGCTTTCTGTACTTTTTTCTTCTTCGGAAAAGCACTGCCCAACATTTCAGTCAGATTTAAGCCCATCTCTTCCATTCCGGCTGGCCCAAAGACCTGCATCACCGGCATTCCGACTTTTTGAACGGTAATTTCGATCACCCGATCATCCAGAGTGCCAGCCTGGAGCATTTCACGGAATTTCTCCCGGGTGCGCTGTAACTGATCATCCGGTGAATCGGCTGCAGTCTCGTCCCGATTGCGCTTGCTTTCCCGCGGTGGGAGCAGAATATCAAGAATACGTGCGTTAGCCATTTTGACCGCTTGCTCATTGACCTCCTCGATGCGCTCAGATTTGACCAGGTTGACCGAGATATTTGTCAAATCGCGGATAATCGATTCAACATCGCGACCAACGTATCCCACTTCGGTGAATTTTGAAGCTTCCACTTTTAGAAAAGGCGCACGGGCTAAATTAGAGAGACGGCGCGCAATTTCAGTCTTGCCGACACCAGTTGGGCCGATCAGGATGATATTATTGGGCATGATTTCTTCCTTGATCGCTCCCTCGACATGCTGCCGCCGCCAGCGGTTGCGCAAGGCAATCGCGACGGCTTTTTTAGCCTTTGTCTGGCCAATGATATAAGCATCCAGTTCTTTGACAATCTCACGTGGTGTTAATTCTGATTTCATAATTCCATGATAGTCAATTTATCGTTAGTATAAATGCATATTTGGGCTGCAATTTTTAATGACTCTGCGACAATTTCATGCGCCGAAAGCTGACTAAAATTCATCAATGCCCGGGCCGCCGCTAAGGCATAGGGACCACCAGAACCAATTGCCACAATGGCATCATCCGGCTCGATGACATCCCCGGTTCCGGAAATAACCAACATGGTCTCTTTACTCATCACGGTTAATAAGGCTTCCAGATGCCGCAGATACTTATCGGTGCGCCACATTTTCGCCAATTCGACCGCCGCCCGGTAGATATTGCCTTTGTACTTCTCCAATTCACCTTCAAACTTTTCAAAAAGGGTAAAGGCATCGGCGGAAGCCCCGGCAAAACCCACCAGCACCTTATCATCGTGCAGCTTGCGGATTTTCTTGGTATTATGCTTCATCACCGTATTACCCACGGTTACCTGCCCGTCACCACCCATGGCTGCCTGACCATTCCGGCGCACGCCGATAACCGTCGTGGATCTGATTTTAGCCCTTTGATCTCGATCATTGAGGTTATTTACCATAACAATCATTACCTCTTTTAAAAAATTACCTGAAAGAAGGATTATTTCGTCGAACCTAAGTATTGTAAAAATTCATTATCGGTGGACAGAATCAGGGTAGTTGACGAATCAATCGTTGCTTGATAAGCCTCCAGAGTGCGCAGAAATTTATAAAAATCTCTTGATTCAGTCGTGCGATTGTAGGCATCCGCATAAATTTTCACCGCCTGTCCATCGGCTTTCCCACGGATGGTTTGGGCTTCCAGATACGCACCGGATAGAATCTCTTTCATCTTTTGCGATTGCTTACCCAAAATGCGCTGCTTTTCACCCTGTCCGATAGCACGATACTTTTCCGCAATTCGTTTTTGTTCAGAAATCATCCGGTCAAAAACCTTTTTCTGAACTTCCTTATTATAATCAACTTTTTTAATCTGCAGGTCGATGACTTCAATTCCCAAATTAAGCTCGGCTAATTTTTTCCCGACATTACTAGCGATATTCTCGATGATCTTTTTGCGGGCACCAAGAATATTCAAATCTTCAACCATGGTTGAATCCCCTTCAAGACCAAGGTCAGACGACTCAACCACAACAATTGACATTGGACGCGCCGAACTGCGAATAATCTCAGGTAAGGTATGATTGGCAATTTCGTCCCGCACGGCACCATCCAACAAATCGTCTAAACGGGAGTAGCCGACCATCTCACTCCGGTTGCTTTTATAAAAAGCTAGGGCATCGGAAATCCGCCAGCGGGCAAAAGTGTCAATATAAATAAACTTATTATCTAAGGTGGGAATTTCCTGGGGATTTCCATCCCATTCCAATACTCGTTTATCGAACACAATTACCTTTTGAATAAAAGGCACTTTGAAGTGAATTCCAGCCGTGGTAATTGGTTGTCCAACCGGCTTGCCAAATTGGGTAATTATCGCCTGTTGGGTTTCATCTAGAATATAAAGTGAAGTTCCCAGAAGGATGATCACAATAACTAACAGTAGTATTATCAATAATCCTTGCGCTTTCATCGGATTACCTCCTTCCCGGTCAGATTTAACAGCGGAACGATCCCTTTGACCTCATTATCAATTAAAAATTTCCGGTCTACCGTTCGTAAAATTTTCTCCATCGTTTCCAGATAGAGGCGTTGACGGGTGACTTCTTTGGCTTTTTGATATTCTTGAAAAACCGAAGTGAAGAGCTCTGCATCTCCTTTGGCGCGATTGGTACGATCGATTGCATAGCCTTTGGCTTCCTGAATAATTCGTTCGGCTTCACCCTGCGCCCTGAAAATCTCCTTATTATAAACCTGATTCGCTTCATTAATTGCGGTTTCCTGCTCCTGTTTGGCGCGATTGACCTCATTAAATGAATCAAAGACCGGTCCGGGCGGCTGGACCGTAATCAGCTGTACCAGTTCAATGTTCACACCCAAATTATATTTATCCAGCGTTTCCTGCATATATTCCTGAGCCAGGAGGGCAACCTTGCGCCGATCCAGTTGTAGTACCTCGCGAAAAGCGCGGTCGCCCACGACAAAGCGCATCGCCGCCTCGGCAACATCCCGGATCGTGCCACTCTGCTCCCGAACTTTAAACAGGAATTTGACCGGATCCTTAATTTTATACTGCACAATCCACTGGACATCGGCAATGTTCAGATCACCGGTTAGCATCCAGGATTCATTAGTAAATCGATCTTCCGAATAATCTGTTTTTACTCCCGGACGGGTCGTCCGAAATCCAAATTCCTCTTTCCATTGATAATCCACTCTAACAGTATAGAGTTTATCAATTCCCCAGGGTAATTTCAGATGCAGACCAGGATAGGTAATCGTATTAAATTTACCAAATCTGAGGATCACACCGTTTTCATTGGCATCAACGGTATAAAAAGACATAATGACTGTTACAACAACGATAATCAGTAGCACCACTCCCGCAACCACCCAGCTCTGGGAGGTAGATACCTCAAATTCGTTGCTCCCAAATTTTACTTTTTTCCATGCCATGTTTGCCTCCCTTAAATATTGCGCCGCAAACGGGCGACAGGAATTTTCAATTGTTCTCGATATTTAGCCACGGTGCGGCGGGCGATTGGATAGCCCTCCCGTTTTAGCAACGTAGCCAAATAATCATCACTATAGGGTTTCTGCTTATTTTCCTTGGTGATGATCTCTTTGAGTTTATCCTTGATGATCCGGGTCGAGACTTCCTCGCCACTCTCATCCATTATGCCTTCGTTGAAGAAATATTTCAATTCGTAGATACCGGAATTCAGCTGCACATATTTGCCGTTAGTTACCCGGCTGATGGTCGAGATATCCATTTTGACATCTTCGGCAATATCCTTTAGTATCAGGGGCTTCAGGGGATTCCGTGGATCCTCGAAAAAATCCCGCTGCCAATTGATAATTGCCTTCATGACTTTGATCATGGTGATGCGCCGCTGGTAGATCGACTGAATAAACCACTTGGCAGTATCAATCTTCTTTTTCAAATAATTTTTCGTATCCTGATCCAATTTTTTATCATTTGAAATCATCTGCAGATAACCGGAATTGATCCTTAATTCCGGGATGCGTGAGTCGTTTATCTCGATAATGAAATCATTCCCAACTTTCTCGACGATCAGGTCAGGCACCACATAATTAGGATCGGGAGCAGAGAGGGTGCTGCCCGGTCGGGGATTCAATCTCAGCACCAATTCTTGAACCCGCTGAATACGTTCGCGGTTCCAGCCCAAACTTTTCATAATCTGCGGGAAACGCCGATTGGCAAAATCATCAAAATAATCCCGAATAATCAATCGCGCATCCCCACTATCCTTCAGCTGCTGCAGCTGGATCAATAAACATTCCTGTAAATTGCGCGCTCCGATTCCCGCTGGATCCATTTGCTGCACCAATTTCAGAATTCGCTCAACCTGCTCGGTAGTGGTGGAAAAACTGTAAGCGATATTTTCAAGCGGGGTTATCAAGTAGCCGCGTTCATCAATATTCCAGATAATTTCGATCGCAATTTGTTGTTCGGTAGGCTTCAGATTCATCAATTTCAACTGGTCGAAAAGATAATCCACCAATCCGCGCGGCGAGACCTGTACTGGTCGGTACTCCTCCTTACTGCGATCATATTCCTCCTTGGGCTGATAATCATCATTTTGAGGTAGCAGTTCCTCCCAGTCAATTTCCTGTTCTTCCTTATTATCGGTGACTTGCTCCTCTTCCAACTCGGCAGGATGCTCCTCCGGCTCTTCTTCTTCAAGAACGGGATTCTGTTCCAATTCCTGAATTACCCGGGCTTCTAAGGCGAGGTTGGTCAACTGCAGGATTGTTGATTGCAGGATCTGCTGGGGTGTCAGGCGTAATTCCTGGGAAAGTTTCTGAATCTGAGTTTGGGTCAACTGCATTTATCTATCCAGCCGAAAACTGTCTCCTAAATACAGCCTTCTGGCATCCTCATCGTTAGCCAGGAATTCGGACGATCCGGTTTTTAAAATCCGACCCTCGAACATCAAGTAGGAACGATCGGTGATCGAGAGTGTCTCATGCACGTTATGGTCTGTGATCAGGACGCCGATATTCCGGTTTTTAAGCCCCACGACAATTGTCTGAATATCTTCCACGGCAATTGGATCTACTCCTACAAAGGGCTCATCTAACAGCATAAAATCGGGGTTGGTGACCAGTGCTCTGGTTATCTCGGTCCGGCGGCGTTCACCACCGGAAAGAGCATAGGCTTTAAGCTTGCGATATTTACGAATCCCCAATTCATCCAGGAGTAGCTCAAGGCGTTCCAACTGCTCCTTTTT
>CAZAKO010000004.1:39587-45761 GCA_964485745.1 uncultured bacterium
GGTTTTTCGATGATCCAGTTTTTCAAATCGGAATCCGATTCGAATCCGATACCGGTTAGAGTGTCGCTTTCCGTAATAAAGGTCACGAACACATTCGAAATGATCCGCTCGCGCCGATGATCCCAGTGGAGCTCTTCCGTTAGCAGCGTAACCCCACTGTCAGATACCACAACCACATTGCCCTGGGCAAAAAGGTCATTCGTTCTTTCATTGACCTGAGCCCGAAGCGATTTCAAATGCGAAAGATAGCGTTGATTCTCATCAAAAAAATCCACATCCACATTTTCATCCAATACAATCCGAGCTTCATCGTTGTTCTTGGTCAGGTGTCCGGCATTGACCAAAGCTCGTTTGATACCTTCTTTCGTTAAGGTAATTACCGCATCCCAGCTCTCCTGATCGGGATACTGTTTTTCATCTCCGGGGATTGGGTTATCCTCCTGGACACTCGAACAGGAAATCACCAAAAGGATAACAATTGACCCGATTAAAACATTTCTCACGACATAATCCCGTATCGTAAAATATCATGAATGTGAATGATTCCGATTGGCTTGCCGTTTTTTTCAGTCTCATAAACAAACAGATTGGTGACGGAGTATTGCTCCATTTGATAGAGAGCGTCAATTGCCAGAGTATTGGAGCTAATCCACTTGGGATTAGTCGTCATTACCTCTTTGGCAAGCATTTTTAAAAAATTTTCACTTCGTTTTAATCCTCTTCTAAGATCACCATCCGTAATGACTCCGGACATATTAGCTTGATCATCGAGGATGCCTACAACACCAAAACCCTTCCGGGTCATCACCCACAGAACCCGGTCCATGGTATCATTAATATGAGCAAAAGGCACTTTATTGCCCGTATGCATCAAATCGCGCACCGTAGTCAATAACCGTCTGCCAAGCGATCCGGCAGGATGTAGCCCGGCAAAATCAATCTCTTTAAATTTACGTTTATCCATCAAGGCAATGGCTAATGCATCGCCCATCGCCATCGCGACAATTGTACTCGCGGTGGGCACAATTCCCAGTGGACAAGCCTCTTCTGCAACCCCAGTATCTATCACAATATCACATTTCTCCGCCAGCGTCGAATCAATTTTCCCCATAAAGCCAATCAGCGGCAGATTGAGCTTCTTGACATAAGATATTAAAGCCAAAAGCTCCTTGGTTTCTCCACTGTGGGAAATGATGATCAAGGCATCGCCCTCCCGCAAACTGCCAATATCCCCATGACCAGCTTCAAAGGCATTCAGGTAAAAACTGGGGGTTCCGGTAGATGACAGAGTTGCCGAGATTTTCCGTCCAACCAATCCGGACTTGCCCACCCCGGTGACGACTACCTTGCCTTTGATTTTGTATAATAATTCCACCACTTCCTGGAAATGCTTATTGATGCGATTTTCCAGATGGGCGATCGCCCGCGCTTCAATCTGGATTAATTGCCTAGCTTTTTTTAAATACGATGAAGGCATAATTCATCAGTCCTTATTTTTTCCCTGTATCAAAATTTGTACTGCCGTTTCATATTTATTCTGGGCTTTGAGGACTAACTCAATTACCTCGCGTATCGCACCCTGTCCACCAGCAGCTTTGGTGATGTATTTTGCAGATTGTTTAACCTCGGGCAAGGCATTGGCTACGGCAACTCCAACACCAACTTTCCGCATTACCGGAATGTCGGCAAAATCATCGCCGATGAAGACAATTTCCGCATCGGTAACTTGAAACTTTTGCTTGATTTGCCGATAAGGCTCAAGCTTCGCCAGATTGCCCTGGTAAAGATAATCGGTTAATCCCAACTCATGCATGCGACTGGTGGTTGCGACTGACTCCCGACCGGAAATGACCGCCATGGGAAAGTTCACCGCCTTTAAAAGAGCAATCCCGGCACCATCCCAGACATGGAAACGTTTATATTCGCTGCCACCCTCTCCAATATATAGAAAACCGTCGGTAAACACACCATCCACATCCGCGATGATCAACTTAATTTCTGCCAATAATTGAACCAAAGTTTTAGTCACCACAGCTATCCTGAACGACTTCTCTGATCTGAATCAGTCCGCGAATCAGCTCTGCCAGACGATTCAATGGATATTGAGTTGCCCGGTCACTGAGCGCCTGATCGGGATTGTCATGAACTTCCATGAAAATGCCATCTGCTCCGGCGGCTACCATTGCCCGGGCAGTGTAGGGAATATATTGGCAATTGCCGCCGGTAGTCGCACCTCCCGGGATTTGAGCCGAGTGAGTAGCATCGAAAATTACCGGATAACCGGTACGCTGCATGATTGGGATCGCGCGTACATCGGCAATCAAGCCGCCGTAACCAAAACTTGTACCTCGATCGGTGAGTAAAATCTGCTTATTCCCGGTAGATTCAATCTTCTGAATGATAAAACTCATATCCCGGGGATCAATAAATTGCCCCTTTTTGAGATTGACGACGCGACCGGTTTTACCCGCCGCTAACAGTAGATCAGTCTGACGGCAGAGAAAAGCCGGAATTTGCAATACATCGGCTACTTCAGCCGCGGGTTCGGCTTGTCGTGATTCGTGAATATCAGTCAATATCGGAAACCCGAATTGACTCTTTACCTCACTCAGAATCTTAAGCCCTACTTCCAACCCTGGTCCCCGATAAGAGTCAACCGAAGTGCGGTTGGCTTTGTCAAATGAAGTTTTAAAAATTAAGGGGATCTTTAATTCCTCACTCAGAATTTTTAATTGCTCTGCCAGATAAAGTGTATGTTGGCGACTTTCGATAACGCAGGGACCTAAGATAAAAGTCAGAGGATTTTTCCCACCAATCGTAATCTTTTGAACTTTAACTTCGGTCATATTCGGATTTCATTTCCCTAAAATTATTTAGAGCTCCTGTTTCGCTAACATTTTCTCTGCGTGTTGAACATCTTCGGGGGTATCAATTCCAAAAGAGTACCTATCCGTGACCAAGACTTGCAACCGATCGCCATTTTCCAGCATCCGGAGTTGTTCCAATTGCTCTAATTGCTCAAGCTTAGAGGGCTGCATTTGGACGAATTTCAATAGATAAGCTTTGCGGTAAACATATAAACCGAGGTGAACCAGGGCGGGGTGTTTGGTCAGGAATTCAGCCGCTCGGACGTATGGTATATTTTGACGACTGAAATAAATTGCTTCCCCTTTATTATTGATGAGTACCTTAACTACCGCCGAATTGTGCAGCTCTTCCTGCCGGATATTATCGCGAGCCGCCGTCACAACCTGAAATTCGGGATTCGCCGATAATAAATCTACGGCTTCATCGATCAGCTGCGGGTCTAAGAAAGGTTCATCGCCCTGGATGTTGGCAATTATCTGCGCCGCAAGATTCCGCGCCACTGCGGCACAGCGGTCAGTCCCGGAAGGCAGATTCGCAGGTGTCAAAACCGCCTTGCCACCGAATTTGGAAACAACCGCGAAAATCCGTTCATCGTCGGTTGCCACGATCAAATCGGTCAGCGTGCGTGAGCGGGAGGCATTTTCATAAACGTGCTGGATTAAGGGTTTATTACCAATCTTGATCAAGGGCTTTCCTGGCAGCCGGGTAGAGTGAAAACGTGCCGGAATAATTCCTACGGCTTTCATAGCGGTAATCCGTTTTTCCCTTTCGGTCTTTTGAGAAATGATTGTTTAATAATCCTGTCTACCACTGCCCTTTAGCCTTCATTATCCTCATAACGACGAGCAATTTACTGATTTCGGTTTCCTTATGCAAGCCTGTCCTCTAACCTGGCACAATTATTGTTTAGGCTACAGATATTCAAAATTATCGCACAACGATGGTCTACTTTTATGCTGCAGTAACCTAAATTATCCAGCATTTTACTGTTGCTGGTCAATGAATAAACTCTAGCAAACCCAGCTAATTAGTTTAAATGTGGATTAAAATTATTAAAGAAAAAATAAAGGAGCTACCCCGCTCAAATCAAGGATATTAATTGAACTGCAAACAGAATCACTGATAAGATTAATCCGATAAAGAAAAAACGATAACTGTACTTGAGGAACCTAAATTTACGATTTTTTAATATCTGACCTAATTGATACAAATTTTTAATTTGAGCCTGATAAATTGATTTGTTGCTCTGCATCAAGTCTTGCATAGCTTCCGAATATTCCTCGAAGCTGAACTGGGTAAAATGACCAAAAAAGAGCAAGTTGATGTCTTGGTTTCTAGGAGTTTTATCTCTTTTTCTCACCTCGTAAGAAGGGTAAACTGAGAGAATTGCATATATCAAGGCAATCAATGAAAAAAAGGCTAAAATTACAAAACCCCATAACATTTCTTTGACATCAAAATTGGAGAGGGATATGGTGAACAAAATTGAGGTGGCAGCGATGATGATATTAGCCTTCTGATCAGCCATCATGCTCAACTGAAAATGATATTGCTGCGTAGTCCGCAGCATGGGATTAATATCATCAGTTAGTTGGTTTTTCGATTCAGAAATAGTTTCAGTCATACTGAGCTCCTCATTCTTGGCAGATTTTACATTCGTTCCGGGGCAGTTATTCCCAGGAGATTTAATCCATTCGCCATTACAATTTTGACAGCTTTGACTAATGCCAGTCGGGCTCTTGATAGTTCATTATCCGCAGATATTACCCGATGGAGAGTATAAAATTTATGAAACCCGGTGGCTAATTTTTGCAGATAGGTGGTCAGGATCTGAGGTTCCAGCGTTTGTCCGCACTGCCGACATACTTCCTGAAATTCCCAGATTGTATTCAGCAACGCTAAAGTTTCTTCTTCATTTAATAAAGCGACATTGGCATTATCGGTATTGGTCAATCCCCTGATTTTAGCCTTGCGTAAAATACTGCATATTCGCGCATGGGCATACTGTAAGTAAAAAACCGGATTTTCTTCGCCTTCCGTTTTGGCCAGCTCTAAATCAAAATTCAAATGGCTGTTCATCCCCCGCATGATAAAAAAGTAGCGTACGACATCCTTACCCACTTCGTCTAACAGCTCACTTAAGGTAATATAATTGGCTTTGCGGGTAGACATCTTGATGATTTCACCACCGCGGGTAATGGTCACAAACTGATGAATCAAAACCCGTATTTGATCAGTGGAATAGCCCAACGCTCGCAAGCCCGCTAACACATCGGGGTAAGTCGCATGATGATCGGCACCGAAAATGTCAATCATCAAATCATATCCCCGTTTGAATTTGGTTTCATGGTAGGCTATATCGGGCAAGCGGTAGGTGGCTTCATCCACCACACTTTTCCATAGTACCCGATCCTCGGTCCCTCCGTAATTGCCCGCCCGAAACCAGATCGCACCATCCTTTTCATAAGTAGCACCGGAATCTTTAAATCGGTGCAGGACATCCTCAATTTGTCCATTTTCATAGAGACTTTTTTCATTGTAATAAGCATCGAAAATAATCTCTAATTTAGCCAGAGTTTTGCGGATGTCCGTAAATACGGCTTCCTCAGCTGTCTTCTGAAAAATTGCATTCTCCGGATCATCCTGAAAACGGTTACCATATTGTTGTAAAATATTGCGGGCAATCTCAACGATATACTCGCCCTGATAATGATCCTCAGGAAGTTTATCCTTAAATCCGAGCAGTTGCCGATAACGGACAAAAACCGATTGCCCTAAAATGCGCATCTGCCGACCGGCATCATTGTAATAATACTCACGATCCACTTGATAGCCGTGCCATTCCAGAATGTGGGCAATGCAATCACCAAGCACTGCCTGCCGCCCATGCCCCACCGTCAAAGGTCCGGTGGGATTAGCACTGACGAATTCCACCATCGCCTTGCGCCCCTTCCCGATATCAGAGCGACCAAAATTTTCTGCCTCTGCTAAAACCTTATTAACAATCTTCTGAAATGCGGCCGAACTGATAAAGAAATTGATAAATCCGGGCGGAGCAACTTCGATCCTGGCGATCAAATCCGATTCCTGCTGAAGTGCTCTTTGGATTTCAGCGGCAATCTTGATCGGCGCTTGGCGCAGTTTGCCGCTCAGCGCTAAGGCAATATTAGAAGTGAAATGACCGTGTTCCGGATGGCGCGAACGTTCGATGGAAATTTCACCACGATATTCGATCGACAAATCAGTCAATGCTTTTTGAACCAGTCTCTGTAACGTCTCAATCATTATCCACTCAATTCCCAGTTG
>CAZAKO010000005.1:0-43902 GCA_964485745.1 uncultured bacterium
TGGAGGGTCATCAGTGAAACGGCATTTTTCTGATCCTGCCAGGTGTCAATTTCGGTTATGAGTGAGACTTTCTCTAAATAGGACTCCAGCGTAGGTTGATCTTCCGTCTGGCAAAATTCCGAGATGTCATTCAGCAATTCATTGATATTGGCGAGGCGCTGGAGAGCCTCTTCCCCGCCTAATTCTTTGTAATAACTCCGAAGTCCCAAATTATCAATTAAAACCCGGGTCCACTCCTCAAGCGCAAGCGTCTGGCGCAGTTCTTTAACCTGATTAATCATTTCGGAGAATGCTTTAATTGCCTTCTTCGAACGCGGCGAAAATTCGAGAAAATCAAGATAGGCTAAAGCTTCCATCAGCGAGATTCCCCGCTTTTGGGCAAAATTTTCGAGTTCAGTCAGGATCTGCTTGCCGATTCCGCGGGGAGGAAAACCAATAATGCGCTTCAGGCTAATATCGTCCTTGGGATTGGTTATAATGTTAAAATAAGCCAGGATATCCCGGATTTCTTTACGCTCATAAAATTTTACGCCGCCGACAATCACATAAGGAATATTGTTGCGGCGCAGGATTTCCTCCAGAATCCGGCTTTGAGCATTGGTACGATACAGAATTACAAAATCCTTGAATTTGCGTTTTTTACGGATAATCTCCTGCTGAATGCAGGCGGCGATCCGGGCAGCCTCGTCATACTCGTTTTGAGCCTCGAGCTTGACCAGCAGTTCCCCATCGCTCTTTTGCGACCAGAGTTCCTTGCGAGCCCGATTTTGATTATTAGCCACGACCTGCGAGGCGGCTTTTAAAATATTATTAGTCGAGCGGTAATTCTGCTCTAATTTAAACACTTTACATTCGGGAAAGTGCTTTTCGAAGTTCAAAATATTTTCGATGTTTGCACCCCGCCAGCTGTAAATACTTTGATCGTCGTCACCCACGACACAGACATTGCGATGCTTTTTAGCCAGCTGATCAATCAACAGAAATTGAGGGCGGTTTGTATCCTGATACTCATCCACCAAAATGTACTGATACCGGGCTTGATATTTTTTTAAAATCGCCGGTCTGGAATTGAATAACTGCAACGGTAAAAGGAGTAAATCATCGAAATCGACCGCATTATTCCGTTTTAAAGCCGCCTGATATAATGGATAAACCTGCTCAACAACCTGATCTAACTGGCTGCCCTTGCGGGGTTCAAAATCCTCGGCTCCAATCAACCAATTTTTTAAATAAGATATTCGTTGCAGTACGTTTTTGGGATTGAAATTTCCCAGGATAATGCCCGCATCTGCGATGACTTTCTTGATTAAAGAAATCTGATTATCCTCGTCATAAATCGTATACTGGCGGGTATATCCCAATGAATCAATTTCATTGCGCAGGAGCTTGGCGCAGATGGCATGAAACGTACCAATATGAGTGTATTTCGCCAGATTGCCAACAAACATCTCGACCCGTGAGCGCAGCTCCTCGGCGGCTTTATTCGTAAAGGTTACTGCCAGAATATTGTCGGGATTAATCGCGCCATTCTGAATCAGATAGGCAATTTTATGCGTCAGGACTTTGGTCTTGCCGCTGCCGGCTCCGGCAAAAATTAATTGAGCACCCTGAAGCTGCTCAACCGCATGCCGCTGCTGAGGATTTAGACCTTGTAAAGGATTCAATTTGGATTCTTTCTCATGGCTTCTAAGGCAATCTTACGCCTGATTCTTTGAAAATGTCTTTTTGCTTTCAAAAATTCATCATAATCATGGGTAAAAGAATGGGTGCCGTCGCCCACGGCGACCATATAGAGATAATTAGTGTTAGCCGGTCTGATCGCCGCCAGAATTGATTTGAGTCCGGGATTGTTGATTGGTCCGGGGGGCAATCCGCGCCGGCGGTAAGTATTATAAGGCGAATCAATCTCAATATCACTATTTAGCAGACGGCGAGGCCCGTCGGGCAGAATATATTGAATAGTCGGATCGGACTCCAGTCGCATTCTGCGGCGCAGACGATTGAGATAAACCGAAGCAACGATCGGGCGCTCTTCATCAACGAGACACTCACCCTCGATGATGGATGCCAAAGTTAAAACCGCATGCAGAGAACGCTTACTGGCAGTGATCTCATTCAGGAGTGAATCGTCTATTATCTGGAAAAAATGGTTTACCATGCGCCGGATTACCGTTGGCGGATCATCCATATCAATAAAATCATAGGTATCGGGAAAAAGATAACCTTCGAGGGAGGGTGACTGAATCCCGAGCTGTTGTAAAAGTGTCTTGTCATTTAGATATTGCATAAACTCTTCTGCCGTAAAATTCAGCTGATTTGCCAACAATGCCGCAATTTGTTTAGTCTGGTAACCTTCCGGGATAGTAATCCGGATCGAATGGGCTTGGGAATTAGCAAGGATATTCACTAACGAGCGATAATCCTTTGCTTGCTCTAAGTCAAAAACCCCGGCTTTCAACGATCTGTTCTTGGACATCAAATGTGCCGCCAGAATAAATGTATTTTTAGCGGGGATGATTTTTTTCTCCTCTAATGAACTGGCAATCTGATTCAAGCTTATACCCCGGGGAATAGTAAATCGCTGCGTATTGGCCTTAATCTGCACCGGCGTGGACAAAATCGTAAACCGAAATGAGATCATGACAATACCGACGATTAGAATGCTAAAGACGACCGGCTCAGTGATTACATTATAGAGCACCTTACTAATTTTACCTGCTAACTGTGGCTTGAACTGCATCGTAATTGGATCTTAAAATTGAAAAGGAACCGGAATAAAGGTTAAAATGAAAATTACCAAGGTGATGATGCCCAGCATCTTTTCATATTTTGTCACCGGAGAATTACTGTCGAGAATTGGCGGATGTCTCATACGGGTCAATAAATAAACCAGCGCTGCCCAGATTAACCAGTTAGCCGAAAAAATGCTTAAAATCAGAATCGCGCCTAATGCCCCCCAACCAATTTTTTTATACCACTTGCCTAACAACGCATAGGCAATATGTCCACCATCCAACTGCCCGATGGGCAACAGATTCAGCATCGTCACCAACATCCCAATCCAGGCTGCAAACGCGACCGGATGAAGCATAATATCCATCGCATCAGTCAGACCGGGATACATTATCCAGGTGGCAATTTTCATCAGAATTGATTCACCCAGTTTGATACCGACAGTATCGGGAGTGTTCATAATTGTAGAAGCTGATAGCCCCACAAAGAGAGCCGGCACCGCAATTAGAAATCCGGCAATCGGACCTGCCGCACCTATCTCGACGAGAGCCCGCCGTCTTTGAACCGGTGCCCGCATCTTGATAAACGCACCAAAAGTTCCGATGAAAGTCGGCGCCGGCAGAAAATAGGGCAAAGATGCGTCAACCCGGTTCTTTTTAGCCATTAAAAAATGACCCAACTCATGCACCCCCAGGATCAGCATTAGCGTCAAGGAAAACGGTACTCCTTTAACGATTAGGGAAAAATCCTGCAGCGGATTAAATCCGGCTAATAATGTACCGGCAAACAGGGTCGAACAAATCGTCAATACTAAAAGAATTAAATTGAGCAACGGAATTTTTTGACGCCAGCCCTTCAGCCGAATTGCAAATACATCCCGGGAGTTAATCTTATAATAGCTGATCTTTGGCACGGCACTGCGAGTTTGCTGCAGGACATATTCCGGAGTTACACCGGGATTAATATAGCCATCAATTAAGAGATTATTCCCACTCCGGCGGGAATTGATTATTTGCACCCAATTACTCAACATAATCAGGATTTGCCGTTCATTCAGATAATTCATAGTCAGCTACAGTCAAAAAGGTTGTTTAAGTTACTATGGTAACTGTTTTAAATCAATCAGGAATCCAGGTTAAGCGAAATTTCCTTGGGTTTGAATACCAGTCTATATTAGTTTTGGGGCGTTTTTTCAATCTGTAAAATTCTTAACAAATTTCATCTATGAATTCTTTACCGACCATTTTGAAAAACCGCTGGAATTCGACCGGTGGTTACCGTGAATTACTCGGGATTGCTTTGCCGCTGATTCTCAGTACCAGCGCCTGGTCTATTCAACATTTTATTGACCGGATGTTTCTAACCTGGTACTCAACCGCAGCGATTGCTGCCGCCATGCCCTCCGGAATCTTAAACTTTATGACAATGACCCTATTCATCGGTACCGCCAGCTACATCAACACTTTTGTCGCCCAGTATTTTGGTGCCAAACAATCTAAAAAAATTGGGCCGATTGTGTGGCAGGGCAGCTACATCGCGATTTTTGGCGGGATAGTTCATCTGCTGCTAATTCCTTTCGCTAAGCCGATTTTTGGTTTTTTTAACCATGCGCCGGAAATTCAATCGCTCGAAGTGATCTATTTTCAAATTTTATGTTTGGGAGCGTATCCGGCAATCGCCTCCTCTGCCTTTTCGAGTTTTTTCAGTGGCAGAGGAAAACCCTGGCCGTTGATGTGGATCAATTTCATCGCCACCTTAACCAATATCATCTTTGATTACCTCCTGATTTTTGGTCACTGCGGCTTTCCCGAAATGGGTATCAGCGGCGCAGCCATCGCGACTGTTATGTCCGCCTGCGTAAGTTTTATTATCTATCTGATAATTATCATGCGTCCCGAATTTTGCACCCAGTTTTGTCCCTCATCCAGACGCAAATTTGATCTCCATCTCCTGCAGCGACTAATCCAGTTCGGCTTGCCCAATGGTATTCAGTTTTTTCTTGATATTGCCGGTTTTACTGCCTTCCTCATGCTGATGGGACAACTTGGACGCGACTCACTGGCAGCCACCAATATTGCCTTCAACATTAACAATCTCGCTTTTATGCCGATGATCGGATTCGGCATCGCCGTCTCGGTTATGGTTGGTCAATATCTTGGAGAAGATCAGCCGGTGCTGGCTCAAAAAAGTGTCTATTCCGGTTTCCATATTACGATTATTTACATGTCCCTGATGGCAATCCTGTATTTAACCCATCCCGATCTATTTATTAAGCCTTTCACCGCTGGTTCATCCGGTAACGAAATGGAATTCATCCGTAAAACTGTTGTCATTCTCCTAAAATTCGTCGCCTTGTACTCGATTTTTGATACCCTGAACATCATTTTTGCCGCGGCTATCAAGGGCGCCGGCGATACCCGCTTCGTGATGTGGATGATTAGTTGCCTCTCGGTTATGGTTCTGATTGTACCGACCTATCTGGCACTAATCGTCTGGAAAAAGGGTATTTTCGTCGGCTGGGCAATAATTACCGTTTACATTATTAGTCTTGGAACAATATTCCTTCTCCGCTTTCTGGGCGGCAAATGGAAGAATATGCGGGTTATTGAAAAAGCAATCCCGGGCTTGCCCTCCACTTTTGTCGAGACACCAACACCCGATGTTTAGCAAAGATATGAACTCAATCTTATCTTATTAGCCTTAAGTCCAAATCTAATTTAACAGCACCATCTTCTGGCGACTGAGATTACCCTTCTGCCTAAGTAGCAACAAATATACTCCACTGCTTACCTGCTGACCGTTCTGGTTCTTACCATTCCAACGATAGACCTGCAAACCGCCGTCCGGATTATCAATAGAAACTTGTAACACTTGTTCTCCGAGTACATTGAAAATCTGTAAATCAGCTTTGGAATCCTCAATTAGCCGAAACCGAATTTTGGCTGATTCCCCGGATGAAGCAAGATAGGGATTGGGAAAGACCGGAAATAATTTCAGGCTCACTTCCGGAGTCGGATAAATTGGTCCGGAATAGATGAATTGCATTTCGACCGTATCAATCCCATTAAAAAATGAAAATGGAATTTCAGCCTGGGCGAGATTTTCGGAATCTAAGTAGACATTCACCACTAACGTATCATCAAGATTGATCGCTCCCTGAGCAGGAATAAACACCAGGGCGGGACTGGTCGTCGAAAAGCTAAAATCTGCGCGACCGTTGCCGATATTGAAGACCTTAAGCACCATGCAAACTGATTTTTCGGCAAAAATCAGGTTAGTGGGGTAAATTGCCACCTGCGGATAATGGACATTATTTTCCAGTACCGAAATCAGAATTGAATCCGTTCCCGCGGTTGATTGAACTATGACCGAATGATTATAAATATTGGGAACCAGCAGACTGCGATTAATCTGGACATTAATCTGCTGAAGTCCAAGCAGATTTTCACCGGCAAGCGGCGAGATCTGCAGCCAGTCCGGTAGTTGCGCAGTGATTTCCCAATCCAAAGCCTCTGAACCTAAATTACGTACTTCAAAAACTTTCGCGGACTCTCCCCTCCAGAAAAAGAGCGTATCCGGTAGAACCGATAATTCCGGCGGTGTAACAATGCTTTTATGAAATATGCCACCGATTAGCCAATCACCGGTCAGGATTTCATCATCAACCTGAAAATCGTGCAAATCTTGAAATTTATCACCCATTTTAAGATATGCCCGCCCGTTTCCTTGAGCCGTATGGGCGTAACCCAGCGCCTGCTTTTCAGCATGACTCTCAACTGCAACATAGATCGCGGAACCAGTCAGCGAGGTCAGCGGTTCCGGAAATAGGTAATTTGTCCACTCCAGTTGATTAGGAATAAATTCATAGCTGGCGACTGGTGATTGATTTAGTTGTTGCAATATTTGTACAATTACGGGTGAATCGTTACTGACATTTACCAAAACCCCGGCTAAGCGGTATTGATTATCCGGCGGGATGAACTTTGCCGCCGCCACATTTTGATCCAGTCGAATATACTCAGCCGGTGTTTCGGCGTAGGTAATCTTGATTTCCTCAACTCCACCGGCTCCTGTGGCAGAATAGCTAATCGAGCGTGAAATTGGCGTCGCCGAAATTCTCGTCCAATACGGAATCAAGGTCAGCTTCGAATAGGTCAACCCAAAGTCGGGATCCTCTAACCGAAAAGGCGAACTGGTCATTTCATCAAAAGTAATAACCGGTGGATCATAATTTTTAACCACTATTAGTTTAAACTGGGGATCCACATTAAAGGACATTTCATAACTGAGATTCTTACCCGCATAAAAGCAAATATACTGGGCAGCCGAATTACTGACCGTAGCATTGATTATCTGTTCTTGGGTAAAATTACTATGAAAATAATCTGAGTAAATTGCCGGGATGTCAAATCCCTGATAGCTGAACTTACCGCCAGCAATAGTCGGCTCATTGATTAAATTAGCAAGGAACCAATCCCGCATTACCTCTTCAATTGCCACTGAGTAATCGGAATCATTCAGCACTTTTTTATAACTATCCAGCGAATTAGTTTTATCGCGGACGACAGCCCGGATAAAATCAATACCGAAGCGCCGATAACAGTAGAAGGTCCATAAGCCTACTTTAGAATAGTCCATCAGGCTATTGTCGAAAGAATTCAAGGGTCGGTTGGTATCCCTCAGAAAAAGATTATAGGAAGTGGAACTAAAACCCAGGATCGCCATGGCAAATTCGGACATACCCTCATTTAACCAGGTCTGTTCATCCGAATCGGCGCCATAATGAATCAAATGCTGCAATTCGTGAGCGATTACTCCCTGTGTTTCCGAATCCTCTACTTTTGCCGGATTGGTGTCTATATAAATAATATCTCCATAATTACCTTTGCCAGCTTGTTTAATTTGATCCAGAGGATCAAAATAACCGGAAACATAGGTATCTGAAATTTCCGGATCATAACCATCACGGACATCAATTAAAAGCACAAACAATTTCCCGTTTTGATCCACATCGGGAACCGGACCAAAAATCTCGGTCTCATTGGCATAGATCCCTTTATTCGGATTAATCGAACCAGACGGAGTCTCATCCAGTAAAGCCGTTAACAGCTGATCAACATCTATTGCCGTCACTCTGCCAGCCTCATATTCAGCCAACTCAGCATAAACGACAATATCCTTCTCTGCTTTAACTCTTTTAAAAGCTACCTCAATCAACTTGACACTACTGGCATACAGGTCGTCCCGGATATAAAAAGTCGTATCACCGGCGGTCGGTTTCGCCAAACTCTGAATAATGACGGTTTCGGGAATCTTACCCCAGGTGTAGGGTGTACCACAGATTGGCTGGGGCGCCGCCCGCTCGAGTTCCCGCGCAAATATTAAAAGGGGTAGATTAATCAGGATTAATATGCTTCGAATTCGCATTATGCTTTCGGAACGGAATGCCACTCATCAACCGGTTCTCTCCCCATCAGATCGTGCAGTGCCTTCTTAGGCGATTTTCCCTCAAAAAGGACTTGATATATTTCACTACTAATTGGCATGAGTACCCGATATTTCCGGCTCATCTGGTGGACGGTAACGCAGGTACGCACACCTTCGGCAACCATGGACATTCCGGAAAGGATATCCTTCAATTTACGACCCTTGCCAATTTCCTCACCAACATAGCGATTACGACTATATTTGCTGCCGCAGGTAACGATTAGATCGCCTACCCCACTTAATCCGGCAAACGTTTCTTCCCGACCGCCAAACCTGACTCCCAAACGAATTATCTCCATCAATCCTCGGGTAATTAAAGCGGCTTTGGTATTATCGCCCAATCCCAAACCATCGCAGATACCCGAGGCGATGGCGATGATATTTTTAACCGCACCTCCAATTTCAACCCCAACTATGTCAGTACTGGTGTAAACCCGGAAATATGACGAACTGAAACTCTGCTGCACAAACCGGGCAGCCTCAATCTCGGTCGAAGCGGCGACAACAGCAGTAGGTACCTGGCGTGCGACCTCCTCGGCATGGCTGGGACCGGAAAGCGTCACAATTTTTTCCGGTGAGACGGCAAGTTCGTCCTGAATGACCTGACTCATCCGCATCATCGAATTTTCTTCGATTCCTTTTGCCACGTTAATGAAAATCGGGCGATTGCTGATTAGTCCTTTTAATCCTTCAAGTAAGGTTCTCACGGATTGAGACGGCACCGCAACCACAATTGCCGAAACGTCTTCAATCGCGGCATGCAAATCGTTTACAATGGGAATCTCCGGTGGAATGGGAATTCCTTCCAAAAGCGCATTACGGCGAGTCTTATTCATATATGTAACATTTTCGGGAAAATACTCCCAGAGTGTTACCCAATGATGCAGGTGATGCAAGTGGATCGCAATAGTTGTTCCCCAGCTACCGGCACCCAGCACCGCAAATCGTATCCGTTTTTTCATCTTTTCCTTAAAAAAAAGTTAGTGGCTGATTTGACCAATGATGATTGGCTCTTCACCACTAGCTCTTAAATCGGTTAGCAAGCGCTGCACTGCATTGGAGTTGACGATTAAGATTAAACCAATTCCTAAATTGAATACATGGCGCATCTCTTCGACATCCACCTCACCCTGGCGCTGAATATAATTGAAAAGCGAAGGCCATTCCCAGGCATCCCAATCAATCTGGAGTTTTAGCCCCGCCGGAATAACTCGAATTGTGTTGCCCACAATCCCGCCACCGGTGATGTGACTGATGGCATGTAAATCAGCATCCTCAAGCAATGGTAAGACCACGTTCAGATAAGAACGATGAATCCTTAAAAGGACATCACCTAATACACCCCCAATTTCACTAATATAATCGGTCGCCTGATGGTCCTTGAAAAGGACTTTTCGAGCCAGGGAATAACCATTCGTATGCAGTCCGTTGGAGGGTAAACCAATCAGGATATCGCCAGCCTGAACCTTGCGCGGCAACATCTGCTCGCGTTCGACGATGCCAATAATCGTCCCTACCAGATCGTAGTCCTTTTTACGATAAATATCGGGCATTTCGGCCATCTCGCCGCCTATCAGAGAACAATGATTCTCTTTACAGGCAGTTACCAATCCCTGAATAATCTCGACGACAATATCAGGTTTTAAGATACCAAGTCCAATATAATCCAGGAAAAAAAGTGGTCGGGCACCAACTGTCAAAATATCATTCACACAGTGATTCACCAGGCACTGACCGACAGTATCGTGATGCTTCATTAGTCTGGCAACGATCAATTTTGTCCCCACCCCATCCATGCTGGAGACAAGCACCGGCTGCTTATATGGTAAAGTTGGAAATTCAAAACAGCCGCCAAAGGAACCGATATCCGTCACCACGTTTGGTGAAAAAGTCTCTCTTACCAGACCCTTGATTCGTCTGACGGCTTCGTCTCCGGCTTCAATGTTGACGCCGGAACTTAAATAAGTGGCCTTCAATTTTCATCAACCTCGGCATACATACTATTAATTAACTGAGTGTAGCGCGATTCGACGATGTTCCGCCGAATTTTAAGTGAAGGTGTCAGTTCATCATCCTCAATCGTAAATTCCTTAGCCAGGAGAGTGTATTTTTTGACCTTTTCAAATTGGGCGAAACCTTCCATTGATTCTTCAATCACCCGATCGTATAATCGTTTTACTTCAGGTAACTTGATCAACTCTTCGCGCGAATCCCATTGCAATCCCTTCTCGTTGGCATAAGCCTCCAGATTCGGGAACGAAGGTACGATTAAGGCTGAGATAAATTTCTGCCTGTCACCAATAACCAGGATTTGCTCAATCCACTTGGAAGTCACCAGAACATTTTCCAGTGGTTGAGGTGCAACATTCTTGCCGCCGGAAGTGACGATGATATTCTTTTTCCGATCGGTTATCTTGAGATAATTTTCTTCATCCAGAAGTCCAATATCACCCGTATAAAACCAGCCATCATCGTCCATTACCTCTTTGGTTGCCTCTTCATTTTTAAAGTAGCCTTTCATGACATGTGGTCCGCGGGTTAAAATTTCGCCATCATTAGCAATTTTTACCTCGACACCCGGAAGCACCGGTCCAACCGTACCAATTTTAGGTTTCTCAAGCGGATTGACCGAAATTACCGGAGAAGTTTCGGATAAACCGTACCCCTCTAAAATAGTAATCCCGGCTGCCGCAAAAAATTCGGCAATCTCAGGCGACAGCGGGGCACCGCCTGAAACAAAGAAACGTAAGTGTCCGCCAATCCTCTCATGTAATTTTGAGAAGACCAATTTTTTGGCGATTGCCAATTTTGCATTTAACATTGAACCCAGCGGTTCATTTTTTAATTTCAGATTGACCGCCTTACGTCCATTATTAATTGCCCACCAGAAAAGCTTCTGCTTCACTGCCGAACCAGCCGAGATACTATCAATCACCTTAGCGTAAACTTTCTCATAAAAACGAGGCACTGCGGTCATCAGGGTTGGGTGTACTTCACGCATATTATCAGCCACGGTATTAATATTCTCGGCGTAATAGATTGTCGCTCCGACCGAGGTCGCCAGAAAATGACCTGCCATCCTTTCGAAACTATGACTCAAAGGTAAAAACGAAAGAAAGATATCATTTTCATCGGCAATTAGCACTTTCAAACCGGCTGAAATATTGGAAGTGAGGTTGCCATGAGTCAGCATGACTCCCTTAGGTTCGCCTGTTGTACCAGAAGTATAAATCAGGGTCAGGATATCATCTTTAGCGATATTCATGGCATGTTTTTCAAATTCATGCGGATGCTTTTGGCGATATTCTTCACCTAATTCCAGCAGCGAGGTCAAGGCCATAATTTTTTCATGGGCAAACGGCGTATTATCCAGGATGATGACTTTTTCGACCTTCTTCAACTCAGGTAATAGTGAAAGAACCTTTTCGCCCTGCTCCCGATCACCCGCAAAGATAAAGCGACATTCGGCATGCTGGGCAATCCACCAGACCTGCTTAGCCGTCAGAGTCGGATAAATTGTGGCAACCACACCACGAGCACAGATTGTTCCATAGTCAGCCATTGCCCAGAGCTGGTTATTGGGGGAGATGATGCCTACCCGATCGCCCGATTTTAGTCCCAGTGATTTCAAGCCGGAAGAGATTTGCTCTACCGTATCCCGGACTTGTGCAAAAGTGATCGTCTTCCATTCATCCCTGACCTTAAAGCCAAAGGCTGCCTTATCGGCAAACTTTTTAGTAACGGTAATAAACATTTCCGAAATCGTTTGATAGTTAACTTCCGCCATTGTTCCTCTCCCCCTTATAAATATTTTTTGTTTTTCACCCGACAAGCCTTAATTTTAGCCTGCTTTTTGCCGAGGTGGTGAAATTGGTAGACGCAGCGGACTCAAAATCCGCCGGACCTTGGTCCATGGGGGTTCGATTCCCCCCCTCGGCACGTATCAATTCTTAGACTCTGCTTGTATCCCACCCTCAGTAATTGTCTGAAATTAACAATCTGAATTAAATGTTAATCTGATTGGATCTTCGATAGAACCATCTCAGCTCGATTAACTTCCTCGGGAAATTTGGAATAATTCTGCGCCACTTTCTTCAATTCTTCAACGGCTCGTTCTTTATTCCCCATCCTCAAATAACAATATCCCAAGCGGAGCTGAGCATAAGCCTCTTTATTGCGATTACCCAGCCCAAAAACCTGTTGATATACCTGCAGGGCTTCCTGATAACGACCTTGGTAGTACAACGCTTCACCAATCCAAAATTGGGCATTATCCGCCAGCGAATGTCTTTTATCAATCTGGAGAATTTCATCAAAGATGTCAATTGACTCATTATACCGCTTTTGCTCGAAAAGCGCTATTGCTTTATCATATAATTTCTGCTGAATACTTAGTGATGCTGAGGAGGTATCGGCAGCAGGCTTCACCTTGGGAGCCGCAGTGGATATTGTTTTAGTATCCATATACTGTGAGTAAGGATTGTTGCGCAGTTCTCCATAGAATAGTTCGAAAGAGACCCGTTGGTTCAACATGCGTCGTGCATTAATGGGTGATTCAACCAATAACTCCGCCGAACCCACCGGATTTATCTCAATCCGCTCGGCAATTTCCTCTCGCTGATCATGAGAAAATAGCTCAATTAACAATTTCCCAAAAGTAAGCGCTCTTTTCTGGGCAATTTGATACTCTGATTGAGTATCACCCTTATTATCAGTGTAGGCCGAAATCCTGATTTTGATTTCCGGATCGGCTTTCAGGGCTTTGACTAATTTGCCAAGTGTGACATAAAAGTTAGAATTAAAACTCGAACTGGGCATAGCCCACTCATCGGAGTTAAAATAGATATCGTCAAAAGCTAAATTCTGAAGGACAAGTTCTTTTGCAGGTCCCAATTCCGGAGAAGTTTGAACCGGAACCTCCCGGGGTTTCGCTGGCGCCGGAGTGATCTGGGGTGTACTGACAACCACTTCGGGCTGACTAACAACCGTTGCTGGCGGCGCTTTGACTGCCACAGTATCAATAGCTTTCGATGTATCAGCCACTAATTTGGTAGTGTCTGCCAAGGGAACCTTGACCTCGGCTTTGACCTGAGTCGGGGCAACCGGAACGGGTTTGGGTATCGCAGCAGCTACTGCGGTCGGTTTGGCAGCGGTAACAATTTTCTGAGGCGGAATCTTAGTCGGTAAAGATTCCGGATTAATGACCGGTCTTTCGCCTTCCTGCTGAACCAGACGACGTGCAATATCATCCTCAGTAACCCCGCCAACCTGAACAGTCTCTTTTACTCCTCCACAATTAAGCCAGAGAAAACTACATGAAATTATCAAAATTAACTGTTTCATCAACTCATCCCTCACAGTATAGACACACCCAATATTGCTCCTTACTACTATTAGCGGACTGTAATTTAACGATTACTTTTTCTTTTCTGGTGGAGGAGTTTCGAGTATTTTCACCCGCTTTTCCAGTTCATCTTTCTCGCGACTCACCCGGCTAAGGGCAGTTTGGATGTCGGTAAGTGTCCGATTAGTCTGTCGCTGAAACTGGGTCAAGCGCTCGGAAGTTTCATCCTGATCCCGTTTCAAAATCGCCAGTTGATTATCAGTATTACTTTGTAATTCTCGGATTAATAAGCCCAGTGAATCTACCTTAACATCGAAGCGTCTTGCATTCTGTTCCAGGTCTTGCCTGATAAGACTTAAATCCCTTTGAAATTGTTGAATATGTTTGCCACGACCGATAAACTGGAGCTCTAAATCATTCAAATTGTGGTCAAATTCAGTGATTCTAACCACATGCGTAGAATCCTGTGCATTGAGATAATCCATGCGCAGATTCAGTTTATTGACAACCAAGGCAAAATACACTGCAACGACGATAAGTGCCACTAAAACAATCGTTCTAATAATCTCTTTCATGCACAACTCCCAAATTTATTTATCAATTTTCCTTTCCCAAATGGTAATTCAAATCAGGTCTGTGGTGGATTACTGACTTCGGAGCTGCTAACTTGCCGATTCTTATTTGCAGCTTCGCGTGAATCCGAAAAGAAAGCAGCATCGGATTGGTTCTTACCCGCCGTCTTACTTATCTTTATTTGATTAATTAGCTCCTGGACATCTTGATGAAACTGGACAACCGTTTTTTCCAAACGACGAATCAACTCTTCCATCAGCTCTTTCCCATAAATATTATTGATCCCTTGCAGCAGATCGTCAAATTTTGACAGAAGATAGGCTCGGCGGTTTTCCGCATTGCCAAAATCAGTTAAAATTTCAGCTGGCATAATTTGAATTCCTCTTCTTAATCAGCATTTTGGAATTTACGAAACTGATTGTAATTATCAATGTTTTTTGAAATAAAACTACCATCTCTCACTCTTAAAGGTTTCCCATTTATCTATATCTTTGAGGATCAGACGACAAATACTGCGTACGGCAGAAGTCAATTTGATTTCGACACTGGGTTTGTCAGAGACCAACTTTTGCAGCACACTTTTAAATTCGAGTAATTCACTCCGGTCTACCTCAATACTTAATCTTGTTAACATTTCTCACTCCTCAACCCTCTTAAAAAATTAGTCGTAATTTGATAATTTCGGACTCACTGTACAATAGCTATTTTTACTCCACAAGAGCATCTATTTCCCTTAAGATTATTCCGTAGCACCCTAAATCCATCCCGTTCAATCAATAACTTTCCACAATTATAACAGTAGGTCGCATCTTCTCGGTCGGAGAGCACATTACCTTCATAAACATAGTGCAAACCCTGGTTGCGGGCAATCATCCGAGCGCGATCCAGAGTTGCCTTGGGGGTTCGGTTGAGATGCCGCAGGTGGTAGTCAGGGTGGAAGGCTGAAAAATGGAGTGGCGTATCCAAGCCTAAATGATCGGCAATCCAGCGAGTCAGCTGCTCAATTTCTGGGTCACTATCGTTTAAGTCGGGAATGAGCAAGGTAGTAACCTCCAGCAAGGTACCGATGGACTTGATCCTTTCGATTGCCTCCAGTACCGGTTTTAACTGACCCTGGCAATAGCGCCGGTAAAAATTTTCGGAGAAAGACTTCAAATCAATATTAGCCGCATCAATCAAAGGATAAATATCGTCAATCGCCTGAGCAGTGATATAACCATTGCTGACCATCACCGTTTTAAGTCCAGACTGATGCGCCAGTGTGGCAATATCTAACACATACTCCCCAAAAATAGTGGGCTCATTATAAGTAAAGGCGACCCCGATACTGCCCGCTTGTTGCGCAATTTTAATCACCGCTTCGGGAGTGATTTCCCGACGGGCAGCTTGATCCGGTTTCGCCCGCGAAATATCCCAGTTCTGACAGAACTCACAGGCTAAATTGCAGCCAATAGTCCCGATTGACAATATCTGCGAACCCGGATAAAAATGATACAGCGGTTTTTTTTCGATCGGATCAAGATTCACAGCTATCGGGTGGTTATAAGCCAGGGTCAGCAGGGTCATGGATTCGTTCTTCCGTACATTACAAAAGCCATAATGTCCCTCGGCAATGAGACAGCGTCGCGGGCAAAGAAAACATTCAATGCCTTTCGGCTGTTTTTGCCACCAGCGTGCCACCTGCATAATGATCATCCCTTTACCATTTTCCGGTCTAAACTAATCAATCAATTGCCCTTTGTCAATATACTATTCATCAATCGGTTTACCATTACAATAATCCGAGTCCATGCACCTTATTCGATAGATTGGAACTTTTTTATCTTTTTATGTATTAGTTTGATTAGTTAAATTGGTCGTGGTCAAGTTAGGAGATGAAGAACAATGGCTAAAGTAAAAAAGGAAACTTCGAAAAAGACCCCTTTTATCGAATATCTGACTTTTAAAAATATTAACTACCTGATTTTTGGTGTGGCAATTGTGGTAATTATTATTGGCTACCTGATCATGGCAAAAGGCGAGACTTATTCATTCCAATCATTGACCCTCGCCCCGATAATTCTACTAATTGGTTATTTGGTAATTGTCCCGATTGCTATTCTTTATCGAAAAAAGGATAAGTCTGCTCAAAATTCGACAAAATAATCCCCCGTATGTCCTAAGCTGACAGGGCATTCAAATACTCGTTTTAAAAATATATTTAGTGCTAATAACTAAGTTTATTCCGACTTATTGGAAGCGGATTTACTCGGCTTGGAGGTAGTCTCAACTTTGGATTTATCTGCCGAACTGACTGCTGCCGGTTCGACTTTTTCCTTTGGTAAATTTTTAGATTTCCTGGAATAATCCGTAATATAGAAGCCGGAACCCTTGAAAATCAGTCCGCTCCCACCGCTAATTTTACGCGTTACCGCCTTCTGATGACAGCGTGGACAGATATCAATCGGCGCAGAGCTAATACTCTGAAAAGCTTCAAACTCATATTGACAGTGTTGACAGCGGTATTCATAGGTTGGCATATTCAATGCTCAAATTATGCCAGGTTACAAAGAATCGCAACGACATTGACAATATCTGCGATACTGCAACCACGGGAAAGATCATTCATCGGTTTTTTCAATCCCTGGATAATAGGTCCGATTGCGGCACAACCCCCGATACGCTGAGCTAATTTATAGCCGATATTGCCGGATTGAAGATCCGGAAAAATCAAAACATTGGCATTGCCAGCGATGGGACTATTAGGTGCTTTCTTAGCACCGACTGCCGGAACAATTGCCGCATCCAATTGTAATTCTCCATCAATTACCAGATCGGGACGTCGTTGTTTGACAATCTCGGTAGCCCGAATCACTTTATCTACTAACTGATGTTGAGCACTGCCCTTGGTCGAGAAAGAGAGCATGGCAATGCGGGGCTCGACTTTGATAACTTTCCGATGGGTTTCGGCGGACGCTATAGCTATATCGGCTAACTGTTCAGCACTCGGTTCGGGCAACACGGCACAGTCGGCAAAACTCCAGATGCTCTGCTCATCCGCAGAAATCATAAAAAAATCACTTGATACGGTTGGAGAGTTGGGATCAGTCCCAATAATATGAAGTGCCGCCCTTAACACATCACCGGTGGTAGTAGCGGCTCCCGACACACAGCCATCAGCCAGCCCATGAGCAACCATCATTGCCCCAAAAAAAGTCGGATTGAGCATTATTTTTGCCGCCTGGTCAGGAGTAATCCCTTTATGTTTGCGCTTCTCGTAATAGGAGGCGACGAAAGAATCCCGATATTCCGAAGTTTCAGGTTGGACGATTGTGATACCATCCAGCGCAATTTTAAGTTGATTGGCATGCTGTCGGATAACCGCTTCCGATCCGATCAAAATCACCGTGGCAATTTTTTCGGCAGTTAACTGGGCTGCCGCTTGAAGAATGCGCTCATCATGAGCCTCGGGTAGAACAATCCGCTTAGCTGCACTCCGGGCTTGAATGCGTATCTGCTCGAGTAGTTGCATAGTCATTTCCTCAGCTTTTTAATCAATTCTTTTTCGACAATTTCCGGTACGAATTCAGTAACATTGCCGCCGAAGCGTACCAATTCCCGAACTGTACTGGAACTCAGGTAGGTATAATTTTCATGCGGCATAAAAAAAACCGTATCAATGTTATCATCCATGTGACGATTCATTAAAGCCATCTGAAATTCATAGTCGAAGTCGGATATCGCCCGCAGTCCTCGGATGATCACCAAAGCCCCAACCTTCCGCGCAAAATCCACTGCCAAGCCGTCGAATTGCTCGATCTTCACATTTGCATAATCTTTGATGCAGGCTTGGATCATCCGGATGCGCTCTTCGATCGTAAAGAGCGGATTTTTATGAAGGTTATGAGCAACCGCAATATAGACCAGCTCAAAAACCGATGCTGCTCGAGCCAATATATCGAGATGACCGTTGGTCACCGGATCGAAGGTTCCCGGGTAAATCGCAATCTTCACTCAACTCTCCCAAAAATATAAAACTGTTTCACCAATTTTCTTTTGAGCCATCATCCGGTGCTTCAGAATATCGGGCAGCTCCAAATCGCGGCTGGCTTCCAAAGCAATTCGAATACCACCCGGAAGCTTCTGCAATGCTTGAAATAACTGCTCAAAATAGTGATAATTATAAGGCGGATCGGCTAAAATTAAATCTAATTCCGGAGCCGAACTCAGAAATCGCAGGACATTGGTACGTTTAATATCCACCATCTCTGCGACGTCCAGAGCCTTAACATTTACCCGAATTAATG
Source organism: uncultured bacterium (assembly GCA_964485745.1). Lineage (GTDB taxonomy): Bacteria > Fidelibacterota > UBA2242 > UBA2242 > UBA2242 > CAZAKO01. Next base: position 18,424 of record CAZAKO010000005.1, read on the forward strand.
CCACTTGTCGTAAATCTTTCTCAACCATAATACAGTGCTGGGCTCCCCGCGAAAGCGCTTCCAAGCCCAAATTACCCGACCCGGCATACAGATCTGCGACCCGGTAATCCTCAATCTTACCCAGTACCGCAAACATGGTCTCTTTGACTCGATCCTGAGTTGGTCTTAAAGCAGGATTTCGGTTTGTTTTTAAAATGCGACCCTTGTAGTAGCCCGAAATAATTCGCACCATTATTACATTTTAGCAGGGTATAAAATCGTATTTAGGTTATAATTCAACTGCGTTGCGAGGATATTTTGATTAAGGGTATTAGTGATGGAAATAACACTGATTTCCATATTATCCCGAATAGTGCCTAATTCACTCAGAAATTGGATAACATTATTGGTTGAGCCGGTGCCAGTGAGACCGGCTTGGCGAACAACTGTATTATCGCGACTGGAAATTTGGAGGGGCTCCATGCTGACACTGGAATTCAAACCGGCCTGCCAGATGTATTGTGACAGTAGCAGATCGTCAAAATATTTATATCCCTTTTGATCCTCGCAGGGTGGGATTCCAAATTTCACAATTGCCATAATTTCTACGGGATTATTGGCAACTTTATTAGAACGCTCAACAAAATAGACTTCCGGAGGTAAGAAGCGCCGATTACCTAAAATAGAAGATTTAATCTGCTGTGCCTGGGTTTCACTGGCTACATAGAGAATAAAACTGACTTTATCATCTTTTACCCTAATATACTGCAGTTGTGAGTTACTCGGGAAACTGGCTAAGACTTCGGCGCAAACCTGTAACCGTTGTTGCCCCTGATAAACGCGACTGATAAAATCAGCACTAATTTGACTCGCTCCATAATAGCGCTCAGGGGGTTGGATTGGCTCCTGTCCAACTGGCGGCTGCGCTGTTGGTGGTTGAACCGCTTCCAATACCAAGGGTTCCTCTTTTTCAGCCAGATTATCAACGATATCAACTGTCTGATCCGGGATTTTATCAGTTTCAGCGGTAATAGATTGCTCGGTCTTGGATGCCAATTGTTTCATATCTTTTTTAGAAAACATCCCCTGCCGATAAGCCCAGACACCATAAACTATCGCAGCCACGAGGATTAGATACAAAGCATAACGCAATACGGGACGAATACTTCGCCGCCGCACAGCCTCACCTTTTTCGAGTTTTTTAGCCTGTTTCTTATCAATTGTTCCAAATTCTTCCTTTTCTGCCTGCTCAATCAAATCAAGATTCGCCTCGGCTAACTTGAATAAATCTTCATCAACCTTAGGTGTTGGCGGCGGAGTCTCAGACGGACGAGATTTACCAGCTGCAACCGCTTCTACAGCCGGAGTCTCAGCTGCCTCCTGAACCAGCTGGTCCAAGACCAATCCCTCAAGATCAAACTGGGGAGCAATTTCTACTTCCTGTAAACCAGGGATATTGGTTAGGTTTAAACGGATCATTCCACACTCTCAGGTATCTTTCGATACATCAATCCCATCAAATCAATAAACTGGCACATGGCACCGATGCCATCTCCGTCGGCTTGGTACAAGTCCTTTGGTTTAAATTTTTCAAATGGATCAATTATTTTCATATTATCAATATCGTGGGTAAGCAACATATTGAAAAATTCGGAATCAACGTTATGTGAATAATAATATAGTCGGTCAATACCGCTTAAGGAATCGGAGGCAAACGTACGGATATTGTTGATTGCAGCCACAATCTTCTCGCCAACCTCATCGGGCGAAGACGCCGAGATGATTGAATAATTTTCCGCATCCCTAAATTCGAAATGAACCAACTGGCAATATTCACCGTTATCAATTACAATCAGCGAGTGTCTCGGCTCGTCTACCAGCCAAACCGCCCACTTTTCTTTTTTACCAACCGCTTCAAGTCTTTCTAGGGCATAGGCGGCACTGAACAAATTAATATCCATGATTTGGACCTCAAAACCGGCTGCCTGGCTGGCATTCAGCAATAATTTACCTAATTGCTTAAAATAGGATACCGTAAGATATTCTTGATTAACAGAACTCTTCTTATTTAATAGATAATACTGAATGAATTTCTCATTGGCAGTCTCACCCAGTCGTTTTGTGGCACCCCAATCGAGAGCAGTGTTAATATCGCCGCGATCCAAACCGGTTTCAAGAGCTTGATGATTCAAATCAAACCATTCGGCAGGCAAGGTCAATGCCGCATAGCGATCAGGTAGCGGTAAATCTGCTCTGATCTGCTGAAAAATATTTTTGAGATCGGCTGCCAACTGTGGATTGGTGAGATTTTCAGGAATAAAAGGTGACGTCAGTACCTTTTTCTGAACGGTTTCGATCGAATATTCATCAGCTATTTTAGCTAACTGGCTAAAGCGCACATAATCGGCAGATAGACTGATACATATCATGGTGGATCCGGATTAATTTACCTTTCCCAACTTATCTGATCATTCTCGATCCATCCAAAACAGGTATCCTTAAAAGTAAAGAAAAAATATCGATTTTCTTTGTATTCACCTTGGAGCGGATCCTTGATTTTGTAACCTTGGGAATCAGTTATGATAATAAATTGCTCGTTAGTCAACGGATTGTAAGCAAACTTTTCAGTTAAATAATAAGGTAAATAATAGGTATTTTCCATGACTCTTTCTGAGGTTTCGACTTCCAGCGGTCCCCGATAGGATGAATCCGATTCGAGTTCCCTCCAGCGTTCCGCTAAGATGTAAACTGTATCCCAGGAAAAGAGTTCATTATTCCACTTGGTAACTTTGTAGGTTGTATCAATCGCTGTATCTTTCTTGATGTAAGAAAAGGCAAAAGTTGTATCAAAGTTGGAGTAGAAGTTTTTCGGGACATTCATCTTGAATTTTTTACTATTCAACCTGATTATCTGTTCGCCAAAGAAATTCGAATCCGCCCGTGTGCTGTCCCTAACCGCACTGATCACTTTCATGGCCGTAAGCGGATCAGATTCATATTTTCCTGTCATTTGATGATAGTACTTTTGAACAGAGTTAAGAATTAACATTCGCCGCCGACCTTCGTTCCGGATCTGGTCTTCTTCCCGCCAAATTATCGTCGGGACATAAATGACAATGATTAAAACCAAAGCCAGAAAAAGAGCGACAAAATTCAGAGTCTTAATCAAGGCTGGTTTGTATTCGGTAATCTCCTCAACCTTTTCGATATCTTTCTCACTACTCAACCGTCACTTCTCCCTTGATAATTTCCAGCGTTTTTTTCCCTATCCCCTTAACGTTCAGTAATTCATCAACACTTGTAAAATGCCCGTGTTCATTGCGATAATCTATGATTCTCTGAGCACTCACCTTCCCGATTTTAGGTAACTTTAATAAATCCTCAAGTGCTGCTGAATTCAAATTGATTCTAACTTTCTTATCTTGACGAGCCGCTGGCTCTTTGGTCCAGTAAACTGAATCAACCTGAACTGCTTCATTCCTGAATTCAGTGGCTTCCTTACTAATTTCAGGAAATTCAACTGCGTCCTTGGCGGTTACCCAGTCACGGTAGAAGCGAATTCCCAAACCGATGACAAAGAACAACACTAAAAATTGAATTACAACCCTTTCTTGGCGCGTTAAATTTAGCATTTCCGGATATAAAACAAAATCAATTTCAAGGTCCTGTCAGATTTACTCATGGAGCTATTCAATTTTACTGAAGCGGACATTGCGATAACGGTGCTTTTGTTCCAGATCAAGGATTTCCTGATAGAGTTTTTTCTCATGACTGCTGGGATTTGCTGGGATATCAACCTGAATTCGCACAATTTGATCGCCGCGTCCGGAATGATGCAAATGCGGAATACCTTTATTTTTCAATCTTAACATCTTGCCCGGTTGAGTTCCCGATGGAACCACTAATCGCACCTTGCCATTCAAGGTGGGAATTTCTAACTCGGTCCCCAAGACTGCCTCAGCTGAAGAGACATGCAAATTGACCACGACGTCATCATTATGGCGCACGAAAAACTCGTGCGGTTTCTCCTCCAAAATAACGATTAAATCGCCCCGTGGTCCTTGACGAATGCCGATGTTCCCCTCTCCCCGCAAAGTCAAATAATTCCCGGTACTGACTCCGGCAGGAACCTGGATTGGGATTTCCTTTTCACCGCGAACGCGACCCTCTCCCCCACAATTCGCACATCGCTGCTCGGCAACCGTGCCCTCTCCCTGACAGTTTTGACAGGGTCGCACATTAATCATCTGACCAAACAGCGAACGGGAAACCTCCCGGACTTCTCCGCTACCCTGGCAAACAGGGCAGGTTATCCGGGAAGTGCCCGGTTTAGTGCCACTCCCAGCACAGGTAGGGCAGACATCCATGCGCTTAATCTTAATCTTTTTGGTTATCCCGGTATTAATTTCCTCCAGTGTTAAAGTCAGTCTAATTTTGAGATCGCTGCCGGATTGGGAGGTACTTCGTGAGCGACGACCCGCTCCCATGCCAAAGAAATCGTCAAATCCACCAAATCCGCCAAAGCCCTCCATAAAGGTTCGTAAGGCATCGGACAGATCAAAGCCGAAACCACTGAATCCACTACCGCCAAATCCACCGCCTTTTAAGCCCTCATGACCATATTGATCGTAGACTTGTTTCTTTTGGGGGTCAGTCAGCACCGAATAGGCTTCGGCAGCCTCTTTGAATTTCTCCTCCGCATCCTTATTTCCCGGATTACGATCGGGATGATATTTCATCGCGATCTTCCGATAAGCCTTTTTAATCTCCTCAGCCGAAGAATTACGATCAACACCCAGAATATCGTAGTAATCACGAGCCATGATTATTTACTCACTATCACTTTCGAATGCCGCAGGACATGATCCTTGAAAACATACCCTTTTTCAAATTCTTCAACAACGATATTAGGCTCCACACCTTCGACCTCCTTGACCATTATGGCATGATGATAGTGTGGATCGAACGGGGCATTGAGCGATTCAATCGCGGTGACCTGCAGTTCTTTCAGGGTCTTGACAAATTTTTTATAAATTAATTCTAGCCCTTGAGCCAGGGGATTTTCCTCATTTGCGGATTTATGATTGACCAGTGCTCGCTCAAGATCATCTAAAATAGGTAGAAAATTACGCAGGATATTTTCGCCGGCATATTCGATTATCACACTAATTTCCTTTTGGGTTCGTTTGCGATAATTATCGTAATCGGCAGCCAGCCGCAAATATTTTTCATTCCAATCTAAAAGTTGTTTTTCAGCTTGTTCAATTTTCTCATGCAGCTGCTTGATCTCTTTGGAATGATCAACCTTGCGGTGAGTTTTCGGGCTTGCCGGCTTTGGCTCCACTTCATTTTTTTGATCTATATCCAATTCAGTCTTTGCTCCTGTTAGTTTCAAAAATCTGGGTCACTGCCTCGGCTATGTTGTTTAGAACTGAAATGGATTTTTGATAATCCATCCGTTTCGGACCAACAACCGCCAAGGTTCCATTATTTTTACCAATCCAATAGCCTTTGGTGATGACACTGAACTCCTGCAATTCCTCTTCCGGATTTTCCGAACCAATCGAAATTGTCACCCCGCAGTCCGCGTGATGATGTTCGACGATCTTTGCAATTATAGTACCATCTTCCAGCTGCGATACAAATTGACTCAAGCGGCTCAGGTCGGAGAAATCCGGCTTTTGCATTAGAAAAGAGGTGCCCGACAATTTGACATTGATCGGATGGGTAAGATCAAAAATGACCGGGGCTTTATGGATCAGAACATTGATAATGGCATACTCATTTAAATCCTGAAAACGGACGGCGATCGAGTCAATGATCTCCTTTAAAGCGATTCCACATAGGCGTTCGTTCAATAAAGACTGAATCAAAGGTAAACGACTCTCCCTGATCTCCGTTTCAACTTCTAACATAACCGTTTTGACGACCTTAGAGCTGGTCTCCAGGATTATCAGGATGCGGTTCGATCCAATTTGCACCAGCTCAATCTTCTGCAGGATTTCCTGACCAAACGAAGGCACAATAAAAATTCCGATCTGCTCAGTCAATTTGCTGAGCAGCAGAGCCGTTTTATCCATAATCTGATTTAGATCAAAAGTGACCGCCTTGAGCTCCTTGCGGAAAAGATTCAGCCAGCGCTGCTGAATAATTGCACTACCGATCAGGTTGTCCACATAATAGCGATAGCCGCTATCCGCGGGTATCCGACCAGCCGAGGTATGCGGTTGAACTAAATAACCCATTTCTTCCAGGCGGTGGAGTGTATTCCGGATTGTTGCACTGCTAACCTGCGGTATGTTGTACTGTTGAATATACCGCGAGCTAACCGGTTTAGCCGCCCGAACATAGTCCAAGATCACGGCTCTGAGAACCTTCTGTTCCCGCTGAGTAAGTGTCGAACCTGCCTGATAAATTTTTTTCATCCTGGCAAAATTTAATTTTTGCCCTCTGCTTATCCAAGCAAAAAGGTCGGGTAAAGAAAGCTGCAAAATTCAGCTAAGCTAAAAACTTCATAATTGCCCGCCAGCTGCCTACCAGTCCTAATGCCGTACCAAAAATTAACAGGGCAAGATAAAATCGGATACTAACAAAGACTTGATATTCAAAGAAAGATTGCAGATGCGTATTGAGGAGATAGAAGCAGCCGAAAATAAAACCGCCAGCGAGAATGGCGCCAAGCAAGCCCTCCAGCGTGCCCTCGATAATGAAAGGAGTTTTAACAAAACGATCGGTCGCGCCAATCAATTTCATCGAAGAAATAATATCACAACGGGCAAAGATCGTCATTTTAATCGAATTAGAAGTCAGGATAATCGAAACCAGTGTCAAGGCGGCAAATACCCCCAAGATCGAAAAAAGCAGAATCCGCTGATACTTTTCCAGAATTATCAGAAAATTCTTACGGTACTTTACCTCATCTACAATCGGATCGGCTTGCAGAAAATTGGCGATGGCTTCGACACTGATCAGGTTGCGGTAGATGGGCTTTAAACTAATCGTAAAAGAGGGTGGCAAGGGATTATAATCGAGAATATCGAAAATGTCCTCACCGAACTCCTTTTTAAATTTTTCGGCGGCATCCTCGGGTGAAATGTACAGCAAATGTTCGACCTCATCCATCTGGGATAGCTTCTGATTAAAAAGGGCAATCTCATCCGTTCCGGCAGTCGGCTTGATGAAAATATCCACATCAAACTGAGAGCGGATATTATCAACTAAAAATAACGTGTCCCGGGCAGCCACATAACCAAATCCAACCAGGATGATCGCAATCGCAATGATGATGATCGAGAAAGCCCCCGCATATTTAGAACGGATTAATCCTCTGAAACCCTCTTTGAGTAGAAACCACAGGATAGTCATGTGATACTCGTGATTTGACCCTCGCTCACCTGGATCAGACGCGCTCCAGGGACACGCGGGATCAAACTGTAGTTATGGGTAGCAACGATAACCGCGGTTCCCCCTTGATTAATTTTACTTAATAAATTTATCAGTTCGACACTGACCCGGGGGTCCAGATTGCCGGTCGGTTCATCAGCCAGGAGCACAATCGGTTCCTTCACCAGTGCCCGGGCAATCGCCACGCGCTGCTGCTCGCCTCCGGACAATTCGCTAGGTCGGTGGTGCACCCGGTGACCCAATCCAACCTGATTCAGAATGTCATAAACCCGACTTTTAATCTCCCGCATTTTGTAATGGGAAACATATAGCGCCAGGGCGACATTTTGATAGACATTGCGATCCTTCAAGAGCTGAAAATCCTGAAAAATCATGCCCACCTTCCGCCGTAGATAAGGAATTTCCCGATCCTTAATCCGGCTGCTGTCATAATCGCGGATCAATACCTTGCCCTTTTCCGGAAACAGATCCATGTAAATCAGTCTCAGCAGGGTTGATTTGCCGGCTCCGGATGGCCCGGTTACAAATACAAATTCGCCATCATCAATCGAGAAATTCAGATTTTTAACTCCGGCATCTGCTCCAAAGGTACAATAGGCGTTGATAAATGATATCATAATTCGTTTCCCGCCTCCGAATTTAATGCGAGGAACCTATCCATACAAGAATTTGCTTACCCTTTTCCGAATACTTCCTTGATTATCGCGACCTACTTCCCTAATTTTGAACCAATTTATCAGGAGTTATCATGTTACGCTATCTAATGCTCTGGTTATTGATTCCCTGGCTTCTGCTTGGCAAAACCGGGCCGGAATTCAACCAATATTTTGTTGACAAGACCATGCGGGTGGACTTTTACTTTACCGGTACCCATGACAGCTGCACGATAATGTTAGATCGGGTTATCGAAGAACCAATCTGGGCTGGTAGTATTACCAACCTGATAGATACACTCAATCTTGGCGCCCACCTGGTAAAAATCCTTGATGCACAGACCAAAACTCTGCTTTATTCACGGGGATTCTGCAGTCTTTTCCAGGAATGGCAGACGACTGCGGAAGCACTCAGCGGGATGAATCGGGCGATACCGGGATCGGTCCTATTTCCCTACCCATTAAATCCAGTCATTATGGAACTCTACTCCCGCGATAAAACGAATACTTTTAGCAAACAATTCGAAACGACGATTGAGCCCGCCTCACAGTTAATCAGACGGGATAAACCGCGTGGTGATTTTAAAGTCAAATCCTACCTCCAAAATGGTTCACCGCACAATAAGGTAGACCTTCTAATCTTACCGGAGGGCTATACCAGGCGCGAAATGCGCCAATTCCGCAAAGATGTCAACCATTTTATGCAAGTCCTTTTTAATGCCCCACCTTTCTCCGAACTCCAAACGCAATTTAACGTCTGGTATCTGGAAGTTCCCTCAGAAGAGTCCGGAATTGACGATCCGCAGAAAGGTGTTTTTGTCAAATCTGCTTTTGAATTTTCGTATAATTCATTTGAGACCGACCGCTACATTTTAGGGTTTGAAAATCAACAAATTCGGGACATTGCCGCCAATGCACCCTACGACCAGCTCTACTTTTTAATCAATAGTCAAAAATACGGCGGCGGTGGAATTTTTAACCTCTACTCAACCTGCTACAACCACTCAGAAAATAAGGAGAGCTCCTGGTGGCCCGATTATGTCTTCGTCCATGAATTCGGTCACGCCTGCGGCGGGTTGGCGGACGAATATTATAACTCCGAAGTCGCTTATAGTGAATTTTACCCACTGGGCATTGAACCCTGGGAACCGAATATCACCGTCTGCACCGATAAAAATCGGTTGAAATGGCGTGAACTGGTGGACGACAGCACCCCGATTCCTACCCCCTGGGAAAAGGCGCTATACGATAAAATTCCATACAAAGACACTAAGTCGCGGGAGGACTTACTGCAAACTCAAGAGTATTGGAGAAAAGTTGGCACTTTCGAAGGAGCCGGCTACGCCTCGGAGAAACTGTACCGACCTTTTCTCGATTGCCGTATGTTTTCCAAAAGTCTGACCGGTTTTTGCCCAGTCTGCAGTGCGGCAATTGTCAGAGTAATTAAATTCTGCTCGGAATAGATATTATCTGATATATTTTAGATTTCTAAATTCGTCAATCAATCACAGTCTAAATCATTTTGCTAAATTGCTCTGAGTAATTTTGATTCAATGATTGATCGAATTCTTTTAACCAATAATTGATATATTTGATATCATAATCAGGATTTCTTAGTAACATGGAGGTAACATCTTCGAGGTCTCTGGCTCTGCCGGCAATAACTTTATGAATAACTAAATCTTCAAGGGAGGCAAATTTGGCTAATGTCTTACCCAATTTTACATTTTTTGCCCTTCGGATGGCTTGCTTTTCATATAAAGAAAAAGAGAAAATAAAATCAACCCGGATGCCGGTTTTATCATCTATTACCGGAAAAACCATAGTCTTTTGGACAAACTCTTTAGGGTTACCAACCAGAATTCTCAAACCCAAATCTTGAGCGACTTCCTTTACCTGTCCAAAACCATCAATTCCCAGACCCAGGGTAATGTCAATATCCTTCGTCAATCTCGGTTCCCCGTAGAGCAGTACTGCCTGCCCCCCGATTACCATGTAAGGAATTCGATGCTTATTTAGTTCTGTTGCGATTTTTACCAGAAGTTCCTGGAACATGATTCACTACCTCAGCAATTTTTATGTCAATCTCTAATCCATCGAGTGAATTTTTCATTGGAAAAATCCCTAATTCGACCGCCTCGCGATACATCGCATCAACTAATCGAAAATTCTGCATCAAGTCGGTCGTTTGATTTTTGATTAACTCTCTTTCCAGCGCCTGAATTTGATCATAATTCTTGATCATTGTTTCATCACCTAAAGCTTCGTTCTGGTATCTTTTTTGATTAATGACATTTTCAATTTTTTGTCATTCTTCTTTTAGGCTAAATGTCCGACAATTTTCATAACAATGCAAGCTCTCACTTAGTCTTTACTTGACGCAAAGCCTTGTGCCAGCCTTTCAGGTACTTCTCTCTGACAGCTGCTGTCATCGAAGGTTCGAAGGTCCGATCAACTTTTTTGAGTTTGAGGATCCCCTCAATACTGGTCCAAAATCCAACCTTCAGTCCCGCTAAGTAAGCGGCGCCCAGAGAGGTGGATTCGATGATTGCCGGTCGCAGTACCGGTCTGTTCAAAATATCCGCCTGGAACTGCATTAAAAAATTATTGACAACGGCGCCGCCGTCAACCACCAGCTGCTCGATTGCAATTCCCGTTTCACGCTCCATCAAAGTCAGCACATCATAGCTCTGGAAAGCGATAGATTCCAGGGCGGCTCGAATCAGATGATTGCGATTGGCACCGCGGGTCAGCCCGGTGATAATCCCACGGGCATCCATATCCCAGTGCGGCGCGCCTAATCCGACAAACGCCGGTACGATATAAACTCCATTATTATCCGATACCTCACGGGCGGCGGCTTCGCTGTCGGCTGCCTTGGCAATTAATTTCAACTCATCCCGCAGCCACTGAATCACTGCTCCGCCAATGAAAATCGAACCTTCGAGGGCATAGCAGGGCTTGCCTTCCCGATTGATCGCCAGGGTCGTTAGTAAACCCTGCTGCGATAATTGAAAGGAATCCCCAAGATTCAGTATGGCAAAGCAGCCGGTGCCGTAAGTATTCTTGACGGTTCCGCGCTCCACACAGCCCTGTCCGAATAACGCCGCTTGCTGATCGCCGGCTACGCCATAGATCGGAACTCCTTGCAAACCTTCGATTGCCTCAACCGTACCAAAGTCGTCCAGCGAGTTCTTGACTTTGGGTAACATAGACAGCGGCACCCCGATTATTTGAGCTAGTTCGCCGTCCCAAATTTTATCAATAATATTAAATAACAGGGTACGGGAGGCATTGGTAAAATCGGTGGCGTGAACCTGCCCCTTGGTCAGCTTCCAGATCAACCAGCTGTCAATCGTACCGAAAAGCAAGCGGTCAGTCGCTAACCCACCAATTCGTTGCAGAATCCATTTGATTTTCGTGCCACTGAAGTAGGCATCTAACGGCAATCCGGTACGGGCTTGAAAGACCGGCTCATATTTTTTCAGGTTCTCACAAATTGGTGCCGTCCGGCGGCACTGCCAGACAATCGCATTATAGACCGGCTTACCAGTCACTTTATCCCAGACAACGGTAGTTTCCCGCTGGTTGGTAATACCCACCGCCGCAATCTGCCCGCGGTAATTGCGGATTAAGCGATTCACGGTATTGACGACCGTCCGCCAGATTTCGAGGGGATCATGCTCCACCCAGCCCGGCTCAGGATAGTATTGGGTAAATTCTTCGTAAACCGACTGCACGATTTGGCCCTTTTGATCGTACAGAATTGCGCGAGTTCCGGTGGTCCCCTGATCAATCGTTAAAATATACATACCGGTATCCTGTTTTGGAATTACTCCAAAATTCCCTATTCCTGCCCCAACATCCGTAGTGCCTGGGCAATATTCAGCGAATTATCACCAATATTTTCCAAATTTTTTACCAAATCCATGTAGAGTAATTCGGATTTAACATTGGAACCTTTCTGGATGCGTTTGCGGGCTGATTTGCTAAGTGAGTCTCGCATCAGATTGATCTCATTCTCCATGTGGTAGGCTTTTTCGATTTCCTGGCTGTCAAATTCAATGCTTAAGTGATTTCGATACAAACCAAGAAAATCCTTGATCAGACTAGAGTAAGCCCGTAAATCTTCGCCAGCCTTTGGTTGAAAATCAATTGCCTTATCAAATTTCTTCTTACTCAACACGGTCAATTTAAAGATTGAATCCGCAACATTCTCCAGTTCATGCACGATCCGCATCATGGCATTGACAAGTCTGACATTAGCCTCGGAAAGTTCTTCCTGGTAACATTTAACTAAGTATTTAGAAATTTCTTCCTGCATCTGGTCGGTTAGTTCTTCCAGCTCTTTGACTTCCTCGAGCAGTTCCCCAATTTTGCGATCCGGCGCCAGGAAGGCTTTTAAAAATTTGTCAAACATCTTCTCGATTATATCACCCAGCCGGTTGACCTCAGCCCGGGCATTCAGAATATTCAATTGAACCGCATCTTGGACACCAGTACTAATATATTGTAACTGATAGTGGCGATATTGGTCATTCTCGGTCGGTTTGAAAAGCGTTTCAATCAAATTCGCGAATCCCCCCAGAAAGGGTAAGAACAACAAAGTGTTAGAAATATTAAATACCGAATGAAACAGCGCCAGATTCAGGGGCAGATTCACTTGCAAACTGGTATCCCATGGTGCCAACCATAAGACAAATCGGCAAAACTGCTGAAAAATTATTGCGACCCAGATAACTCCAATAAGATTAAAGAAAAAATGGGAGCGGGCTGCTCGCCGGGCATTAACACTGGTTCCGATCGAAACAATGAAGACTTTAATAGTTGTCCCGATATTTTGACCTAAACAGATTGCCGCCGCCGATTCAAAATCAACGTATCCCTTATATGCCAGAGTCACGGTGATAGCCATCGCAACACTCGAAGATTCGAGAATCGTTGTCATAACGATACCGACCCCAATACAAAGTAAGAACGTTACAAATCCCATATGTGAATATTTTGCAATAAAACACAGGGTTTCCGCATTGATGTCCGGGACTGTATTCTTCAGAAATCCAAGCCCCAGAAAAAGCAAACCAAATCCGACTAACATTTCTCCAAAATCGCGCCGGCGTTTATACTTACTCAGGATAAATGGAAAACCAAAGCCAACGATGGGCAAGGCAAACAAGCTGATTTCAGCTTTAAATCCTAAAAATGAAACCAGCCAGGTGGTTACCGTTGTACCGATATTGGCACCAAAAATGACTCCAATCGCCTGGGTCAATTTCAGTAAACCGGCATTGGTAAATCCGACCACCATCACCGTCGTCGCCGACGACGATTGGATAATGCCCGTAACCAAAACGCCGGTTAATACGGCTATAACTCGATTACTGGTCATGTAGTTCAAAGCAGCCTGTAATCGTTCTCCGGCAACCTTTTGAATGCCGTCACTCATCACCCGCATGCCAAATAAAAAAACGCCGACAGCTCCGATCAGCTGCAGTAAGATTCCGATCATTTGACCTCACCCGTGCAGATGTTCATCGTTAGTTGATTTATTATCAGTGGCTATTACCTAAATCTATGATTAATTAAATTCTCAGAAGATAAGATAATTCAGAGCCGCGCCAAAATCCAGTTGGTAATATCCTCCAAGACTTGTTTTTGTTCAGGATCGTTATGAATTTCGTGATAAAATCCGTCGTAAATTTTCAGGGTTTTATCAGCGGATCGGACACCCTCATACAACTCCTGACTACTTTCGGGATTGGACAACTTATCGGCGGAACCGTGCATGATTAAAATCGGCTGAGTGATGGCACTCATCTGGTGTTCAATGCGACGCATCGCCTGCAGCAATTCCCAGCCAGTTCGGGCTGGAATCTTGCCGCGGTAGTTTAGCGGATCTGCATTGTATTGTTTGACAATTTGCGGGTCGCGGGAGATCGAGTTTTCATCCAGCTTAGTAGTCTTCATGCGGGGCGCATATTTTCCTAAAATCGCGCCTATTTTAATCAGCGCCGGTGAAACATCCTGCCCGAATTTTACCGTAACTCCGGATAAAACGAGACCTTTGCATTCTGGATTATAGTCAATAACGTACAGCGTACTAATTGTGGCTCCCATACTATGCCCATAAATAAACAGCGGCAAGCCGGCACTGCGCGTCTTAACCTGTTTAAAGAAAATATCCAAATCCTGTAAATATTCGTCGAAAGAATTGACATAAATCCGTTCGCCGTCGGACTGTCCATGTCCGCGCAAATCGAAAGTTGCGATTGCCACCCTATTAGTGGTCAGGTATTTTGCCACATGTTCATAGCGCGAACTGTGCTCCGCCAGACCGTGGACCAGAAGCACTAATGCCTGAGGCGATTGCTCCGGATACCAGGACTGCATGAAAAGCCGCCGACCGTCTGCACCTTGAAAGAAGTCTTGTTGATGAATCATAGCTACTCTCCGCTATTCGCTTTTTTGCTCTTTTAAAACCGAGGTTACCGATTTAACTAATCCGGCAATATCGGACAGGTTCGATGGAATGATAATACTATTGTTGGTTTTGGCAAGTTTACCGAATTCATTCAGATACTGTTCGGCAATCCGTAGATTAACGGCATTCAAGCCACCTTTTTCATTGATTGCCTTGGCAATTTCCCGGATTCCTTCAGCGGTTGCTATCGCAACTTTGCGGATTTCCTGGGCACGTCCTTCCGCTTCATTGATGCGTTTCTGCATTTCACCTTCGGAGCGCGCGATCGCCTCCTGCTTATCGCCTTCCGCCCGATTGATTTTTGCCTGCTTCTCCCCTTCCGATTCGGCAATCATGGCGCGCTTCTCCCGCTCTGCCCGCATCTGCTTTTCCATCGCATCCTTGATACTCTGTGGCGGGGCAATATTTTTCACCTCGTAACGGGTTACTTTTACGCCCCAGGGATCGGAGGCTTTGTCAACCGCTTCAACGATTGCACTGTTAATCACATCGCGTTCCTCGAAAGTCTTATCTAAGTCCATCTTGCCAATCACACTCCGCATGGTCGTCTGTGCCAGCTGGGTCGAGGCAAACTGGTAATTATTAATCCCATAAGAAGCCTTGCGCGGATCCACCACCTGCATGTATAAAATCCCATCCACCTCGACCGAAATATTATCGCGGGTAATACAAACCTGGGGCGAGACATCAATCGCCTGTTCCTTTAAAGTATGCTTATAAGCTACCCGGTCAATAAATGGTATCAGAACATGAAAGCCGGCTTCAAGGGTATTATTGTACTTGCCGAGCCGTTCCACAATAAAGGCAACTTTCTGGGGCACAATTCGGATTGACCGAAAAAAGATAACTAAAAGCAGAATAATTAGACCAATCAAGACAACCGTAAAAGATGACATAATTCCCTCCTCCTAAATTCTTTTGACTTTTAAAAGAATGCTCTCTTTCCCGACAATTTCAACCATTTCGCCGACTTCAATCTCTTCATCGGCTGCAGCCTCCCAGTTGGTCCCATGAAATTCAACTTTCCCACTTTTCTTCTTACCAATCGCCTGGACGACAGTCGCCCGGTGACCGATAAATTCTTCGACATCTGCAGCTGCGACATTCTTCTGTTTCTCGAATCCTTTGAAGATCTTGGCTGCCTGCCGGCGGAGAGCCAGCAATAATACGATTGATGAGACTAAAAAAATGAATAACTGCAGATTCAACGACAGTTTCGGTATCAATAAGACTAACAATGCGACAACCCAGGCACCAACTCCAAAAAAGGCGATAATCAGCCCGGGTAAAATCAACTCTAACAATAGCATTACCAGCCCCAGAATAAACCAGATGATTTCGGGACTAAAAAATTGTTTGATCGCTTCCATACTTACTCCTCATATTATTTTTTAAGGCTAACTTTACCACAAAATTGTGCTGCAGGCAATCATTAATTGTCCTGCATAATAAAAGGTTAAACAAAGCGGATGATAATTAAACGGATGACGAAACCGATTGATTGCCAGGATCAGGTCGGAAAGATAAAATAATCCTGCCCCGACTGCTATCAGCCCAACCTGTCCGCGACTAAAATCTTGTCCGAAACCGGTGGCAATTGCCCGATTCAGCATATAAGAAATTGCTAAAACATACAATAGTACCGGGACTTTGAATTTGTCCAATCCCGGATATAGATAGAGATAAATAGCCGCCGACAGAAATCCAATACTCAACAAAACATACCAGGGCGACATGTGCCAGCCGCTAAAAATTGAAAATGTGGCGGCATAAATTAAATGAACGACGAGAAACAGTATAAGCCCGGTTCGAAACTTATCCAACATTAAGGCAAGATCGCCTCCGAGGGACAGAATCAGTGCAATGAGAATCCACTGTGAATAAGCGCCGGAATAATTTTGCTTGTTTGCCCAGGAATAAGCTACCAAAAAGATAATCAGGATTGTGGCTAAAGGTTTCAGGAAATAGACCTGCCCCTTACGATTACTCAGCTTAGCCCGGATCAGGAAAATCACCGCCAGGATCAAAATCAAAACTGTAAGATAATAGATTGGATTCAAGGTAAATTAAATTTCTGAATATTTTACTAATTCCAAAAGAAAAAATCATATCCGCAGGTAAACAACCGTGGCAATTATCTGCCTTGATAAATTTTAGTTAACCGATTATCTTATCCTGACAACAAATTTGACTGTCCAGAATATCTAATTGCTTGTATATTAAACCGATAAATTTCAAATAAGGAGTTTATGATGAAAAGAATCTACCGCTCAAAAACCGATCAGAAACTCGCCGGGATTTGCGGCGGACTGGGTGAAATGTTCAATCTCGATCCAACTATTGTGCGTCTGTTATTCGTCTTTGTCACCATTGCGACCGGCATCGCGCCGTTGGTCATTACCTACATCGTCGGCTGGTTCATCATCCCGGAAGGCAAACCCGAATAATTCATGCTGGGCACCCTGATTAATGCCGGCAGTGTAATTGTCGGCAGCACGATTGGCTTGATTTTACATCGTCGTCTACCAGCGAAGATCACGACCATTGTCTTCCAGGGTATTGGGTTATTTACGCTCTTTCTGGGATTCACAATGGCAACGAAAACTAACAACTACCTGATCCTGATTTTCAGTATTGTGATTGGTGCAATCATCGGAGAACTGCTCGACCTTGATCTTATACTGAATCGCTTAGGCAAAGGATTAAAGGAAAAGGTCGGTTCGGACAATGCCAAATTCAGCGAAGGTTTAATCGCGGCATTTTTACTCTTTTGCATGGGATCTATGACCATCTTAGGCACATTCGAGGAGGGATTGGGTAATAAACCGAATCTGCTATTAGCGAAATCATTATTAGATGGATTTGCCGCAATTGCCCTTTCGTCCGGGCTGGGGATCGGGGTAATTTTCTCCGCCATCCCCTTACTGATTTACCAAGGCGGTTTGACGCTCCTCGCCCGCTGGTTAGGAGAATTCTTCAGCAACGTCGTAATTAACGAAATGACGGCGGTTGGTGGGCTGATGCTGATTGGATTAGGAATCAGTATTCTGGAAATCAAAACCATTAAAGTCGTCAATATGCTGCCGGGATTGGTAGTCGCGATCATCCTCGCTTATTTGTTTCTATAACGTTCTCGAGAATATAGGACTTGTAAATCCTGCCTTAAGTGATTATACTATGAAGTCATGAAGATTAGTACCCGACTTGATCCTGTATTTCCGATTAAAAAAATACTATTGGGATTGTCTGGATGAACGAGATAAGCTCGACTGCAGGTTGTCATTACTCGT
The DNA here is from genome assembly GCA_964485745.1 of uncultured bacterium. GTDB lineage: Bacteria > Fidelibacterota > UBA2242 > UBA2242 > UBA2242 > CAZAKO01. The sequence continues at coordinate 36,231 of CAZAKO010000005.1, forward strand.
TACCCGAAAATCCAACAATACTAAATTATTTTTCTTCATCAATTATCAAAAACAATGATCCATCATGATCCAATTGTCTGCAGGATCGGGTTCAATCTTTTGAGCTAAATAGAGGAATCAGTAGAAGAAGGAGTGGGATAATGAATACGGTCAATCAAAAATTACCCTGGAAGGAAAAAATCTGTTACGGCTTTGGCGACCTTGCCTCGGTGCTATACTGGCAGACTTTTATGCTGTACCTCACTTATTTCTACACCGACATCTTCGTAATTCCGGCAGGGGTAGCGGCAACCATGTTCCTGATCAGTCGAGTCTGGGATGGGGTCAATGATCCGCTGATGGGTATCATTGCCGACCGCACCAATACCCGGTGGGGAAAATTTCGCCCCTATTTGCTCTGGATCTGTGTGCCGTTTGCCGTCGTTGGAGTATTGACTTTCACCGTCCCCGACTTCGGGCTGACGGGCAAGGTGATCTGGGCTTATGTCACTTTTATTTTAATCATGATGTTATATACGGCAATTAATATTCCTTATACTGCCCTGTTAGGAGTTATCTCACCCAATTCGGACGAACGTACGGTCGTGGCTTCGGTAAAATTTATTTTCGCTTATGCCGCCGGGATTATTGTCTCGGCTACCTTATTGCCAATGACCAAGGCGCTGGGCAAAGGAAACGACGCCCATGGCTGGCAGTTGTCCTTTATAATTTACGGTATCGCTGCGGTGATTTTCTTCCTGATCACTTTTAGCGGAACCCGCGAGCGGGTGCAGCCGCCCAAAACTCAGAAATCATCAATTAAACAAGATTTATACGAATTAGTTACCAACAAACCCTGGTTGATTTTGTTAGCAACGACGATTACCTTCATTCTGTTCGTCGCAGTCCGCAGTAGCGTAACCGCTCACTATTTTAAATATGTAGTCGGTGAGCGCGAAATCTCGTTACCCTTTGTCAAAGCCAAAACTTACAGTTTCGAAACTCTGGTATCCGCCTTTAATGTTGTCGGGCAAATTGCATCATTAGTTGGGGTAATTTTAGTCGGCTGGGTGGCCAAAATAATCGGCAAGAAACGCGCTTTTATTTATATTTTTGTCATTGCCGTATTGAGTACTGCCGTATTTTACCTGCTCAAACCAAATCAGATAGCTTTGATTTTCCTTTTTCAAATTACCGGTTCGATCACCGGCGGTCCATTAAGTGTGTTAATCTGGGCAATGTATGCCGATACCGCTGATTACGCCGAGTGGAAGCGTGGTCGCCGAACCACCGGTTTAGTCTTTTCCGCCTCCACCATGTCTCAGAAATTTGGCTGGGCATTCGGCGCATTTGTTTCCCTCAATCTTATGTCTCAGGTTGGCTTTCAACCTAATCAGATCCAATCGGCGGCGAGTCTGCAGGGCTTGATCGCACTTTTCAGTGTGATTCCGGCTGCCTTTGGTATTTTGGCAATCATCATCGTCTATTTTTACCCATTATCCGATAAACGAGTGGCAGAAATCGGGGCGGAACTAACTGAAAGACGTAAAGCAGCGGACCAAGAAGCTGCAGCTAAATAGTCATGATTAAATCGAAAGGAAATCCTGGAGTGCAAACAATCATTGGCGAGTCCTTGCCAAACCTTCCCTGGGAAAACCGACCGGAAGGATGTACCGATGTTCTCTGGCGTTACAGCCGGAATCCGATTATCAACTGGAATCCAATTCCCAAAGCTGCCCGAATTTTTAATAGTGCGGTTTTACCCTACCAGGATAAGTTTGTTGGCATCTTCCGTGCCGATCAGCGCAATGGGCGGGCAACTCTTTTTGCCGGGCACAGTGATGATGGCTTTAACTGGGAAATTGGTCCGGATCCGATTGATTGGCGCGATGAGAATGGCAATCCGAATCCAACCAGCTACAGCTATGACCCGCGGTTAGTGAAAATTGACAATACCTATTATATCGTCTGGTGCGACGACATGCACGGCGCCTCAATCGGCTTGGGCAAAACCAAAGATTTCCGGACTTTTACCCGTATGCCAAATCCACTGATGCCCTTCAATCGCAACGGCGTCCTGTTCCCCCGTAAAGTAAATGGGAAGTACCTGCTGCTCAGCCGTCCCAGCGACAGCGGTCACACTCCCTTCGGTGATATTTTCCTGAGTGAAAGTCCCGATCTGATTCACTGGGGCAAACATCAATATCTGATGGGCAAAGGTGGTCAAGGCTGGTGGCAGGGCACCAAAATTGGTGCCGGACCAATTCCGATCGAGACGACCGTCGGCTGGCTGCTGTTCTACCATGGCGTTTCGACTACCTGTAACGGCTTCGTTTACAGTTTTGGCGCCGCCATTTTAGGTCTTGATAATCCGGGCAAGGTTCTTTATCGCACCCGTGATTATCTCCTGACCCCGGAAAAGTTATACGAGACCACGGGTTTTGTCCCCAATGTGGTTTTCCCTTGTGCCAATCTCTACGATGCCGCCAGTGGTCGGATTGCGATTTACTATGGTGCCGCCGACACCTGCACCGCACTTGCCTTCACTCAGGTTGATGAGTTAATCAGTTATATCAAAGAAAATTCGGAAGTATTTTAAAGCATTAATGTCTGACTACGGGCAAACTTAACGGAGGATTCTTGCATGCAATTTGGTTATTTTGACGACGCAAGCAGAGAGTATGTCATAGAGCAACCGGACACGCCGCGTTCGTGGAGCAATTATCTCGGCTCGACCGAATACGGCGCGATCATTACCAATAATGCCGGCGGCTACAGCTTTTTCCACTCCGCCGCACAGGGCCGCTTTACGCGGTTGCGTTTCAACACAATACCAATGGATCAACCGGGACGCTATTTTTATCTGCATGACCGGGATAAAAAAGATTATTGGTCGGCTGCCTGGCAGCCGGTGGGCAAACCGTTAAATCAATATCACACAATTTGCCGCCACGGCACAGCCTATACGATTATCGAATCCCTTTATGATCAAATCAAATGCGAGACTACTTACTTCGTCCCGCTGAATCGCTATTTTGAATTCTGGCGACTGAAAATTACCAATCAAGATAAAATCAAGCGCCACCTGCGGATTTTTACGTTTGTCGAATATGCCAACAACTGGTATCTGTGGCAGGATCTGATTAACCTGCAGTATACCCAGTTTATTCTCCGTATGGATGTTATTGATAATATCATAGACCACGGCATCAATGTGCAGCTCCCGGATAGCAGCGGCGATTTCCAGCATCATGACGGCAATCGGCATACTTTTTTAGGAATCATCGGTGCCAAACCCAGCGGCTTTGATACGGATCGGGACATTTTTTTAGGTAAATATCGCTCCTATCATAATCCCGAAGTGGTGGAAAAAGGTGAGTGCATCAACTCGCTGGCAGTTGGCGGCAATGGTTGTGGTGTTTTGCAGATAGATGTTAATCTGGCAGCTGGCGAATCCAAAGAGCTGGCGGTTTTTATGGGCATTGGCAAAGCAGCCGTCGAAGGTAAAAAGATTGCCCGGGAGTTCCGCGACTTGAATCAAGTGGAACAGGAATTTAACGCTTTAAAGCATTACTGGCACTCCCGGCTCGAGGGAATGCGGGTAAACACACCGGATGCCGAGTTTAACAGCATGACCAATGTCTGGAGCCCGTATAATTGTCTGATAACTTACAGCTGGTCACGCGCAGCCAGTATGGTCTACAGCGGCGAACGAGACGGTTTAGGATACCGCGATACAGTGCAGGATTTATTGGGTGTCTTACATTTGATTCCCGAAGAAGCAGGTAAGCGCTTAGAGCTGATGATTACCGGTCAGGTCGCATCCGGCGGCGCCATGCCGGTAGTCAAACCTTTTGCCCACAACCCCGGCCAGGAAATTCCTCCCAAAGAGGAAGAGTATCGCTCCGATGATTGCATGTGGCTGTTTAATACCATCCCGGCGTATGTTAAGGAAACCGGTGATATCGGATTTTTCGATAAGGTCCTGCCCTATGCCGACAAGGGTGAAGATACAGTCCTTGGTCATCTCAAACAAGCCATCGAATTTAACTTAGAACGGAGAGGACCGCATGGACTACCCTGTGGGCTGTACGCCGATTGGAACGATTGCCTCGAACTCGGTCAGCACGGCGAAACCGTCTTTGTCGCTTTTCAACTGCGTTACGCCCTGAAAACCTACCGCGAGATTTGCGAGATGTTAAACCGTCCGGCGGAAGTGCAATGGGCTGCCGAACAGCTGCAAATCTTGGATAAGAACCTGCAAAAATATGCCTGGGACGGCGAATGGTACCTGCGCGCCTATCGCTATGATGGCTTGAAGTACGGCTCCCATAGCGACAAAGAGGGCAGCCTCTGGCTGAATCCCCAATCCTGGTCGGTGATCAGCGGGCATGCCTCACCAACCCGCGCCAAATCGGCAATGCAAGCCGTGAGAAATCGGTTAGCGACCGAGCAGGGTCTGATCATTGTCGATCCGCCATATGCCAAAACCGACCCTCGGATCGTCAAAGCGCCGCTATTCAATCAGGGGATGAAGGAAAACGGCTCGGTCTTCTCCCATACGCAGGGTTGGGCAATCATTGCCGAAATAATGTTGGGCAACGGTAATCAAGCCTATCAGTATTACCGCGCTTTCATGCCGGCTGCCTATAACAGAAAAGCCGAAATCCGCCAGATCGAGCCGTACGTTTATTGTCAATTCACTCACAGCAAATATAGCCCCCGCCGCGGGGCTTCCCGCCTGCCCTGGCTGACCGGTGCCGCTGCCTGGTCATATTATACCGCCACTCAGTATATTCTTGGAATTCAGCCGGATTACAACGGACTGCGGATTGTCCCCTGTATTCCCGCCGATTGGCAGGAAATCAAGATCACCCGCCGCTTCAGACAGAAAAATTTTACTATCACAATCAATAATAAAAGCGGGGTTCAGCAGGGCGTCAAAGAAATCGTCGTCAATCAGCGTAAAATCGAGGGCAATCTGATACCACTAAATATGATGGAAGCCGAGAATAAAGTGTTAGTAACAATGGGTGGATAACGAATGTTTTATCCACAATGTTGTAGCGAGTTCTTATTTATCAACCACATACTTACTTTCAACAGGACCTAAATAACTCGGTTTTAATCCTCCAGCATCAATCACAAATCTCTGGAATACTATCCCCGGGTCAACCATCCATATCTTTAGTGTATGTTTACCTTGTGAATTTACATGATGTGTTGAAATCCTGATTTTAATGTGATCTCCAACCGATTTCATCCACCAATCGGCATATTTATAATCTGGTATTAGTTCGCCTTCGTTCATGTTAACGATTTGAGGTTTTTCGTCGTCGATAGCGATAGCAAATTTCAGCCCGCCCTGCTTTTTAAAATCCTGAGCGGGTGAAAGATAAGTATGGACGGTCAGATCACCAGCACTAAATACAGAAAAATCATATTCCACTGAAGGTGCATTAGAAATTGATTCCTGTCTTTCAGCATTTACCGGTTCAATAATTATTGAAGAACCTGTTCTTCCAAGGTTAGGTACTACAGTCCAGAGTAAATCTTTTGTGTCAATTTTCCTGGTAAAATGACTTGCTTCGAATGCTATTGCTCCTTCGTTTTCGATAAACCCGGCTGCTTTAGGCATCTCATTTCGAATTGGAACCTGCACTGTATATTCTTTACCTGCGCCAGAAATAAGTATTTCACCTTTTATATCTCCTTTGGGGGCTTTATTCCAATCAATACTTACATATACTTTTTCATTGTACAGGGTGGTACCAGATTCTGAAGAGAGCTTTATCCAATTTTCTCTTGCCTTTATGGTGTAGTTTAATATTTCCTGACCACGGTTGACAATATCAATATAATAATTTTGATTATTGACGGGATCAAACACAGGCAATTCTTGACTGAATGACCAATCCGCCTCAACATCTAACCAACCCCATCGTGGAGTGGCTCCATATTCCAAAAAATATCCTAACTCTGCCGGCTTCTGAACCTGAACATAAGAAACAGCAGGCATCATATTTAAAGGCGGGTGATTCCAATACGTATAGCCAATGTGTGTTTGAGACATCATGTGATTCCACTTGCCGTTTTCCAGTTCATGATATTTTTGGGTGAGCAGTACATCTTTTTCAAATAACTCTTTTACTTTATCGGCATAGTAGTTTGCCGATGCTGCTCCACGAATACCATAATATTTGTTTTTGCCAGCGGCAACATACATTTCGTTCAGGTTTGCACACATTTCAATCGGGGATTGAACCAGCTGATAATATGCCGTTTTATATTGTTCGGAAAGCTGTTCATACACCGAAGTACTTTTTTTCAATAATTGGGTCCACTCATCAACAATCCTGTCGGCTTCGCGGTAGTTTTCGACACTGTATGTGCTAGCAGTTAGCATTTCGGGAGTGCGACGTGCATTATATTTTGTGTAAAGTGAAAGCATTTCGGCAATTTCCTTAGCGTATTGGCCGCCAAATTGTTGCTTTGCCCAGTCAACATAGTAGTCTGGCAAATCTTTGGCCTGAACAGCTTCAGGATTCCATGCATAATCAAAGAAAAAGCTAATGGGTAATTCCATGGGCTTAATATCGCCAACATTGACAATCCATATTTCCTTCACTCCATGCTCGTAGGTTAGTTTCATCTGTTCCCATACTCGTTCAATCTGATTTACGTTTAACCACCTGTATGAAATAGGTGCACCTACATAATCGAAATGATAATACATTCCATATTTAGTGGTATGGCTTAGGTCGGTTTTCTTAGGGAGATATCGGATATTACCCCAATTATCGTCGCTAAACAGGACGGTAATATCATCATCCACTCGCATACCCTTGTCGTAATAATCCTGTACTTCCTTGTAAATAGCCCAAACCTGTGGCGTTTCATTGGCCGGTTTTCCGGTTACATCAGAAATAATTTTGCGTTGGTCTTTGATAATTGTTTTCAACAGATCAACCGCCGTTTCTTCCGACATTTCATCATCACCATCGCCACGCATACCAACCGTTATTACTGATTCGTAATTTCCTACCCGTTCAAATCCGCCACGCCAAAATTCCTGTAGTTTTTCTTTATTAGTTATGTAATTCCATTCACCACCATTAAACAAACCCCATTCGTTATGGGCACGTGTCATCGGCTCGTGGTGCGATGTTCCCATTACAATGCCGTATTCATCGGCAGTTTTGGGATTTAACGGATCATCAACATAAAACATGGTTGGAAGCCACATGGAAGGCCACATAAAATTGGCTTTGTTGCGCAAAAGCAGTTCAAATATTTTTTCATAACATTTATGATTAGTTCCCCCAAACTTCTCTTTTGTCCAGTATCTGAATGCCGGAGATTCATCATTGATAAAAATGCCACGGTATTTAACAGCAGGGCTGTTTGAGGTATAATTACAATTTTCAATGTAAATTTCAGCGTGCTTTTCCACTGGAACATCAGCCCACCAATACCAGGGTGAAACACCTATCTTTTCTGAAAGAGTAAAAACCCCATACGCTGCACCACGCCGGTCGCTTCCAACAATAACCAGGGCTTGTTTTACACCCGGAAAAGGATTATCTATCGTTTTTATTATAAATCGCTCCCACTGGCTTAGGAGATTATCTATATTCAATTTCTTTTCTGCTACTAATTTTTCAATCAAAGGATTTTTACCTACTGTTGCAAC
>CAZAKO010000006.1:0-3179 GCA_964485745.1 uncultured bacterium
TCAATCAGCCGGTCAAGATATTTATCATCTAACAGTTCGAGAAAACCATTCATCATCTGCGGCGCAAAATTCAACGCATAACACAAACGACTTATCGTATCCTGGGTGGTATCCAGCTGTTGAATAAATCCCTTGACAAACGCATTCATAAAATCCGTCCCGGCGAGCTCAGGGCAACGACGGGTAACAATCGTAATCAGCGATATCATGGCAATCGGTGACAAGCTCCCCCAGCGGACATATGTCTTAATCAAAGACCTCTGTCGTCCGTCATCCAGGCTCATAAATCCATTGAGAAAACGATTCAATATTTCTTCATCATTATCCAGGATGTTAAGCAGGTCATCCCAGAAGCGTGTCCCCTGGAAAAATGCAGAAGCACGCATAAATTCAACGGCAAGGTTGGCTGCTTCCTGTTTTTCCCGATTATCTCCCCATATAACCGGTGCAAATATTGTCGTTTTGTTCAAATGCTGAGTCAGTAGGGAGAGTATATTTTTAGTCCCTTGGCGGGCAATTTTCAAATAGTCCTGGTAATGGATCAACAATTGGGTATAAGCCGGTGCGCAGGTCTTATCTTCATAGCCCATAGCTATCGCGACGCTCTGCAGATGATGCGGAATGAAATCTTCTTCCAGATAGATATCTTCGTCCTGAACGACAAGTAACTGATATAAAAAACGGAAGGTTTCAAAAAATGTATGGGCTTGATAAATTTTGAGATAATCCTCACGATTAGCCCGGTCAGTCTTAATCAGTACATCCAAAACCTCTAAGGTCGTGTTTCGGTGAATCCCACGATAAGTCTTCATCGCAAAGATTGCCGCCTTCAACATCCGCAAGGCATCCCGCTTTGGATTGAGGACATGATCTGGAATCTCTTTTAAGGTCAAATCGCGGATTTCTCCCAAAAGCCCGCGCAAGCAACCCTCATGATACCTGTTATCCTGATGGCGGTGATAATAGTAACGATCCAGAATTTCCCGCTTAAATTCCCGAAATAGCTGCAATCGCCCAAGGATCGGAACGGCATTTAACATCTCGCTTAGGATCACAAAATCCTGAATCTCGGGATCGAGCAACTCATGATACTCCTGAATCGAAGCCGAATATCCCTGCTTACCGACATGTTCCGACAGGTGAAAGTGGAGTGCACTGGCATTTTTCAACATCTCCCGATTTAAAGCATCAAACGCTTTGGTAATGATATAGCGCTGCTCCTCACCACGATCAATTACTCCCAAATCAATATCATCCTGATCAACCCGGGTTCCAACCCCGCAAGCCACGAAATCCGGGCGATGTGCCTGGGGCAGAAAAATGTCCAGCAGAACCGACATATACGCTCCACTCAGCAGCCGAAAATCAAGTCCGGTCTGGAATAAAAATTTATGATAATTCCGGAAACGATCCGCAGACAGGGATAGATTTAGCTGCAGTACATCCAGAGCTTTTATATTCATCAGAAGAATCTGAATAGCATAATAGCAACCCAGCATTTCCAGCAGGGTATCCCGATCTTCGACAAGAGCGGCGATGAGCTTCATTTCCCTGGCCGGCTGCGAAGAGAAGCGCAGCAATTGAAATTGATCGAACAGATGTTGGGTATCAATCAACGAGACGAGCGCATCGAAATTTTTTTCAATATTACCGACATATTTGCGATAATGATTCCCGAATGCCGCAACTCGTCCAAAAAGATCAATCGTGGAAAAATCTATTGGGTGAATCACTATTGTATCCCAGCCTGAAAGATATTAGAGCACACCATGTTCCTGAAGCCATTGACTGGCGAGGTTGATACCGGTATAAAAAGCCTTGATGTTGATTTCCTCCGTACCTTTGGGTACCCGGGCTCGAATTGCCTGTTTGACCGCGTCTTCTGAAACAATCCCCGACAGCCTGGTAATAATGCCAAGGGCGATAATGTTCGAAAATAAAAACTTGCCCAGTCTTTCCACCGCTGATTGAATAATCGGAATCGCCACAATCTTATAATTTCCCGCCGGTATCCTGGTTACCATCTGCGAATCGATTAAAAGAGTTCCATTTTTTTTCAAATCACCAACATATTTATCACACGCTTCCTGGGTCAAAGCCAGTAGGATATCTATGTTTTCAGATTTTGGATAATCAATATCGCCATCGGAAATTATTACTTCCGAACGACTGGCACCACCACGGGCTTCGGGCCCATAGGATTGACTCTGGGTAGCGTTCAAACCATCATAAATGGCGGCGGCTTCAGCCAGAACTTTACCCACCAGGATAAGTCCCTGACCACCAGATCCACTCAAACGAATTTCATAGCGAAAAGCCATAATTGTTCTCCAAATTATTGATTAATCTCACGGGCTTTTTCAATCACCCGGTAATACTTATCAAGATAACCTGGTTGTTCCCGATCAACGAAAACACCCGTGATAATTTTGCCCTTGAGATCCTCTGTCGACATGCCGGCAGCTTTCTCAATGCTCAGGCTCCTTTCCTTCAAAGATAGGAGCATATTAACTGCATTACCTTCCTTATTTTGACGACCATAAGAGGTCGGGCAGGGCGTTATAATTTCTACCACCGAAAAGCCAATTCTGGTCAGCGCCTGCTCAAAATAATGATCCATTCTCCCAACCTGAAAAACTGTCGAGCGGGCGACATAATTAGCGCCGGCTGCCTCGGCAAGGCGGCAAATGTCAAAAGTTGCATCTGGATTGCCATAGGGCGTAGTGGAAGATTTTTGTCCAGTTGGCGTAGTTGGAGAGACCTGACCGCCGGTCATTCCGTAGATATAATTGTTATAAATAATCAGTGTCAGATCAATATTCCGTCGGGCAGCATGAATGAAATGATTACCACCAATGGCAGTCGCATCGCCATCGCCACTCACAATAATGACATGCAATTTGGGTCTTGCAATCTTCAATCCGGTGGCAAATGCGATTGCCCGACCATGGGTTGTGTGCAGAGTATTGAAATCCACATAGCCCGCCGTCCGACTGGAACAACCGATTCCGGAAACCAGCGCGATATCATCCTTAGCCCAACCTAACTTATCAATCACCCTCAAAAGGGATTTTAAGATGATCCCGTTGCCACAGCCATCGCACCAGATGTGTGGCATTTTATCCTGCCTCAGATAACCTAAATAATCCATCCTGCTCCTAAGCAATTATCGCCGCATA
>CAZAKO010000006.1:3279-11937 GCA_964485745.1 uncultured bacterium
ATAACCATCACCTCGGCATCATTTACCTCGAGTTTTTCGACTTCAATTATGTCCTCACGGTAGCGTTCAATCTTCCGGTTCAGGCGCTCCAGCTGCAGCCGAATTTTCTCGGGATCATTAGTTGGAAATCCGGTATCATCATGAGCCAATCCGGTAACATGATAGCGATAACCCTCGCCAAAATTAGCCATTGCCGGAATATCCGTATCATTCAACTCGTAAGGTAAATACTCTTCTGGAGGAACAGTCGGCTCCTTGCGGTTGATAATCTCAAGCATTGCCGGATCAGGCAGAACGATTTTCTCGGTTAAATGCCCGACGATTTCATCCAGCAGCAGAATCACGGGGGTCCGGTATTTCTCAGCCAAATTGAATGCTTTAATCGTCAGATCATAGGTTTCTCTCACCGATGCCGGAGCAATCGCAATAATCGGGTGATCGCCATGAGTCCCCCAGCGTGATTGCATAACGTCGGCTTGACTGGGTTGAGTCGGCAGACCGGTACTGGGACCGCCGCGCTGCACATTGACAACCACACAAGGAACCTCAGCCATCACCGCAAAACCAATATTTTCCTGTTTCAATGAAAAACCAGGCCCACTGGTAGCGGTCATAGATTTGACTCCACCAAGCGAGGCACCGATGATTGCCCCCATGGCGGCTATTTCATCTTCCATTTGAATAAAATTACCACCAATCAGCGGCAGACGGCGGGCAAGAATCTCGGCAATCTCGGTTGACGGAGTAATGGGATAGCCAGCGAAAAAGCGGCAGCCAGCAGCAATTGCCCCCTCGGCACAGGCATGGTTGCCCTGCCACATTCTCAACCCTGTTTCTGGATTAGTCATTTTTCTAACTCTAATTGATCCTGCAGCTCGGACTCCCGTACCGTGATGGCAAAATCCGGGCAAAGCTTTTCGCATAGTTCACAGCCGATGCAATCTTCAGGCCTGGCGACAATCGGATAGAATTGCCCCATCTCAAACACCTTCTTGGGGCAAAAATAGACACATATCTCACAACTCTTGCACCATTGTTCGTTTATAACAACCGTATACTTTTTTTTCATAACTGAATAAGCCTTTGCCTATATTGAGAAATATTCTCCGGCATTTCTCGGATGCCGCAAACACTCCGACAGACTCTCAAAAATCGGGATAAATATAGACAAGATACATGCCAATCTTAAATCACGCCCCAAGAATAGTTACTTGCACTGGATCGGTTTCCAAACGAACCCGCGCACCAATCGGGATAGTCAGCCGCCGCCGAATATGTCCGTATGCCAAATTGGTAATTACCGGAAAATCATAATCTCCAATGACATCTTTCAAGAGTTCCTCTAAAGTAAATGAAAGCGCCGAATTCCGGGGGAAACATTTTACAAAACGCCCAATCAGCAAGCCCGCAATCTGATCGAAAACGCCGTGCAGCCGGAGAGCCTGCAACTGCTTATCCAATCGGTAAGTTTTCTCACCGATGTCCTCAATCAACAAAATGGTTCCCTTCAAAGGGGGTAGGTAAGGCGTCCCTAACAAAACCGTGATAATAGATAGGCAACCACCCAGTAAAGTCCCTTCGGCAATCCCAGGACGCCACACATGCATCTCTTCATCCTCCGGGTTTTCAAGCACAAGCGGGTAAGGATGCTGGCTGATGATCCGCCAAAACCATCTCTCGGAAAAAGGATCAAAATTATTACCCAGATCCGATGCTACCATTGGACCCGAATACCCAATCCAACCCAAGCGACTCAATAACGCCAGATGCAAGCCGGTTATATCTGAGTAACCAACAATCATCTTGGGTGTGACTTTGCCCAATCGGCTATAGTCCAGCCGATCCAAGATCCGCAGGACACCATAGCCGCCACGCGCACAGAATACCCCAGCCACTTCCGGATCAAGAACAAATTCCTCCAGTATTCTTTTTCTTTCCTCATCGGAACCAGCTAGATAATATTTACGCTTAACCAAGCTCGCGGCATTCTTGACATGATACCCCCGACTCACCAGATAATTAACGCCCCGGATTATTGGCGAACGGGGAGCGGCGCTGGCGGGGGCGATTACGCCAATTGTATCTCCAGGAGATAAAAATCGTGGGAAAACATATTTCTGAAATTTCTCCATAAAATACCCCTAAAGTTGCACCAACTATTTTAAAAGTTAAAGGTATTTGTGAAATTCAGCTGGGCTGTTGATATTAACTTTAGGAGATATGTGTCGTATTTTGTTCATAAAAACATTTTGTATTGTTTCATATTTTATAAATTATTGTAAATTTCATTGTGAATAGAAATGAATAGGGTTGTTAAACAGACAAGATCTATCCTAATAGCAGAATTAACTCAATAGCACCGAGGTTCAATATGAACAGGAAGACCAATTATCAAAACCACATTTTAACTCTAATGGCAATTTTTTTCCTAATCACCATTACTTGTTTCAGCCAAATAGACAGCCTGGTTGATACAGTCGCTGGTAAACCGGAATATGAGTTTCAGCAGCAAGTTGAGGAGCAGGCTTTGGGCGACATTCAAACGCTGCGCCAGTTTATCATTGACTCCCTCCAGCTGGTCTTTGACGAGAAATTTCAGGAATATCAGGATTCAATGGCAAATTCTTACTCCAGCCAATTGACTGACACCCTGAATAAAGTGGCCGATGAAAAGAACCAAATGGAAGCATCCATCCAAGCTCTGAAGAATAGTCTCAGTCTGCTTGAAGAACAAGCCTCGCTTTTAGCGGGGGTAGGCACCGGTTATGATCTGATCTATGAAGCCAAGTGCTTCAATTATAACAAACTGCAAAGAGGTGAGGTACCCAAATCTAAGGGTGGACTCTTTGCGGGTAAGGGTGAAGATATCTTTCCCTTCCAGGTTGAGGAATTGGAAAACTATCTCGAGCGCTTCTTTCCCGAGGCTCGCTGCGATTCGGTCCAGGATTTCCTGACTCAACTCTATATCCGCCAGAAGGACTGGGCAAATGCCGAATTATCACTGCTTAAATTCATCTTTCTCTACCCCGAATCACCGCTTTGTGAGGAGGTGAAAACCGTCCGTTCGGGTATTTTGAAAACTGAAAAGTCCTACAAAGATCATGCTGATCAAGCGATGTCAATTGTTTTAACGACACCTGCCTATCCCAGAGCAGAAACGCGCTACTATAAATTTGTCGAAATGCTGAAAGGTTTTCCCAACCCAAACATCCAGAGTAACTTCGAAAAAGAGGCGCGCAAATTTCTCGACCTCTATCCCCTCTCCAGCCAATCTCCAACCGTATGTTTATGGATTGGTGATCACTTTAACCAGAACCTAAAACCGCAGACCGCCTATATTTATTACAACCGACTGATGATCTTTTATCCTAACAGCACTGAATTCCCCTTGGCATTATATCGTTGCGCCAGTATTCAGGAACAGAATTTCAACGAGTACAAAAATGCGATTGATGCTTATAACAAGTTTATCGAAAAATTCCCGGCTGATACTTTATGTGCCTATGCTCACGACCGGATTGCCAAAATCGCCGATACGCAATTAAAAAAATGGGAGCTGGCTACCAATGAATATCAGCTGGCAGCAGATCTCTTCCAAAAAAATTCCAAACCACAATACTGTATCACCGCCTTGAAACGCAAAGCTGAAATCATCGCTGGAGAAATGAAACGCGTTCAAGATGGTGCTGACACTTACTTGTCTATCGTTCGTATTTATCCCGAATCAGGGGATGCCCCGATAGCCTTAATGGCAGCCGGTGACCTGTACAACCGTAATAAGATGTACGAATCAGCCATTACGCAATATATGGCAATCTTTGAAAAATACCCCAATGCCGACAATGTTTTGGAAGCCCTGGAAAAAACCGCTGACCTCTATAATAAAATCCTCAAAAACAAGGAAAAAACAATCGAGACATTGAATCTTATCATCAATAATTATCCGGGTACAAAAAGCTCGGAAAAAGCCGCTAAATTATTGAGTAAGGTTGAAAAAGGATAATCGAAGCAACCGCTAAAATATTTTCCCGAATACTCATAATTTTTACTCTAGTAATTTTTCTGCCTACGATTACTATCGGTCAGACCAATCTTGTTGGCTCTGGTCAGCTGGTTGTGCTCATTCACGGTATTATGGATCAACCGTATATCATGTGGAAAATTGAAAAAAGCCTGAATGATTCCGGCTATGCTACACTGAACTTCGACTATGCTTCGACCAAATGGACAATGGATTCGGTTTGTACCGTCCTTAATCAACAAATTGAAGCCGTCGGCGATCAATATCGCCAAATTCACTTTGTCGTACATAGCCTCGGTGGCTTAGTCGCGCGGGCTTACCTCTCCCGCTACCAAACCGGTAAAGAGGGGCGGCTGGTCATGATTGCCACACCTAACCAAGGCTCGATCATCGCCGAAGACTTCAAGAATTTTCCAGCATTTAAATGGCTCTTAGGGCCAGCAGGGCAAAAGTTGGGCAAAGATAAAGACGATTACTACAATCTATTCCCGCCACCAAAGATTCCCTTTGGGATAGTCGCCGGTGGGCTTAAAAATCGAAGCGGCTTAAATCCCTTGATTCCCGGCGACGACGATTGGATCGTTGGGGTTGAAGAAACCAAACTGGACGGATGCGCCGATTTCATCCAGATAATCGGTTCGCATACCACCTTACTCTGGCAAAATGATGTCATCCGCCAAATCCACTCCTTTTTGCAAAGGGGAGCATTTAACCAGTAAGAGAATTTTACCTTATATCCGATAATGAAGTGATCTTCCTTCCGGATTGAAGGGTAAATTTTTATTCGAGACAAGAATCGCGAATATTCGAAAAAATAAATGGGCAAATTTTGCCAGGTTGTGCAGCTTGCTAGCCGGATTTCTCCAAAAGCCCCGTAACTCACCAAAATTTAGATGTTGACCAAGATGTAGATAAACACCGGCAGAACTATTAAATAGGTCAAACAGTTCCATGCTTTGACCAGCATCTATCTCCCGATCACCTATATCCTGAAATAAAAACACCGGTTTTTTCAAGTCTGCCTGGGGAAGAGCTTTAAATATCTCTTCCTGCAACTTACCACAACCTATCTGTTGAAGATATGCTCTTGCTTCCGATGAAATTTCTCCGCGTAACAAGGACAGCAACGCCACACGTAACTTGTCATCCTTAAGTTGGATTATCTCCCGCAGGGCAACGTCTATCCGATGAAGCAAGATATTTCTTATTACTTCAGCTGTTATTTTATCAATCTTATACCCGTGATCTTTTCGAATAGCATTCCATAAAAATACTATCTGGGTTGTTGTCGCCGGCTTAAGATACTTACATCTTTTATGGATCTTCAATCTGCCGCTGAGGATGTACTCCCGCAGCCGTTCCAAATCATGAACCGGTGAAAAAAGGATCAATCCCTTGGATCGGGAACTAATTCCTGAATCCCGATACAGGGTTAATAAAAAGCGTGCACTAAAATCACTACCACCGATGATGATCCGATCGCCGTCAACCCAGCTAAGTGTTCTAATACTGCTGATAAGTCCTCTCAAGTTGGCTAAAGTTTGAGCCTCAAGACAACAACAATTCAAATCCGGATCTGCATAAACCAACACATGAAAACCAAGCAAAGCCAGGCTGCGTGCCAGCCGCGCGATCAGCAGCTGCTTTTCCCGATAAACAGGCATACCATTGACCAGCAAGAACACCGGTCGGATTTGATTGCGCCGACAGGTCATCAAAACCGCTGGAAAATTCTGATGATCAAAAGTGAGTGAGATTTGCTCTCTTATCAAATTCGAACTGCATTTTATACATTGATCAAAGATAAACTTGCTTTCGATCAACACTGTCAGGCTAAGAGCTTTACATCCCGCCCATAGTGCTTCGACCGTTTCTCGGAAAGTACGCGCTTGTTTCATTTAGTCAATATCTATAATTTATCGCCTCAATATTATGGACATCCCGATAAATATAAACAATTGTGGAAACGAAAGCCAAAAAGATTCCCCCAACTTGACGGCTACGCATCAACAAAATATGACCAGGGTCGAACGGAAATTCGTCCGCTCTCTCCATCAAAAGAAATACCGCAATGCAACTGGTCGTTTCCTGATTGAAGGTATTAAACCGGTACTGGAAGCCATAAAAGCTGGCTATCCGCTTGATACAATTTACATAACCCCCGTTCAGTATCATAACGTCCCTTCGTCTTATCAACATCTCCTAGAAAACATAAAGACCAAAATCCACTTTATCGAAACCGCGGATATCCAATATATCAGCACCCTCAAGACGCCGGAAGGGCTGGCTGCCATTGGCATAATCCCGAATCATTCATTGCCGGCAAATGGTCTCAGATCACCGCGAGCAATCTATCTATGGGAAATAAATGACCCTGGCAATTTAGGTACAATTCTAAGGACCGCCTGCTGGTTTGGGCTGCGTGAGGTGATTTTATCACCTAATAGTGTTGATGCCTATAGCCCCAAAGTGGTCCGGAGTTCAATGGGTGCTCTTTTTAACTTACTCTGTTACCAGAATATTGCTCTAAAAACCCTGATTGAGATAGCAAAATTGAAAAAATATCAAATATTAGCCGCCGATACTGCTGGAACCAAGATCATCCCACCAGCAAACCGGCCCTGGATTTTAGTCTTGGGCAATGAGACTCACGGAATCCCGCCAGGCCTTAAAGAAAAGGCAACCCAGATCATCGGGATTCCCCGCTATGGGACAGGGGATTCCCTGAATTTATCGGTAGCAACCGGTATCCTTTTATCTCAACTCATTCAAAAAGCAAAGGAGTAATCATGTCCTATATATTGATCCTGCTATTCGCCCTTGCTGGGGTTGGTGCATCCAATCCGGACACAACCCGACTGGAGCAATTAGAGATCGGGACGGAAGCGCCGAGCTGCTATGCTTACTTCCTTGATGGTGGCGACTTCTTTCTAAGTCGCTATGTTGGTCCCAAAGCCCGTCCCCATCTCAAGAGCCCAATTGTATTTAGCTTCTTTACTACCTCCTGTATCCCTTGCCGCAAAGAGATTCCTTATCTCCACACTCTCCAAGAAAATTACCCGGATATTAAAATATTCTTAATTAACGTCGGCGAAGAACCCGAACAGATTAGCAACTATATTAAAAGTATGGGATACACTCTGCCGGTGTTACTTGATCGCTACGGGAAAATATCTGAAAAATATTTTGCCAAGGTTACTCCCGCCATAGTGACCATCACTACTGAGGGGAAAATCGGCTTTTACAAACAGGGCTACTCGGAAACGGATAATAAAGCCATTAAACAGGCTTTTGAGAGATTAACTTCCTCTGCAAAGCATTAGCCCGCTCAATAAATGATTGACATTATCCCTCATATCAAAACAGCCATTATCCTGATCTTGATTGGCCTATTGTTGGCCTCAATAACCACTATTTTTATTTTAATTGCTTTTCCGAACTATAACAGTTTGACCGTCGCTCAGTTCGGCTTGCTGATTGGTGAACTATTCCTACCAATTCCAATCTATTTCTGGGCTCGAAGGATTCATGCCGACCTTAAATCTTTCTTTCGGTTAAATTCAGTATCCCTTAGCTCTATTCTAACATCTCTACCCCTGGCGGTAGGTGTAACAATCCTAACCGACGAATTGGATCGGATTGCGCAGCTGGTTCTCCATTTACCCGACCAGTTTACCAAAATTCAGGAAGTTTTGACTATCAGAGATCTACTGTCTGCCGTTTTTATCATCGGTGTTGTAATTATTATCGCACCTTTGATTGAGGAGATAATCTTCCGCGGATTCTTTCAGCGCATCCTCGAGTACCGGCTTAAAGATGTTACCAAAGCCGTACTTTATTCGGCACTAACTTTTGCAATTATCCACTTCAATCCCTGGTGGGCAGTGCAGATATATATCATTGCCGTCTTTATGGGATATGTTGCCTGGCGGACCAATTCGATCTGGATCCCCTTTATCATCCACGCCATCAATAACGGCGCTGCCGTCTGGTTCGCCCACCAGTCTGAATCAGGCTTACAGTGGTATCAATGGAAAGGACATGTGGCACCGATCGTTTTGCTAATCGGTTTGGTCTCATTCATTCTCGGAATTCATTGGTTCATCCGGGTTACCCCTATTCAGCATAAGAGCGATGCGGCAGTACGAATTGAAGACCTCTTAAATAACCCACCCCAACAGCTCCAATAAAAAGATCCATTATTAATTAGTCGGTGCGGAAATGCAACCGTCAAAGAGCTGTTCCGATTCTTATTAATTATAATGACTTAGAAATTGGACAAACAATAAATCTATTTAACGGTTTATCCCGCCCGATTTTACTTTGTTCCGCTTAGTTTCCAATAATTTCGATACGCTTCGAGACAGATAGGTAAAACTGCCTGATCTAATAAAAAGAAAGACGATTGCGCCGATGATTGCCGGAATAAGAACATTCACCGTAAAAATCATCAGTGGGGTAGCCAGTGCCAACTCCTGGGGCATATTAAAATTTTGAAATAGTTTCCATGAAGCCCACTCCCGCAATCCCAACCCGGCCATAGTCACCGGAATCATAATCACCGTCAGAATAATCGAAACCACACCCGCAACTACTTTTAGCGGAATGCCCGTTGAGTGAAGAAGATACCAGTATTG
>CAZAKO010000006.1:12037-41623 GCA_964485745.1 uncultured bacterium
AGCGCCTCCCGGCCGAAGCAGCGCAAGTAACAACCCATAATTAAACCGGTAAAACAGAAAATATAAAATTACCGCTGAAAGTCCGAACTTAAATCCCGTCAGAATAATTCCGGATAGGCGCCTGCTTCCTGTGCTTTTAGCCATCGGCTCCTAATAATCTAAGCGAACTTGAAATGACAGAAAATTATCCGTAGTCCCTGCAGACTTTCGCAGATTTATTCCCCAATCGAAGATAATTTCCTTGCGCCAGCGATAGGTCAGCGACAGGCCATAATCTTCAATTGTAGCAATCTCGCCCATCAGCCAGGTAGTTTGGTGATCATCATCCGTGTCACGTTCATTATAATCCAAATTTGAGTCACCACCTACCGAACCGTGTTTCAACTGCCGATACTCAATTCGGGCTAACAGCTTTTTTCCCAACCACCATTGATTTTCAAAGAACCAGAGCTGTGAGTTGGGACCGGCATAAAATCCCAGATCAACCCCATGATGGGTATACGAATTATAGAAATATTTATGAGTATATGTCCAAGGATGAACCGCGGTAAACTCCAACCGCAAGTCGGTGGGCAATTTCAGCTTCAGCGGCACATAGTGAACACCTAATTGGATTCCCTGTTTATTAGCCCAGTAGTCGTTAAATATCTGCGTCGTCGTAAATTCATCCAGAAACAGAGTCCCGTAAAATTTTTTACCCGACCAGGGAAAATACTCAAATTCAAGAGTTATCGTGGCATTATCGCGATCCATCAGATTGTGCTGCGTTGGCCAGAGCATAACCGGCGGGATCAGATATGCCAGCTCCATATTCCGCTTGCCGTAAATGTAGACCTCGGTAAAGGCAAAGTTCAATTTAGGGGTCAGCCCCATCTCCCAGCGGTGTCCAACTGCATATTTGCGCTCATAAAATTTCTCCCCGGTCGTATCATATTCACATTCCTTAGGCATCAGTGAACCGTGAAAGAACGCAAACCGTGCCCGCTTAAATTCCTTCCGCCAGCTGAAAAACGGAAAGGGAACCACATTATTGGATAAAATCAACGAATTGGGACTATTACCCCACTGAATCGGCTCGATCCCCAGCTCAAAGGCGCCATAGGTTCCAGCCATCTGGACATAAGCATTAGAAAAATCAAATGTTGTGATGTCAACCGTTTCCTGCTCCGGCAACTGAAAAAATCCGCCCTTGTACTCTTCGGTCAGATCAGTATAACCGCTTGAGTTAAACTGAACATAGCGATAGCCGTCAAAATAGACCAAAAAATTTGGACCCAATTGGGCATTGAAATGAAGCCTGTCACAGGTAACCGGGCGATAACTGCCATTTTTGGATTCCAGCCGTAGCATTTCACCCCAATCAAGCCAGACGCTGTCCTTTTCGCCCTCATAAATAAACAGGTGCTGTTTCTCCCGATTGTCCCGATAAGTAAATAGCTCCTGTAAGCCAGTGCGGAAATTCGCAACCGAACTGAAAAAGAGATAAGACTGGCTGCCCTCGGATATTTGAAAGTGACGCTGCAAATTTTGCAGCTCTCGCCGATAATCGGCAACAAATTCAGCCAGAAGCCGACGATCAATTTCCGATAGCTGCTCACGTTTATTGAGTAACTCCGATAGCCTTTTCGCCAGATCAGCGCGTGACAGTGGGCGGGTATCATTTAAAAATCCCGGCAACAATCCCTGAGTGGCACACTTATCCAAATAAGCATAAATAGGATCATCGAGCAGCACGTGAATCTGGGAGGCGGAAAGCGGAATATATCCCAGCGCCAAGTAAATTAGACCCATGACTATCGTGCAAACCAATCGCCCCGTAATCAAACAACAATTACGATTTGATCGAATCAATTGTATAGCGCTCTCCTTTCCAATTAAAGCCAAACAGAATCCCAATTATAGCACAAAGAATAATAAAAGGTGCATGCACCAGTTGAAGCAGAATATAATCAATTGCACTCAATTTCAGACCAAGTTTTTTATATCCATAGCTGACATAGGCTGTATCCGCCACGATCTTAATCCCATACAATAGCGGGAAAATCACCCAATATTGCGGCATAAAAATCAGCAACAAGGGATAAAGTGTAAGCCCAAGGTAATAGATAAAGGTATTCGCCGCAAAGAGCACAACTGGACTACTTGCCCGGCTAATTTTGGAGCTCCAGCGGGCCCGCTGATTTAGTAAATCCTTGAGTGTCCGCTGTGGGGGAGTATGCACAATGGTAGCGGGATTGAGGCTGAACCGCAGGCGAAACCTATATTTCTGGGCAGTCTGGATAATAAAAAAATCGTCACCGGAAATGACCTGCTTTTGGATCGCCTCTTGCTCATATTTCTCATAAAGCTGGCGATTGAAAAGCATATTGTTACCATTTGCCGTAAAGCCGACATTGTGCCCAATTGCACCAGCTGCAACCAGCTGCTCGGAAATGTACTCGATATTCTGCATACCCTGCCAAGTGCGCTCAAAACTATTCCGATATTCCTCAAGGTGAAACACGGTTAATCCGGTAGCAATTCCTAGGTTGTCAGTGATTAACGCCACATAGCTGGCTAACCAGTCTTCATCATGCCGGCAATCTGCATCGGTAGTCAGAATGTAATTGGAATTAATCGTTTTTACAGCCTCAATTAACGCCCGCTTTTTCGGAGAAATATTTTCTTGTCTGTCGGTTATGGTTATCGATCGCAGATTAGGAATCAGCTGCTGCATTTCCCGAATTATCCTGCCGGTGGCATCGGTGGAGCGATCATTAACCACCACGATTTCATAGCAATCACGCGGATAATTCTGCCGGGCGAGGGATAGCAATGTTTCCTTGATAACCTTTTCTTCATTGCGCGCGGCAACCACAACTGATAAAAAAGGGTATTTAGACAGGTTAACCTGATGTGGTTTTATCTTCCTCAAGCCACAAAAAAAGAAGACAATATACCCTAAATATATCGCAGTGGTGATAATCAGAATCCAGTTAATAATTACCATTTCAATCCAGATCTTTTCTGATAATGGCAAGGATTCGGGCTAAGTTGTTGACAGCACCGGTAAATTCTTCTGGTGGTTTTGCCTGCCAGGCCAGCTGCAGATCGCGAACTAAATTTAGTTGATCCTGGGTAGTGGTATACCACCATTTCATCTTCTGCAGGTGTTCCGCTAAATATTCCTGCTCGGTCTGCCCGGGTGTCGGAATCAGAAGGGCCTTTTTCCTTAATGCAGCAAGCTCCATAATCGTTGAATAGCCGGAACGAGCGATAATCATCCGTGAACGATTAATCGTCTGCTGCATTGTCTTGCGATCCAGATGAGAAAACACGCTCAAGTCTACGGTTTCCGGCCAATCGGGTTCTTCCCCGGGCTTGCCCAGAACAACTATTTTACGACCGGGTACTGTACCAATCTGCTGCCTGAATAGCTCTTCAAAAATTGAACGCTGCGGCTCCGGCCCTGATATCATAACAAGTAAATCAATGTCCTCTTCAACCGTTTCCTGATCAATGCTGGACAGTATCCCGATGTAACAGATTTTCGAATTTCCTTGCCATTCATAACTGTGGGCTAATGCTCCAGCCAAGTTATTATCATCTTCGACATCCGGCACAAAAACCCGATTAAAATTTTTAAACATCAGGCGATTGAACCAAACGCTAATCCACTCAAATCCTCGTAATTGCCGACTTAAGCGATAACGCAACTGGTGAGTTATCAAATAGCAGGGCACTTTACGGGAGTAGACGCCGTAGCGATTATCGGAAAAAATCATATCTATCTTTTCTGCTCCGATTATCCTTTCGGTTCGTACTTTCTCCAAGAACAGCCTAAAGATAACCCGCGGCAACTGGATAATTAAAAAAACTAACAACCAGCGCCCTCGATAAGAATAGCGAACTCCATAGTCCGGGAAATCAATGGTTTCCAGCTCGGGAAACTCGGCTTGCAGCAGACGCAACGACCGACCGGTGGAAGCTAAGACGAGCTCATTATTAGTCCTGAGTGCTCTTATGATCGGAATTGATCGAGTAGCGTGCCCCAGTCCCCAATCCAATGCAGCATATAAAATTCGTTTTCTTAATATCTGAGTTTTTGCAATATTCAAGACCCGCCTGCTGGATTATCAAAAGAAAATTAGCATTATTTTCCATACTTCACAAACCGATTCCGCAATTCTGACATTGGAATCATCCATTAATGATTATAGCTTAAACTAATGAAACAAGCCTCTGTACTTCTTGTTAATCCCTGGATCGCTGACTTTGCTGCCTACGACCTATGGTCTAAGCCGGTGGGATTACTCTATGTGGCTAAATTCCTCCAAAAGTACGGCTATCAAATTCGACTGCTTGACTTTATGGATCGTCAGCGATGGAATTCTACTGGTTCCTCGAAACCCATCTCTGGCCGCGGCAAATATCAGAAAACTATCATTCCCAAGCCAGCTGTCCTTAAACACGTTCCTCGTCGCTACGGTCTCTATGGGGCAACCAGAGACCAAATTACCGCTGCCCTGCAACATTGCCCTTCAGTTGATGCAATCCTGGTCACTTCCCTGGTGATTTTCTGGTATCCCGGAGTTCAGCAGACCGTTACCCTGCTGCGAGAAATATTTCCCCAAACAAAAATTATCCTTGGTGGTGTTTATGCTACCTTACAACCCGAGCACGCCCGCAATACTATTCAGCCGGATTACCTGGTTGAGGGTTATGGCGAGAAGCAAGCTCTAATGATTGTTGACGGTTTGGTCGGGATTCAACGCGACTATTCACTGATTCCACCAACTGACGATTCCGGCCGATTGCCATTAGAACTATACCCTCAAATAATAACGGCTCCAATTCTGACTTCGCGCGGCTGCCCAATGCACTGTGATTATTGCGCCACGCCCCTGCTCAATCCGCATTTCGTCCAACGCGAACCGGCGGATGTGGTTAGCGAAATTCTTTATTACTATCATCAATTAGGCATCTATCAATTTGCCTTCTACGATGATGCCCTATTTATTAATAAACAGCGGCATATTATCCCAATTTTGGAAAGCTTGATCAAATCCGGCATCTCTGCCGAATTTCACACCCCGATTGGCCTGTTTGCCCGCGAAGTTGACGCCCAGCTAGCCACTCTAATGAGACTTTCGGGATTTAAAACTGTTCGCATCAGCCTTGAGTCAGTATCCTCAAAATGGCAAAAAGTCTCCTCGATGAAGGTAACCAACAATCAATTTGAACAGGCACTCTGCCACCTGGAAAGAGCCGGCTTTAAACGTTCGGAAATAGAGGTATATTTAATAATGGGCTTACCCGGACAGGCATATCGAGAGGTTGAGGTAGCTATTCAGTATGTCGCCAACCAGGGAGCAATTACCCGATTGGCATCTTTCTCACCGATACCCAATACCAAAACATGGCAATGGGCGCATACAAAGGGATACCATTGGGATGGAATGGATCCGCTCCTGACCAATAATACCGTCTATCCCTGTGCAGGCACGGATATTACCGTGACTCAATTTTATGAACTGCGCAATCTGGCTAACCTAATGAATCAACAAATTAGAAACGAAATTCACCAGGAGGAAGCGGCGTGGGAAGTATAAAATCGGCACCGTGGGCACACCCTTTTATCGCCGTAATGTTCACTACTGAGGAGCAAAAACAAAGTATTCTCAAGCGTGTTACTGAACACTACGGCAAAATTTTAGGTAGCGGTCCCGTCTATCTCGTAACCGATAATACCGACTACTATGTCAAGGAATTCGGCCGTCACTTGCAAAAACAGTTTTTGGTGTTCGAATCACCGGTCAGCCTGGAAAACTACCACCGGATTAAGGTCTGGTCAAACCAGATTGAAATAGAAACCAAACCAGCAGTAACTTCTCACCGAATTGTCAATATTGACCCGGGGTACCTTGAGTTATCTAAACTGGTTTTATTTTCCACCAAAAATTACTCCCACCGAATCTATGTCGCCGATGGAATATTTGCCGAGGTAACGATGCTTTACGCGCACGGCAAATTCGTGCAATTGCCTTGGACTTACACCGATTACTATCGAGAAGAAAATCTGAAATTCCTCATCGAAATGCGAAAACAGATTGTCAAAATATCCCGCCGCCGACTATAGCACCGCGACCACTCTCGCCGGTGCGGCTTCGGTCTCAGTCTTCAATGGCAAGGCAAATAATTGGAACAGTCTGTTTAATGGTAACTTTCCCAGATTGGTCAAGTTTTCAATTACCAGCATTCCGGCACTGAGAATCAGATGATGAATCGGAAAATTATCTTCAGCCGCATCGGCGGCATCAATACTCGGAAAGTCTATCCCTATACCGGTAACACCTGCGTCAACTATAAACCGGCAGAGCGTATGCGACAGGAACGGATGACGAGAAAAATACTCGGATTTTCCCCAATTCTTGTCAAAACCGGTATATATCAGTATCCAATCAGGTGCTGATTGGCGAATAAAAGAGCACTCCTCGGGGGTAAAATCAATGGGAGAATCCGCACGGTCTTTTTTATTCAGGCAAATTGCCTGACCGGCAAAGCTTTTAATAGGAAAATCCATTAGCCCCTTGCCATCAGGAAGAAAGTGCAGCGGCGCATCAATATGGGTGCCGAAATGAGAGCCCAGATGGATGGTCGAAGTCTGAACGTTGGTAGCTATATCAGACGGAATAGATATAATCTCGGGCACTGGCTTATCCCCCGGATAAGTCGGCATTCCCGTGTATAAGGTATGGGTTAGATCAACTATACTTCGCAAGACTATCAACTCGGAATATTGAGAAAAAACAGTCGGACCTAATTGATTACCGCGGCAAGCCGACCGTTTGGGCGAGCATTATGTGCTGATCAGGGTGGAGCTGCATCTTTTCAGCCAGATTGCTCCTTTCGACCATCCCTCTAACAACCGTAGCCAATCCCTCTGCGGCACAATAAAGATAGACATTTTGGCTGATAAAACCGGTATCCGTCGCCGCATAGAAATCCTTGCTACTCTGGTCACCCTTCGTCCGACGGTAGTCAGCTACGAATATCAGATTTATTGGTGCCGTCTTAACAAATTCCTGCCTGCCAGTCGCAGAGCGGATATCCTCATGATGAACCAATTTCAAGCTATGTTGATCCGGATCATACAAGTAGAGTCCAGTCGCCATGGCTACATAAACATCAACTTCACGGTCGTCGTGAGCAGTTGGGGCGGTGCGCTTACCACTCTCGGGACGATTAACGCCGTTCGCCGCCCAGAGTAAATCTGACAGCTGCTGTAGAGATAATTCCTTGTCAGCAAAGGATCGGTCTGTCTTACGATTTTTCAAAGCATCAAAAAAGGTAGCTTGTTTCTCAAATTTTGGCGATAACAATTTGATATCACCGGTAGCCTGAGAAAAAAGAGTAGTAATCAAAATTTGAATGATTCCAATCCCCAGAAGCAATCTACGACTCATGTCACCTCCAAAAAAAATTGTTTATATGGGCAAGATCTTCGACAGGTAGCTGCGCACATCCTGTTGCAGGTTGCGCAGAAAATCCTCGGGTTCGCGAATCAGCGGATGCAATCGAATAAGGATCAGCATTGATCCTAACAAGACCGATCCCAAACCGAGGAGAAATACCGGCCAGTTAAAAACATCGGGGCAATAGCTAAAAGCTATATTCAAAAAGTGCTGATTCTCTGCCGGGTTCCAGAACCGGGTGCCGAAGCCGGCCTGGATCAAGAGCATCGCATAATTCCAGATAAAACTGATAAAAACCAAACCCGCTCCAGCGATTAGAAGCAACCATTCGGTAACTTTCACCCTTACTCCGCCACTGTATTCCTCCAGAAAAAGCAGATTAGTGCTCAGCCAAATCATCGCCAAGGAGACCAGAATTGGAGCGATAACCGGTCCGAGCCAGGGTAGTGGAATTAAAAATAGAACATCCCAGGTCAGAAGTGAGGACGGCCAGTTTAAAAATATTTTCAATGCCAGATAATAAATTAGATCCCAAACTGCAAAAGAGTATAGGAAATAACCCAATTTCTGGATAATCGTTCGCCCGGCAAGAAAGCCGATTGCGGCTAACATGACGAGCGTGGCAATTTCCCTGACCAATTCAACGATGTAAGTATGCGTTTCGAAGGCACTCGGGGGAAATTCAAAGCCTTGCGGGTAATACAATTCCCGCAAATATATCACCACAATCGCCTCGAGAACCCCCATGGCAACCCCAAAAACGCTAACCCAAAACATTCTATCTATTAAGTGCTTGGAAATTAGCTTCATATCACACCACCGACTTATCTTGAAAATTTTAACACTTCTCAGGGTAATATGCAAAAACAATCAAACCGGATTAGGAATATCAATAAAATCAACTTTGATACTAAACTTTTCCCGAATATGTTCCCCAAGTGCCCTAATCCCGCAACGTTCGGTGGCGTAGTGTCCCGCCGCCACAAAGTGGATTTCCTCCTCTTTAGCATAATGCATCACAAACTCAGAAGCCTCCCCGGTCAAGAACATGTCAAGCCTATCTGCAACTGCCTGTCTGATTTCCTTTGGAGCGCTGCCGGAAATAATACCGATCCGCTCTATTTTTAATGGACCAAAGGGGAAGATGATAATCGCAGGATTAATTTTTTCCCGGATTAAACTAAAAACTTCCTCTGCTAACCGGGGTCTAATCCGACCCTTGATTCCGATCCAACTGCCACGATATTCACCAAAAGATACACAGTCCGTCACGCCCAATAATTTTGCCATTTGGGCTGCGTTACCAATCTCGGGGTGAGCATCAAGGGGCAGGTGATAAGCAAACAAGTTGATATCCTTCTCCAATAACATTTTGACCCGCTGCTTATAACTTCCCTGATATACCGGCCGTTCAGCATCCCAGATGATACCGTGATGAACGATGATGGCATCCGCTTCAAGTTCAATGGCTTGCTGGAACAGCTCTGCCGAAGCGCTCACCGCAGTTACGACTCGCTGAATATTTTCGCGCCCTTCAACTTGAAGACCATTCGGACCATAATCAGAAAAGCTCTTAGTATTCAGAAAATCATCCAAATAGTCTAATAATTCCTGTCGCCTCATCTAACCTCCCAACCACTTTCGGATAAGCTATATATGTTAACTTAAATACAAAAATTTTTATCAAAATTGCTTTGTACAAGGCGTCACTTTAATTCTGGCTATACTCTCACAAAAAATTTTATTAGATTAGCGGGCAATTGAGAAAAACCAACTTGAACACCGAAACCATCAAACCGCAACTTACCTGTGAAGAGAGCCCCAAGATGACCGAGATTGCCATCCCTCTAGAGAAACGCGAAGAAGCATTATTAGCGAAAATCCGCGAACGGTTTAATGAAGTCCAAGAACTGATTGAGGACATGCAATCAAAACTGCCCACTAAGAGCAAATAACTCTACTGCTCCACTCTCTATCCATCAACAGACCCGACCATCGGTTATTCTCACCTAAACTGTATCCCCGACTCTTCTGTTAAAGCCCCAGAAAAGTTGACAATGGGAAACTATCTGGACCAATTTCAATCCATGGATAGAGGGTAGCAGTGATTTTATATCTATTTTTACTTATATTACTGTATCGGGAGCATTCTCAAATATGTTTAGAATTGTTACCAGCCTGGATGATTTGATTAAGGTTTTCATCGTCCGTGGAATCGTGTTTCTTGAAGAACAGCAGGTTCCCTACTCAATCGAAATGGACGAGCATGAATATCGTGCACTTCACATCCTGGGGGAAATTGACGCCGAACCGATTGCCAGCGGCCGGTTGCGATTTTGCGGCGAATGGGCTAAGCTGGAGCGGATTGCAGTTCGTAAACAATATCGCAACAAAGGACTTGGGCACCAGCTAGTTGAGTATCTGCTGCAAGTCGCCCGTCAGCATGGTTTTAGGAAGTATAAAATGCATGCTCAGGTACAGCTCCGTGATTATTACGCCAAACACGGATTTAAAGTCCAGGGCGATAAGTTTAAAGAAGCTAATATTGATCACTACTTGATGATTCGAGAGGACAGTAATTGATATCTCTAAAAGCAACGATGGGCCAAGTGGTCTTATTAATATTGAAAAACCAGACAACAATTTCCCCCAATTTGTCATCCTATTATAGTACCCAATAGCGCTATGCAAAAATCTGCGAACACTCACAATAAACCAACCTTCATCAAAGACCTTTTCAACCGGCGGTTTCCGCAGATCATCTTGATCTATTTTGGAGCATGTTGGACGATCCTCGAATTTACCAGCTGGATCGTAGAGCATTTTGTGCTCTCGCCGCATTTGATCGATCTGAGTTTTGTGACTCTAATTTCACTACTTCCAACGGTCGCAATGTTAGCCTATTTTCATGGCCGCCCCGGTCGGGATAAATGGACCAAGACGGAGAAAATCGGCATCCCGATTAACATTGTTTTTACCGTTATCCTGATTGTGACAATTTTCGGCGGGAAGGAACTTGGTTCAGCTACTACCGAGGTCGCCGTCCAGGACGAAACCGGCCAGACCCTCAGGCGTCAAATTCCCAAAGATCAACTGACGAAAAGATTGGCAATCTTTTTCTTCGAAAACGAGACCGGCGATCCGAACTTAGACTGGCTTCAATATGCTATTATGGCTGGCTG
The DNA here is from genome assembly GCA_964485745.1 of uncultured bacterium. Lineage (GTDB taxonomy): Bacteria > Fidelibacterota > UBA2242 > UBA2242 > UBA2242 > CAZAKO01. The sequence continues at coordinate 22,674 of CAZAKO010000006.1, forward strand.
TCACATTGATCTGGACCAGGATCCCTTCTTTTCGGTCTATTCTGCTTATGACAATGATATTTACCAGCGCATTGTTCAGGCGGGCTTTTCCGAAGGCATGGTAATTCCACTCAGTCTCGAGAAAAAAATTGCTCAGGAAATCGAGCGTGAATACTTTTTAGAAGGATCAGTCAAGATTCAGAATGACACCCTGGTAGTTGCAACCTTCCTTTATGAAACCACCCGGGGCAAACTCATATCCGAGCATACCATAAGAGAGTGTGATATTTTCAAGCTGATTGACCAGATCAGCTTGCAAATCAGAAGGGATCTTGGGATTTCCAACTGGCATATAGAAAGTTTGGAAGATTTGCCTATAACCGAGTTGTTCACCCGCTCGCACGCTGCATTCCAAGAATATATCAAAGGGTCAAATCTGATTAACTTGAAAAACGATCTCGAAGGTTCGCTCGCCCATTTTTATAATGCAGTTAAAACTGATCCGTCGTTTGCATTAGCCTGGTGGTCCCTTTATACTGTCAATATCAACCTCAATCGCACCACCGCCGCAATCGCAGCACTCGACGCGACAATGCAGAATATCTATAAACTGCCGGAAAATCTCCAATATTTGGTTAAGGAGGAGTATTATTTAGTAACGGAGGAGCCGGAAAAGCGCTTGGCCGCATTGAATATGTGGGTAAAACTTTTCCCCGACGATATTCGCGGTCATTTCCGGCTTGCCGGGGTATATTTCAGGCGCAATCAGGTTGACCAAGCCATCGAAGAGTATAATAAAATCCTGGCCATTGATCCATCCCGGGTATACTACTTCAATTATATCGGGAGTGCCTATTTGCAAAAAGGTAATTTTAAAGAAGCAATCAAATATTTAAAGCAATACCAAAAACATTTTCCAAAAGACTATCGGCCATACCTGGCTTTCGGTAACCTTTACTATACCATGGGCCAATATGATAATGCGCGACAATCTTTCACCAATGCCCTAATGCTCCAACCCACCGAAATATCAATCATAACCCAACTTGCCAGAGTAGATCTGCGGGAGGGAAAATATGAAGCGGCATTAGCTAACATTCGGAATGCCGAAGCCTTAGCCAAAACACCAATTGATCGCAATCTAATAAATGAAGCTCTCCAGGAGTATTATCAAACCAGGGGCCAAATTAAAAAAGCATTAGAATACAGGGATAAAAAATCTGCGGAGCAGCAGAAGTACCTGCGCCCCCTGGAGGTAATTACCAACCGTTTAAAAGACCATTCCTACGATCTATATTGCCTTAATGGAACAGCCGAGCTTGGATTGAATGAACTGGATAGCTATCGCCAGCAGCTATCCCGACCCTGGTCAAGAATGGTATGGTTAGGCTATCTGCAAATATATCTCGAGCAGCAAGATACTGCCAGGGCTATGAAAGCCATTGAAGAGGTTAAGCGGGCAATTCTAATTTTCGGCGAAGAATCCAATCTGAATGTGGTTCATCACGCACGGGGAAAGATACACGAATTGCAAGCGGATTATCTCAACGCAATTCTGGAGTATCAGCAGGCTTCTCAGTATGATCCCACGGATGTCACGGTTTTGACCGATATCGCCTGCTGCTATCGAAAATTAGATGAGCCCCAGAAAGCCCAAAAACTACTTGAAACCACCCTAAGGGTTCTCCCGCTGGATCCCTATGCGCACCTTGAATCAGCCCAAATTTGTATCATCAATGGAGAAATTCAGGCGGCTCGGGAACATCTTGAGATCACCCTGCGAGTCTGGCAGGATGCCGATCCCGGTTTCTCACCAGCAAACATGGCTAAGATACTGCTACAATCAATTCAGCCACGGGTTTAATCCGATTCGGCCTCCTGCGGTCAAAGAAGCAAATCGATTATTGCCCCAATTAATCTTTAATTCCCTTTTCCAACCCAAACTTATTCGGGCCTCGTTCCTGGCGGCGCAGCTGAATCGCAAAAAACAATCCCAGAACCCCGGTAATTGAGAATAGCCACATTCCTAAGCGATAATCGGTAACGCCGGCAACGTCAGTACTGATATCGTTCGCCCAACCTACTAAAAAATTGAAACCTGCCAGACCAATATTCTGGATCATGGTCATTAAACCATAGCCCGTGCCTAACTTTTTCTCTGCTACAATCAGAGCCACGGAGGGCCACATCGCCGCTGGTACCAGCGAGAAAGCTACTCCCATGACAGCCGTAAAAAAAAGCGGATGGATCTTGGTATAGACCATTCCCAGATAAACCGGCACTATCAGCAACGATCCTAAAATCATCAACGATGCCCGTTTGCCATGGCGATCAATATACATTCCAAACAGCGGTGTCCCAATCATGGTTGCCAAAATGATTATACTATTGGCAAAACCGGCCGCCTGAATCGGCAAGCCATGCTGCTCCTGGAAGAATTTAATCGCAAAAGTTCGGAAGGGGAAGATGGCCGAATAAAAGGTAACGCACAGCAGCGTGATGTACCAGAAGGATTTGTTGAATTTAAAAATCTCAGAAAACTTTATTCTTTCCTGCTTCTGTTCCGCCCCCATTTGAAAGTACGACCGGGCTTTATTATCCATCAGTATATAAAATATCACCGCCAGCACCGAGATCACCCCAAAGGCACTGGCAATCATCAGTGGATATTGGTATGAGTCAAAGTATCTCTGCGCCCAGGTAGGAGAGTTGTCTGCCGCAAAGGAGCCAAGCCGGGCAACCGTCAGGTTTATGCCAAAAGCCAGCGAGAGTTCCTTCCCCTTGAACCACTTCGCCAGCACGGTGGTGATTGCCACAATCAAAGATTCAGCTCCCAGTCCAAATACCAATCGTCCCAAAGCCATGAGCCACAGTTGACCTCCGCCAAACGAGGTTACTACTGCCCCCACCATGCAGAGTACTGAAAACAACAGTGATGATTTTTTCGTGCCAATCCAATCAATAATAACACCCCCGATCAGCACCATGACTACATTGGGAACACTATAAATACCCATCAAGAGACCAATATTAGTATCCGAAAAACCCAGCTGCTCCTTCATTAATTTTGCCACTGGCGCAATACTATCATAAACATAATAATTCCCAAACATTGCCAGGCTGATAAACAATAAAACCGACCAGCGGTAAAGTGCCGTAGGTTCCTGTCTCAATGTCGCGCCTTGATTAACACTCTCCATCGTAATTACTCTTTGCTTAAATTGTTACAAAAACTCGGGTAATCTAACTATTTCAAGCCAATAATGAAATGGACCGCCTGACTAAGGTTGTCAATCCAGAAAAAGATAGTTATATTTTAACCGTCTTGATTAATAATCATAATAGGAGCTAATCATTATGGCTTACAAAATCACCGATGAGTGTTCCGCCTGTGGAATGTGTCTACCCGATTGTCCCGAGGGAGCTATCACCAAGGGCGATCCCATCTATAGCATAGACCCGGGGAGGTGCACTGAATGCGGTAATTGTATAGAAGTTTGTGCTTTTGATGCAATTCAACCGGCCTAAGCTATTTTCTTAAGGTCAACCCAAGCAGATTACTTGTTGGACAATAAAATATTTACCCCTCAATTTATACTCAAATTCCACAAAAAAAGGAACTGTTTGATCCATTCCAATGTGAGCAAAATAGGATTCATACGTTCATCTGATCTAATGACATCAAAGCGCAATGCCTGAACATCTGCAAGACTTTCTAAAGGAAATCCCACAGTTACTCAAGGTTATTAATAACCAACAACCATTGTGCCTGTTATTCAATTACGACGAATTGCTGAACAACTACCAAGCTAACTGTCGGGCAATAACGGCAAGATTCTTCACCCTTTCCGACTGCTCACGACTCCTCTGTGGGATTATCAGCCGGAAGCCATTAGAAATGCTTCACTCAATGCACTTGTCTGATAAAATTATTCTGGCTGGCAGTTTTGGACTGGAGATCGACAGTCCCACTTTCGGGTGGCATTATCCCCAATTATCTCTGCTACGCCACCACCTTGACAAAATCTATACCGCTCTCGAACTGGAACTGGGACCAAAGTGGACACGGGAATACACCATTCGCAATGGAATGGAACTAAAGATTAGGTCTCCTCAATCTGAAACAGCAATCCAACAGCAAATAATCCAAATAATCAAAAATTCTATCAACTTATCACCTTTGCACATAATCCAGAATCAAACGTCAATAAGAGTAGCTTTCGCGGCCGATTGGGACAAAAGTAAATGCATTGAGAAAATTTTTTCATTGCTTCCCCGGGAAAGCGGACTGAGCCCGATCCTATGCTATTTTGGAGCCGAGCTCAGTGACGAACCGGCTTTTCGCCAAGCAAATCTGTACGGATATTCGATTCTACTGCGCGAAAATATCGGACGACGGACACTAGCTCACTACTACATCAGAAACATCTCAGAACTGAATAAGCTTCTGATCCGCCTGAGTAATTGAATTACGCCAAAGCTCGCTCAATTATTACACTGACCGTAAAGGTCTCAGAAAAAAATCTGCCTCAGCCTGAGATCATAAAAAATCCCGCTGATCATGATTGCGCAGCGGGAGTACTGCTTGGATAAAAATAAACGAAGGGCGTTAATTCAATACGCTGACACTTTTTTGGTCACGACCTACCGATTTAAAAGTAACAACCCCATCAACCAGTGCAAAGAGGGTATCATCGCGACCAATACCAACATTGATCCCCGGGTGAATTCGGGTTCCACGCTGACGCACAATAATCGAACCGGCAGTTACATATTGACCACCAAATCGCTTGACCCCTAAGCGCTGAGCGTTACTGTCTCGTCCATTCTTCGAGCTGCCGACACCCTTTTTATGAGCCATTGCTGCTATCTCCTATTCTTTTGTTGCGGATTTAGGCTGTTTCTTCGCAGCTGCCGCTTTGGGCTGCTTGACAGTCTTTGGACTGGTAGCTTGTACTTCCAGGACAGTATAGGGTTGGCGATGACCGCGCTTAACTTTATATCCTTTGCGGCGCTTCTTCTTGAAAACAACCACCTTGGGTAAGCGCTTATGCTCCAACACCACTGCCGTTATCTTCGCGCCCTCAATATAGGGCGTTCCGATTTTCACTTCCGTGCCCTGCCGAAGGTATAAAATCGAATCTGCTGTATATGATTTGCCAACCTCAATATCCAATTTGGGAACGGCAATTTTCTTCCCCGGTTCTAATACAACCTGATCACCAGCGATATTTGCAATTGCGTATAAATCGTGATTCATAATGCTTTCTAATAACGGGTTTCAAAAAGGCGGGTAAATTTAGATAATAGCCATAGATTTGTCAAGCCTAATATTGGTCGGTAATATCCTCGCCGGTCTTGGTTAGGAAGACCCTAAAATCATCAATCGGAACTGTTTCATCCTCTTCGACCTTGATCCTGATAAAATTTTTCCATTGAATCTTACGGATCAGATTGGGGATAGAAATTCGCAAATAATCAGTCATAGTCGGATGAAGATGAAGCACCAACCGCTTCTTGCGAGCCTTCACCTTGAAACGGCGGAACCAACCTTCAATTTTTGTTACCACTGATTCTTTGGAGGTTATCCGACCCGAACCATGGCATATTGGACATTCCTCGCTGACACTATGCAGGAGATTCAAGCGCGTCCGCTGGCGGGTCATTTCCAGTAACCCAAATTCGGAAATTGGAGATAACGAAACTTTTGCGCGATCGTTTTGCAGCTCTCTCTTGAACTCACTAAAAACCTTATGCTTGTTGCCAACATCTTCCATATCAATAAAATCAATCACGATCAGACCCCCGACATTTCGCAGGCGCAACTGCCGGGCTATCTCCTTAGCCGCCTGCAGATTTATTTTCAGTGAATTATTCTCATGATCCTTCTTGCCGATAAATTTCCCGCTGTTTACATCAACTGTCGTCATTGCTTCGGTATGCTCGATGACAATGAATCCGCCACTTTTCAGCCATACTTTTTTATTCAGCGATTTCTCAAACTCTCGCTCAACATTATGCTCCTCAAAGAGAGGATTGCGTGAGCTATAATGTTCAATTTTTCTCAAGAACTGCGGGGAAACGCTTTTGATATAATCATGCAGCTGCCGATAGAGCGATTTTGTATCAACAATAATTTTATCCACATCGGATGTGAGGAGGTCGCGGATGACCGTTGATGTCATCCCCATATCCTTATAGACACAGACTGGCGCCTCGGATTGCCGAACCGTTTCTTCCAATTTGACCCAATGCTCCATAAGGTTATCCAAATCGAATTTTAAATCTTTTTCAGATTGCCCTTCGGCCACCGTCCGGATGATCAAGCCGAAATCGGCAGGCTTAATGTGGCGGGCTAAATCTCGCAAGCGTTTGCGTTCTTCGCGGGCCGCAATTTTCTTCGAAATACCAATATAATTCTCATGCGGTACCAGCACCAAAAACCGCCCCGGTATGGAAATGTCTGTTGTTACCCGGGGTCCCTTCTGAGCAAAGGGCTCCTTAATCACCTGCACCAAAATATCCTGGCCAGACTTAAGGGCCATAGTATCGCTCCTCTGCCCGGTACGGCGTCGCGGTTTCGGCTGCTTTTCGGCTTCTTCCTCATCCCGCACAATATCCTCAACCATCGAGCTGACATTTGACGGATCGTTAATCTCCGAAAAAGGTAAAAAGGCATTTACCCGGTAGCCAATATCCACAAAGGCTGCCTGAATAGCCTCAAGCACATTTTCAACTTTCCCCTTATAGATACTCCCAACCATGCGATCTCGTTCTGGTTTCTCCACAAAAAATTCCACCAGTTCCCGGTTTTCCAGAATCGCAATGCGGGTTTCTTTACTGGTTTCACTCATTAGAATTTGTTTTTCCATTATCCGTCCCAATTAATATCATTTATTTTGCAAATAGGTTTGCTTGCGACATACTCGATAGCCGCCTTTTAATCCGAGATGGGCCAGCAGCTCTTCCATCCTGATTGTCTGACCAGCAATGACCCTGGTCTTAACCGCAAGAGCTTGCCCGTTGAGATTGACTGTCTCAAGATACTCTTTCAAATCAATAGTTTTCTGCTTACCATCACGGCTGCGCTCAATCCAAATCCGGTTAGTCGCATTAATTTCCACAATCTTATCACCCAGGTTAGCCGGCACTTTCTGCATTAGCTGCACTTGGTAATCAAAGCCGATTACAGATGAAAAAATCGAGGGCAGTTTAGTTAACAGCAGCTCGGCTGATTGAATCACCAGGCCTGGTGGCAGAATCCGATTTAGACGAGTAACAATATCTGGCGTTTCTTTTAGTAAAACAAGATCAATAATTTCATCCTCTGCGGTATAGCCGAGAGGTAGGGGATAACCAGTCGCGATTTTGGGCCTACGGTTATAGCCCTGGGTAAATCCCAATTCGAGCCCCGCCCGACGCATCGCCTGTTGCAGTAACCGCATTAGTTCTAAATGTGAAACATAACGCAGGGCATCGGTTTTACAATAGCGGATCCTATACCGGAACTCCGCCTCCTGACTGGGAACAGCCTTTGAGGCATTTTGATCATTATCAACAAAAATTTGAGATTCCGGAACCAGATCCATCCTCAAATTGCCAGTATCACAAACCCCGCAACCGGTACAGCCACTGCGGCAATCCTGGGTTATAACTTCCTGATAAGCTCGTTCACGCTCCTTCAGCAGAAAGGCTCTCCTGACCTGGACATCAATATTCTCCCATGGCAGAGCACTATCGAGACCGATAGCACCAGTATAATCACCCCGATCAATTGAATTTTTATTTAAAGACTGCTCCCAGACAGCCGGACGAAATCGCTCCCGCCAGGAATCAAATACGGCGCCTCCGTTCCAGGCGTCATAAATCACTGGTGCAATTTTGCGATCACCACGCGACAGAATACATTCAAGTTGAGAATAATAAGGATCGCGGGCCATAAGTTTAAGTTGTTTATGTTTCCTGAGAGCCAATTTTATATTATCCAATCTATTCTGAATTACTTGCGGATCACACTGAGCTTCCCATTGAAATGGAGTAAACGGCTTGGGAATAAAGGTTGACAGGGTAACATTCAGATTCAGACGTTTGCCACCGATCCTCAGGATTAACTCGGTCAATCGGATAAGCTCCGCAACATCATCATCAGTCTCAGTTGGCAACCCTAGCATGTAATATAATTTAAGCTTCCGCCACCCAAATTCTAAGGCAATATCCAACGAACGGAGCAGGTCGGATTCATTGACTTTCTTATTAATCACCCGGCGCAAGCGTGCTGATCCGGCTTCCGGCGCAAAAGTCAGTCCTGATTTCCGAATCCTTTGAGCCACCAATGCCAGCTGGGGCGAGAAACTATCCAGCCGTAACGAAGGAAGGGAGAGTCCGATCTTCCGACAAGCCAGAGTTTCAGATAGTCCTCCGAGTAAAAGACTTAAAGCGCTGTAGTCTGAGGATGAAAGTGATAACAGGGAGACATTTTCATAACCAGTTGATTGGAGAGATTGCTCGATTTGCCTCTGAACCTCCGAAGCCAACCGCTCCCGAACCGGGCGATAGAGCACACCCGCCTGACAAAAGCGGCAACCCTGGGTGCAGCCACGCATCAATTCTACCACCAGCCGGTCGTGAGTAATTTCAACCACAGGCATTATCGGATTTGATGGATAATATTCTGATTTGAGCGAAGGTACTTTTAGCGCTTTGATCTTTTCTGGTACCCAGCCATACTTTGGACATGGAAAATCATTTTCATCGGGTTCGTAGAACACCGGCACATAGAGGCCCGGAAACTCCTGGATCAAGGCTTTCAGAATGTCTACCCGTGTCCAGCTCTGTCGCCTCTTTTTTGCGATATAGCGCACCAGCGGCACGACGATTTCCTCGGCATCCCCCACGACAAACAGATCAAAATACGGCGCCAGCGGTTCGGGATTAAAAGCACCGCCGCCTCCACCGATAATGAATGGTTCATCTCGTGACCGCTCCGCCGCCATCGGGTTAATCCCGGCTAAATCAAGCATCTCAAGAATATTGGTACAGGTCAGCTCATAAGGTAAAGTAAAGCCAATAACATCAAAATCCCGCAAGGGAGCATGGCTCTCTAAGCTGGTCAGCCGCAAGTGATAGTCACGCAGTTCCTTTGAATAGTCTGCCCATGGTGTGTAAACCCGTTCAGCCACAAGATCAGTTTCACGATTAATAAGGTGATATAAAATCTGAAAACCATAGTATGACATGCCGATATCATAAAGGTCGGGATAAGCCAGGGCCACCGAGCCGGCAACTCGCTGCCAGTCTTTACTAACTGCATTGTACTCGTTTCCGGTATAGCGACCGGGCTTTTCGACAAGATTCAGAATATTTCCGTCGAAATCCGGCACTCGAATATTTTGATCAGCTAAGGGTTTCAAATTCAATTCAACAATTCCTGTTAAAAGCTACATTAGCCGCAGGGTACAGACAAGCAGATTGAAACGGGAAATAATTTCGGTGAAAAGCTGGGAGATTATCGAGATCCTTTCAAAAGATTGACGAGCTATTAGCTTCCTGCGATGCCCAGCTCTTTAGCAATAGTTTTTAAAGCATCTATCACTCGTTGGATATGTTCGGTCTCATCTACCCCCAGCTCAGCGATACCCTGATAAATTTCCTCCCGGTTGACCTTAGCCGCAAAGGCTTTGTCCTTAAATTTCTTTCGTACCGAGCTGGGTTGCACCTCAAAAATACTTTTTGAGGGACGAACGAGTGCCACGGCAATGACAAAACCCGTCAATTCATCAACCGCGAAAAGGGTCTTCGCCAGTAAGGAAGTTCGTGGCATATTGGTGTAACTGGCGTGCCCCATGATGGCAATTCTCACTTCTTCCGGATATCCTTCATGGGCAAGGATTTCACTTCCACGGTAAGGATGATTCTGCTCATCCGGATACCTCTCATAGTCGAAATCATGTAAAAGACCAGTGATGCCCCAAAGATTTTCATCTTGACCAAAAATCTTGGCATAATAGCGCAGTGCCGCCTCGACTGCCAGGGCGTGCTTGATCAGGCTCTCGGTCTTGGTGTAGGTAGTTAGAAGGTTCCAGGCTTTGTTACGATCCATTTTATGCTCAACTCCTCACTTGTGAAATAGTGGTATAGCCATTCCTCGGCGGATTAATATGCGGCGAAAACGCCGTTCATAAATCATCTCATACTGCGACTCCATTCCCGGAAACTCCGCCAGAATTACCTGTCTGACTGTTACCAGGAGCTCGTAAGCTTCTTCCTCGTTAAGCGGGGCAAGTCGTAAGATTGCACAGATACTATCGGTATATTTACGGAGCCAATCCAGACGAGCCTGCTCTTTATCAACAAGGTTGATATTCCGATCTGCTGTCTCCCTGGTCATAATTTATCTTACAGGTTATAAAGATCCACTCGGCGATCCTGAAACACATGGTTATTTTTAGTAATCCATTTATTATCAGCCGCAGTAGGGTCAATCTCCACTGCCAGCACTCCCGGTTCTGTCGCACTGAGCTGCCCGAGTCGTTTGCCCAGAGGATCAATTATCTGACTGTTACCCGTAAAGGTCAGAGCCGTCCCATCCTCCAATCTCTCAACACCGGTACGATTCGCGGTCACCGTAAACACTCGATTTTCGATACTGCGAGTAATCATCGCCGCCGGGCAGTAGGGCAACACCAGATTTGCCGGATGAGCAATCAACTGCGCGCCTTTTAATGCCAGCGTACGAGCGGTCTCCGGGAAAAACCAATCAAAACAAATCATAAGACCAACTCGGGCACCGTGAACCAAGAACAGCGGCGGTTCCTGTGTGCCAGCTGCAAAAAGCCGCTTTTCCCGATCAAAAAGATGAATCTTGCGGTATCTCCCCAAGTAATTCCCGCGATCATAAACAACCGCGCTGTTGAATACATCATTACCCTCCTTCTCGGCAAGTCCAAGAATTAAGGCACAATTTAGTTTGCGAGTAATCGATTGGATGAATCTGCAGGTTGCGCCCGCGGGAACTTGCTCTGCCTGGGATCGCAGGGCTTCTAAAGAACCGAATAGATAGCCGGTTGTCGCCAATTCCGGCAAAATCCACAGGTGAATATTGGAGTATCCCGAGATTGTATCGGTAATATTTTTCAGGTTGACAGATTTGTCATCCCGTTGAGGTTCAAACTGGTAGACGGCAACTTTCACAATAGTCAATTAATTGTCAAATAAAATGAAAAACTAAGTTCAAAATAAAGAAAATATAGAGAACCAACAAAATGATCCCAGCCCTCCGCGTAAGCCTTCGTTCAATAATCAGAAATCCAGACAATAACAGGGTTACACCGAACATAAGAAAATTATCAAAATGAATTACTTTAGCATCAATGGTCAGCGGCCGGATCAGCGGGACTAAGCCTAATACAAAAGCCGTATTGAACATATTGCTACCGATAATATTACCGATGGATATTTCATCTTCCTTCTTAATTACCGCCACTATGCTGGTAAATAATTCGGGTAGTGAAGTACCTACCGCAACCACCGTAAGCCCAATAACCAGCTCGGATATACCAAAAAACCGTGCCAAGCCGATGGCGCCCCTAACCGTCAACTGCCCACCCACGATTAAACCCGCGATACCGAGGATGATCAGAAGTGCATTCCTCCTTAGGTGTCCCTTTTCCACGGGAACAATTCCCACTTCCAGATATTCCCGCACTTTCCGGTTGGCGATGATAAAAATCATGTACGTCAGAAAAATCACTAACATAATACTACCCTCAAGCCCACTCAGCAGACCATTGCGACAAAAAATAATAAAAAGGAGGGTGATGAGCAGTAAGACCGGTAGTTCGAGAATAAATATTCTTCGCCTTACTCCAATCGGGTGGATTACCGAAGCCAGACCGAGGATCAACAAAATATTAGCAAGGTTACTCCCAACAATATTTCCAATACTCACTCCATCTACCTTCTCAAGGGCAGCAAACAAACTAACGACAAATTCGGGCAAAGAGGTTCCCATAGCTACAATAGTTAATCCAATAACAATCTTCTTGACCCCCATAGACACGGCAATGGAGGAGCTCCCCCGGACTAAGAAATCTGCACCATAGTAGAGTAGTATAAATCCCAATAAAAAATATAAAATAAACATACAGTTGCTGATCTTTTCCTATTCCTCTTCCGCTCTGGTTGGCTCAGCATCGGGGAAGAAACCCTGCAACAACGCCAGTCCGGCGTTAGCATGCTGGACATCTGGATTTTTCGAGGACAATTTTCTTTTCATAATTCGGTACGCTCGGAGATAGTAGAATCTTGCCCGTTGGTATTTTCCTTGGCGGACATAAAAATCCGCCAATCTCGCAAATACTCGCCCGAGATTAGGATGATCAAGGGGCATAGTGCTCGCGATAAACGCTGCGCTCTGCTGATAGCATACCTCTGCCAAAGCCGGGTTAGCCATCTTCTCATACACTTCAGCTAATTCAGATAAATACACTGCTTTTCGAAGGGACCACGGCTTAATCTTTGACTGCACAATTTTAATCAACTCGCACAAAACTCTCTCGGCTTGGCTATATTGGGCGAGATGCAAATAGAGCGACTTTAAGTTTTCCAAAGTCGGCACCAGTTCGACTGCAGTAGCTCCGCAAGCTGCTTTTTTTAACGCAACCACCCGCCGGTAAAGCCTTTCAGCCTCCGCATACCTCTGCCGCAAATCGTAAATCCAGGCGAGATTGTTCATGGTCTGGGCGGTTTCAAGATGGTTTTCCCCAAAATGGCTCCTAGAATATTCGAGAGCCTCCTCAGCCACCCATAATGCCTGATCATAATTGCCTGTCTTGACCAAATCAAGTATCTTTTGATCATAACCAGCAAGGTAATTAGGTGGTGGATTGGTCAGTAAACTCATATTTTTAAATCTATTGTGGTCAAAATTATGCAGCCAATTTTCAATGTCAAATTTTAAAGAAATATGACGACAAAAACTATTCTATTTTATCAAAATTCAAGCTGGTATATATTTGCTGTTCATACTTTTGAGTTTTTCGAGAATTTACTGTAATTTTATCACCGTGAAAAACACTATAATCATTCTGGCTAACATCGTTTTAATCACGTTTCTTAAAGCTGATATTCCGCTGGATGGTCCCTGGCTCTTCAATATTGGAGACGATACCAGCTGGTCAAAAGTAAGTTTCAATGACTCAGCCTGGTATTCGATTAACGTGCCCGGTTCCTGGGAAAATCAGGGGTTTGCTAACTATGATGGATTTGCCTGGTATCGGAAATATTTCGATTTCAACCCGGTCACAATTACCCAAGACAGCCTCTACCTCCATCTGGGAATTGTGCGAGATGCTGATCAGGTTTTCATTAATAACCGGTTAGTAGGACAAAATGGTTTAACTGAAAACCAAATGACCGGTGACACGGCAAAATTCCAGTATTACGTTTTGCCGGCAAATTATCTGACAAAAAGGAACCTTATCGCTGTCCGGATTTTCAATCGCCAGGGCAATGGGGGAATGATCCGCGGCCCGGTAAAAATTGCCGCGGCACCCCCGCAATTATCCAAGTCAACGGAGCATCCACAACCCCACCCGTCCTACTCAATCCTGACATTCAGCAATGGAATTGCGATGGCGACCTATGACATAAAAAAATGTGAATTCAGTAACTTGAGACCGCATTTATACGCACAATATGACGAAAAAACAAAAACTCCGACACTGCTTACTTCGGCACGTCCCATTCTTTTTAAGGAACGTCGCGAAATACCAATCACCGAATTAACAAACATTGCTACTGGATATATTGAGGGTACTGGAATTATTTATCATCAACAGAAAGGCAAGGACCTGATGCTGACCCAGTATGCGTTCGCACCTTTCTCAATCGATAAACCGATATGGGTCTTCTTTGCAATCCTCGAGGGAGATTCATTGGGGAGCTATGCCCTTAATTTCGAAATCACCGGTAAAAATCAAAATCTGTATGTAAATAAATGGTCATTTCAAGAGCAAAATCGCAAGTGGTTGTTTGTGGTTTGCCACTATGATGAGAATCCTAATGCTAAACCATACAATATTATTCGAAGGTATAAAAATGAACATCCGGGATTCACTGCCCTAACCGACGAGATTAAGTGGTGGAAGAATTGGCACTCGACTACAATAATCCCGGCTAATATCAATAAAATTGAATCCGCAGTCTATCTCCAATCTTTGGCGGTCCTGAAAATGGCGCAGTGTCGTGAAAAATTCCCAGCGCGAGGCCAGATTATCTCCACTTTCCTTCCCACAAACACGGCCTATGCGACGGTGATAAATATGAGTTATGCAACTGACGCCCTGATCTTATCGGGTCATCTTGAAGAAGCATTGAGCACTTTACAATTTCTGATGAATGGCCGCTGTGGCAAATACAAGCACTATAAATTCGGCGAGAGCTCTATCGGGTTAGGGCAGCATTATGCAATCTCGGTTAACTATTATTACGGTAATGGCTCAGAAGCTTCGAACTCCGGCGATTACGGACCCGAAATTTACCTGGCTGGATTTGGTACTGTGTTGTGGAATCTGAAGCAGTATGTCGAAATTACCGATGATGTAAAATTTTTAGAGTACTATTGGCCCAAAATCTCGACCGAAATCGCCGATGTCCTGATTAATCTGAGAGATGAGAGCGGCTTGCTGCGGGCAGACAACGGGCTATTTAATCCAGGAGTCGCCAAGCATTATGCCTACACGACTGCGGCTGCATACCGCGGCCTAGTGGATGCCGCCTGGTTAGCCCGGATGGCCGACGACGAGCAGCGCGCCAGCAATTATGAAGAGGCTGCTATTGCACTCCACCGCCAGTTCGAATTGAATCTCTACAACGAAGACCAAAACTCCCTCAAGGGCTACACGGAAGGGACCAGCCCCGGTATCCCCATTGATGCCGCCAGTGCCTTTGCTCTGCTCTGGGTTTTTACTCCGCAAGACAATATTTGTAAGGGGACCCTAAGTGCTTTCGATAAACAGTTAGCTATCAATAATGGTTACAGGCGCTTCCCGGCTGCCACAAACAAACCAAGAAATGAGTGGGTACCCGGAGATATTCTATTGTCAGTCATCAATCAAAGAGCAACTAACTTTACCAAGACAGAGGCCCTAAAACGGTGGGTTACCGAACAGGCTTACCAGAATTTTGGTTTGATCCCCGAATACCTGCATTTTCAGAACGCCAATTATATTGAACCTGTCCCGCTGGTCGGTCTTGGCGCCGGACTCTACGTTAGTTCATTCTGGGGAGAATAACTATTTTCAATAAATACGCTCTCATCGCAATCGGCATCTTGGGGAGTTGCATCCTTTCAACCTGCTCAAAAGAACCATTCTCTAAGCCGGTTCGCAACATTATCGAAGCTCAGAACAATCGGCAGGCAGCAAAAATTTTTAAACAGACTTACACCGATCCTGAGGTCCGCTACCGGCTTTGCCTTGCCGCTGCCAACAGCAGAGATACGACGATTGTACCGTACCTATCAACGTTCTTACAGGACTCTTCTCAACTGGTTCGAATCGGAGCAGCTTTTGCGTTGGGACAATTACCCTGCGCCTTAGCAAACATATTATTGACGCAAAGACTTAACAGCGAACCGATATCCGAAATACGCAATCAGATTGTGCTCTCAATTGGTAAGGTTGGTGATTCACAATCACTAAAAATGCTGACCGATAAAATTATCCAGCCCACCTCACAGGATATCCTATTCAAGACATTCACTTATTTTTTTAACAGAAAGATATACTCACCCACTGCGGTAGCAATGTGTGTCGAAGCACTCGGTTCTAAAAACAGCCAAAACCGACATGCGGCTGCGGTCGCACTACAACGAATCAGCGATCCTGAAATCTTATCTCCTCACATTCAAGGTCTACTCACCGCCCGAGAATGTAATGACCCTGTAGTCCGGCAGGCCTTAGCCAAAATTTTTAAGCCACTCCAGTTTCCTGAAAAAAATCGTGTTTATCGGGACTTGCTCAATAATCCCGAATGGTCGGTTAGATACGAGGCGGTCCAGGCAATACCCGGTCTGTTATTGGCAGACTCACTCTGGCTGGCAGCCTTGAGTGATCCTAATCCTCACGTCCTTGCAGCTGCATTGGGAAATTGCCCGACTGCGGTCAGACTCACGCCATCTACCATTGAAATTCTACATAACCTTTTCCAGAAATCATCACCCGGCGTTCGTTGCGCTATCGTTCAACTACTATACTCAAAATTCGACCAAAATAATGAATATATCTCGGAAAGGTTTCCCGTAACGGAGGATTACCTGTTAGATAAAATAGCGGGGTTATGTAAAAACCTGAATAGGACCAACTTTGAGTATATACTTCCATATATTCAGTATCCCAAGAAAAACGTCGCCACTACCGCCTACATCGGGCTTAGTGCCTCTCTCGACCAGCTTCTTGAAGACCAAATTGTTACAGATGAAGAGTACAAAGCGTTCCTGCAAAAGGGATTAGCTGCTACCGATCCGGTACAAAATTACATCGCAGCCAATACCATCAGGCAGAGCAAAATCAACATCGGCGAGCTGGTTCCTGATCTCTATGCCTGCCTTAAAAAACAGGATGACTTCAATTATCTTGAGTCCACCCTGGAGGTTCTGGCTGCCATTGAGAGTATCCGACCGCCCGACGCCCCCATACACATCAAGCCCCTACTCACCAGCCATCAGAAACAGCTGCGTGAAGCGAGTTATCACTTATTGACCAGTGTTTACCAGCTGGATTTACCGCAACCACCTGATTATTGCGAAGCATACTTGTTCTCTTCTCTGAAAAAATTACGGGAATATGGAATCCATCCCAAGGTCAGATTCAACACATCAAGGGGTTTATTTATTATTTGTTGCGATGGATTTTATGCCCCTTATACAACCTCCGCCTTTTTAGACCTGGTGGCAAGCGGGTTTTACGATGGACTGACTTTCCATCGGGTCATTCCCAATTTTGTTGTTCAGGGCGGTGATCCCCGGGGAGACGGCTGGGGTGGACCAGGATACCACCTGCTAACCGAAAAATCACCCCTCGGCTATGACACCGGTTCCGTTGGTATGGCTAGTGCCGGCCCTGATACCGAGGGTTCACAATTTTTCATTACGACTACACCTCAATACCATCTCGACTGTAATTATACTCGTTTCGGCGAGGTAGTCGAAGGAATGGATACTGTCCTCAAGATCGAAAAGGGAGATCGGATTCTCTCGGCAACGATACTCCCGGCTTCAGATTAGTTTCGCCAGGATGAATCCCACCGCAAATCCGATTAGAAAAATTACCGTAATAATCCGATAATTTACGATGTCTCGGCCAAAACCCTTACGGATCGCAATAACCGAAACAAAATAACCCAGGGCATTCAGTAGCCAGAACAGGGGTAATGACAAAACCTTAATAAGCAGTGGGCCAACAACCGGAACCATAGCAATGATTGCCGCCAATCCGGTAAAAGCATTCGCAATAATGCCAAAGATTACCACCGCTACGGCAATAATTTCCTTGTTAATTTTAAACAACAATCCTAAAACGATTGCCAAAATAATCACTAGCCAAGTAATCACCATGCGGCGGTTGCAAGATATAAAACGATAAACATCATTAAAAAATCGCATAGTCAGTTATACTATCCTGTTACGCTCAAAGATTAGACGCAACCCCTCGAGGGTCAGGTTGAGATGGGCTACATCAATTATACGCGTATAGCGAGCAATTTCCTCCGAATAACCACCGGTTGCTATTACTTGCATTGGCCACGGCGAACATTCCTGCCTGATCCTCTCGACTATTCCCTCAATCATGGCAATATGCCCGACAAACAGTCCGCTGCGAAGATGCTCTTGGGTGGTCTTGCCGATGATATGATCGGGGTAACTCAGTTCGATTTCATGTAATTGAGCTGCCTTCCGGATCAGCTCGAGCGAGCTGGTCAATAAACCGGGCGAAATTGCCCCGCCAATGTAATTCCCCGCATCATCCAGAACATCAAATGTCGTTGCCGTGCCGAGATCAACCACAATCAATGGGAATTGATAAAGTTGATTTGCAGCGACAATGTTACAGAGCCGATCAGCGCCTAATTGTTTTGGTTCCCGGACCAAAAGCTTCAGTCCCAGATCTAACTGATAATTAACAATAACCGGGTTAAGTGATAAATAATTCTGTGACATTTTCAAGAAAGCCGCCGTCAGATCCGGGACAACTGAACTGATTATAACCCCACTAATCTCAGCTGTGTCGAGCTTGTTATCACCACACAATAATTTGACCATAATCCAATACTCGTCTGCCGTCCGGGCATGAGAGCTATCCAGCCGCCAACTGCCGAGGAGCTGCGCCCCCTTATAGATGCCAATTACCGTATTGGTATTGCCGATATCAATTACAACCAACATCGCTCGTCTCCTTGGTCAAGGTTACATCAGCAGCATAAAATACCCGGCAGTGTCCCCCGGTCTCCAAGACAAGTCCGCCCTGATTGGAAAGATCCTTAAAGATCCCTGTATAAATTTGTCGCCCATCGTTCACCAAGACCCTTTTCCCAATCGAGCTACACAGAGCTCTCCAGCGGTTAAAAATAGCGATTTCCCCTGAATCACCCAAAATAAATAACCAACGGTCCAATCCGACTAACACTCGTTTTAAAACCTCGATTCGATCCATATTTCTCCCCAGGGTAATGTTGAGAGAGGTCCCCTGACTGAGCTCGCCGTTAAAAAAATTCGCTGGCTGATTAACATTGATACCAATACCAATCACAATCTGAGACGTCTCATTTCCGACCAGCCGATTCTGCACCAGGATGCCACAGAGCTTGTGCCCCTCAAGCAGGACGTCGTTAGGCCATTTAAGATCAAGTTTAGAGGCGCTGCCTCCCAACATTTCGAGTCCCTCAAATACTGCAACTGCTGCCAGGAAAGTATA